>NZ_JBEPQI010000006.1:0-445700 GCF_040547725.1 Bradyrhizobium sp. LA2.1
ACTGCTGCCATGGAATTGGCGCTCTGCCATCCGGAACGTTGATCAAGCCGCCTGAGCCGAAAATGACCCGCGCGCGGTCTTCGCCGGATGCTTACCTTGCAGCGTTCCCATGCCAGCCGGAATGCGTTGGCGCTAATTGGAAACGCGTATCTCGCGTCTGCGTCGGGGAGCGCCTTGCGCTCTGCAAGAATTTCCCTTGCTCGGTCTGTGAGCGGAATAGAGCGTGGCTTACCTGTTTTTGTAACCGGTATGTGCAGAACCCCCGTATCGAAGTTCACTTGCTTCCATTGAATAGCCAGTAGCTCACCCCGGCGCATTCCTGTCTCAATGGCCATGTGGATGCCGTGTAAAAGCAACGTACTACGGACCGTAGCGCAGGCTGCGCTCAGTCCGGCTAGTTCACCCGGCTCTAGCCTGCGTTCCCGTCCGTTCGGTGCTTTGGGTTTTCGTATCGAGGCAACTGGGTTCTCAAGCGAGCTGTAACCCCACTCGCGCCGCGCAGTTTCAAAGATTGATCGCAGTAGGCCCAGCTCTCGGATGACCGTGCCCGGCCCAACGCATTTGAGACGGTCATCGCGATAGGCACTGAAATAGCGCGCATTTAATTTTGCGAGAGGATAGGCGCTCCAATCCTGGCGAAGGAATGCCTCGATGCGCTTCCTTTCGGGCAATAGCCCACGCCTGTTGATAGTTACGGTGTCGCGGTAGCGAATGAGGAGTTCGGCTAGAGTGACCTTAGCCAGTGTCCGCACGTCATTCGGTATGAGCGTCCGATCCAGCTCGGTCTCAATATGCCGTGCCCATCGTAGAGCATCGGTCTTATTCAGGAAGGATTGGGTGCGGGCTTGATAGCCTAGGCGGCGGACTTGAACCTGCCACTTGTCATTGCGAAAGCGTAGCGTTGCCATTGAAAAAGCTCCTCTGTTGTGGCCAGCGAGTGACTGGCTGTTCCGAGGAGCTTTTGAGAACGCACCATCAACGAGATAAGTCGTTGATACATCAGGTCTAAGCAGTGGCGCACCCGACACGATTCGAACGTGTGACCTTTGCCTTCGGAGGGCAACGCTCTATCCAGCTGAGCTACGGGTGCTAGTCGAGGTTCATTTAGCCGATTGGCGGGGGGTGGGCAACCTCCGCTTTGCCCGGGCCCGGACGCCCGGCATCGCCCAATTCGTGGTCTTATGCTTCGCTCTTCAATCCTGGAGGGCGGCCGGTCCCGAGATCTCGCCGGAATCGGTCACGAACATCAACGGGCCCGTCTCCGAGGTGGCGAACACGGCCGCGGTGAGCGGGCCGCCAAAGCAGGCGCCGGTATCCAGGTTCAACCGGTTGGCCCGCAGATCGGGTGTCCCGGTCCGGACCGGCGTATGGCCATGGACAACGAAAAGCCCGTGGTCGTGATCCGACGACAGGAAGGGTTCCCGGATCCACAGCAGGTCCCGCTCGGATTGTGACGCCAGCGGCACGTCCGGCCGTAGCCCAGCGTGGACGAAAACTCGTCCATGCTCGATTTTCATCAGCGGAAGCGCGCGTATCCAGTCGAGATGCTCGCTCGGCAGGTCGGCGGGATCGTCGATCCCGTAACTGTCGAGCGTCTGCTCGCCGCCGTTGCCCCACCAATTCATGAGGTCGCGGTCGGTGCGCTCCATGTCGGCTGCGCGAAGCAGCATCTCCTCATGGTTACCCCGCAGACAGACGAAGGGGCGGTTCTGCTTCCCATGGCTGCCGAGGAGAAAATCCATCACCTCGCGGCTCTGGAGGCCCCTGTCGATGTAGTCCCCGACAAGGACAAACTGGGCGCTCCGCTGGCCGCGAATCCGGTCGCACGCGGCGAGCAGCGACGTCAGCTTCTCAAAGCAGCCGTGGATGTCGCCGATCGCGAAGGTGAGCTCTTCGTGCTCGGGAAGATGCAAAGCCAGGTTTCTCCCGCGTGCCAACTTAGATGGTGAGACCCTTTGTCGTGCCTTTGAACCTGATCCGCTCCGGACCCACGCCCACCTTCGCGAGCGATTCAATCACTCTGTCGCTCAGCGTCTTGCCGTCCTTGTCCTTGCGATCGCGTTGAACCGCGGTGAAATCATACACGAGCAGCCCGACATTGGCGCTGCTCACGTTGATCTTTGCCTCCCTCGCAACGGCGCTGATCGCCGCAGCCACATGGCGGTGTCCGTTGCTCCATTCCGTCATCTCGGCCAGATTCTTCGCAACCCATCGATAGCTGTCATCGAACTCCGTCTTGTGAAGGTCGATCACCTTCTGATAGTCCCCGAGCTGACCGACAATGTCGCCGTTCTCCAGCTCGGGGTTGCTGAACGTTTTGGCCTCCCAGAACACTAGATCCACGCCGGTCGCCGTCGTTTCGAAGTTCGCCAGGTCCATGCGGGGGAGGTTCCGCTTGATGCCGGGGACGCCGGATGCGTTGATCGCAATCTCGACGTCGACGACGGAGAGATTGGACGTCGCGATCTCGTGGACGCCTTCCTTCTCCTGTCCGGAATAGGGCGATGCGGCCCTTTTGAGCTTCGCCAGCGTCTCTGCGCCTTCGTAGTCGCGCGTCAGCATCCTTTGCTCGGCCTTGCCGAAGGCGAACTTCCCCTCGACGAGCGAGACCTGATCCTTCAAGTCCGGATTCAGCAGATACTTTTCGTGCGTCGAGGCGGTTACTTTCCCGCCCTTGAATGACACTTTGAAGATGGATTGTCCCTGCCAATAGACGTTCAGGTACTCGTCCCGAATGCCGATGATGAGTGTGGGATCGGCGAGAACGTCTTTCCACCAGCCATCCTGCTGGGCGAGTGTCTCGAGTGCCTTGCGAAAGTCGTCGCCCCGGATTCCGCGTCTGAAGCTCATCTCATACCTCCCACCATTCGCCATCGCTGCGTCGCGTGACGTTGTCAAAATATCTGGAGAAACTGTCGCCTTCGAATGTGTGAACGGGCACCAGCCTGTCCGGCTGTATTGCGTTCGCGAGCCGCTTGAGATCCAGGATGCTGGCGTGGCCCGAGGTGTGGATGATCTCGATGGGAACGCCGCGTGTCGCGAGATCCGCCTTCAGTCTGGCGCCAGGACCGTCCTTCAGATATCCGTCCCATTGCGACCAGATCGCTCTGGTGCCGGGCCAGAGATTTGCGGCCTCCACGTCGTGGGCCATTGCCGGACGAAACAGCATCACGGTGCGATCGACGATCTCGGTGATGCGCTCGCGGTAGATCCGTGCGGATTTGTAGGGATCCAGCAGGTCGAAGCGCTTGTTCCTTGCGACCTGTCGCCGCTGATATTCCGGCACATAGACCGACAAATTGGGCCAGCCGGCGTTCGGCAAGCGCTCGTTGCCGGTGGCCCGCAATATCTCCATCGCATAGAGGTCCAGCAGCAGCGTCCGGCCGCTGCGCTTGCATGCGCGATAGATACTGACGATGCGATCGATGTTCTGCGCGGATGCCGAGAGGATGACGAAGCCTGGCTGTTTAAAACTCTGGGTCAGCCTCGCCTCGATGTCGTCCTCCGTCGGGAATTGCGTGTGCTCGTCGAGACGGCCGAGGCTCGACCCCTCCATCAGCATCGTGTCGATATCGCGGGGCGGATGGCTGACCATTCGTTCGAACAGACCGCCCTTGCGACCGTGGGCGCGGATATCGCCGCTGTAGAACAGACGCCGGCCGGCAGCCTGGATCAGCAGCGCATAGGCATCATAGGCCGAGTGATCGACAAGATAGGGCGTGATGCTGAACGGGCCGATCTGGAAGGTTCTGCGATCGTTCAGCTCGAATGAAACATTCGGCACGAAGGCGTTGGGCACGAAAGGAGCTGCCGCACACATGATGCGCGCGGTCGCAGCGCCCATGGCGAGGGGGACATTGGGTCTGCACAGGGGGAGCAAACCCCAATGATCGCCGTGTCCGTGCGAGAGGACAACCGCACGCAGGGTTGGATCTTCGACGCGAAGCCCGGCCACAGGCGGGAGAAGATCGTCGGACGCGCCGTCGGCATCCAGCGGAAGGCCAAGGTCGAGCAGGATTCGCTCGCCCGCGGCCTCGAGCTCGATGCAGGTGCCACCAATTTGCTGCGTTCCGCGGTGGACACGTCCGCGAAACGAACCGGCTGCTTCGGTCATCAGCGGTTGGTCTTGGCGGCCGAGCCGGGTTCGGCCGTCACTCGCGACCAGGCGATGGCGTTTTTGACGGAGGGGAGGGCACTGCGAGATGGGCGGGGAAATTTCAAAGCGAATACGGCTCCAGGCAACGACTTATCTATATTCAAACGAGCGCCCGAGAAATTGCGGCTTTTCGAGAAGAAAATGTGCGTGTTGTTCCGGCGCAACATCACCTGTTGGTGAGGCCGAACGCAATAGAACCTTCGGGGGGATGAACGTCAGCCGCGGCTGGACCGGCGATTGGCGGCGACTTGAATCCCGGGCGAGCCGCGATCGGCGCGCGCGAACTCGGCAAGCAGGCGTTCGGAGCAGATGACGCGGTTGCGGCCGAGCCGTTTTGCCGCATAGAGCGCCTCGTCGGCCGCACCCAGCAGCCGGTCGGGGTTGCCGTCGGCCTCAGTGGGAATATGGCTGGCGACGCCGACGCTGAGGGTGACGTGGTCGCCGGCGCCAACAGCTCCATGAGCGATCCGCAAGGCCATGACGGCACCGCGGATCTCCGCGGCGATGGCGCAGGCGGCATCGCAATCCATGTCGGGCAGGATCAGCGCGAACTCTTCCCCGCCATAGCGGCTGGCGAGGTCGAGCGGGCGCACGGCGTGGCGGCTGACGACATCAGCGACCGCGCGCAGGCATTCGTCGCCGCTCTGGTGGCCGTGCCGGTCGTTGAACAGCTTGAAATGATCGACGTCGACGAACAGCAGCGCCATCGGCTTCTGCGTCCGCTGGGCGCGGGCCCATTCGCTCATCAGCATCTGGTCGAAGGCGCGCCGGTTCGACAGGCCGGTCAGCCCGTCCTTGGTGGCGAGCTCCTTCAGCGCCATCTCGGCGCGCTTCTGATCGGTGAGGTCGCGCAGCGTCTCCACCACGGCGATCAGATGGCCGGCCTCGTCGTGGATAGGACCGGCGTCGATCGCGAGATAGAGCTGGCTGCCGAGCTTGGGCATCACGCACCAGTTCTCCGCGGAAAAGCCGAGCCCGTTGTGGCCGCGTGCGGCATATTCCGAATAAAACTCCGGCAGCTGCTCGGGACGGTCGAGCGCGACCAGGTCGGCGAGGCAGGGGCGCCGGGTCTCGTAGAAGGCCTGCCAGTGTTTCGTCGTGCCGATCACCTCCGCGGCGGGGACGCCGGTCAGCCGCTCGCAGGCTCTGTTCCAGATCACGACGCGGCGCTTGGGGTCGATCACGAAGGTCGGCACCACCAGATGCTGCATCAGCCGTACGGCATAGGAATCGGCGACGTCGACGGCTTTCGCTGACGTTTTCCTCGGCTTCGCCATCTCAGGCCACCGCCGCCACCGGCGCGGCATCGTTCGGACCGAACAGCTTTCGCACCTCGGCGGCCGGCTTCGGTTTGCTGAACAGATAACCCTGCATCTCCGTGCAGCCGAGCGCGCGCAGCATCTCACGCTGCGCCTCGGTCTCGACGCCCTCGGCGACGGTGGTCATGTGGCTCGCCGCGGCGATGTTCACCACCGCCTGCACGATCACGGGCGCGCCGCTGGTCTCCGCGATGTCGGCGACGAAGCAGCGGTCGATCTTGATCTTGTCGAACGGGAAGCGCTTCAGATAGCTCAGCGAGGAATAGCCGGTGCCGAAATCGTCGAGCGCGATGCGTACGCCGATGGACCGGAGCTGGTGCAGGATCGAGAGCGCGGCCTCGTCGTCGCGGATCAGCACGGCCTCGGTGATTTCGAGCTCGAGCCGGGAGGGAGAGAGCCCGGAGGCGGCGAGTGCGCTGGCAATCCGCAGCGCCAGCGTGTCGCATTTGAGCTGCACCGGCGAGACGTTGACCGCAATCCGCACATGCGCCGGCCAGGTCGCGGCCTCGTTGCAGGCCATGCGCAGCACCCAGTCGCCGAGCTCGTTGATCAGGCCGGTATCCTCGGCGATCGGAATGAACTCCGCCGGTGACACCCAGCCGCGCTCGGGATGCCGCCAGCGCAGCAGCGCCTCGCAGCCCGACACGTCGTTGGTGCGCAGGTCGACCAGCGGCTGGTAGTGGATCTCGAAGCCGCCATTCACCAGCGCCTGGCGCAGATCCTGCTCCATGGTCAGGCGCGCCTTGGCGCTCGCGTCCATCTCCGGCTCGAAGAAGCGATGGGTGCGGCGTCCTTCGGCCTTGGCGCCGTACATCGCAAGATCGGCGTGCTTGATGAGCTGGTCGAGATCGGTCCCGTCCTGCGGCGCCAGCGCGATGCCGATGCTGGCGTCGGTGGAGAGCTGGTGGCCGAGGCAGTGATAGGGCTGGCGGATCGCCTCGTAGATCCGCGTCACGAACGACAGTACGTCCGCAGAGGACTGGATTCCGGTCTGGATCACCGCGAATTCGTCGCCGCCGAGCCGCGCGATCAGGTCGCTCTTCTTGAGGCAGCCGCGGAGGCGGGTCGCGATCGCCTTCAGCAGCTCGTCGCCGACGTGATGGCCGAGCGAATCATTGATGCCCTTGAATTCGTCGACGTCGATATACAGTAGCGCGAACTGCGCGCCGCCGGCGACCTTCGCCAGCTCGCGTTCGATCTGTTCGCGGAACAGCGTGCGGTTCGGCAGGTCGGTCAGCGCATCGTAATGCGCCATATGCGCGATCTTGTCGTGGGCGCGCCGCCGCTCGGTGACATCCTCGACGACGCTGATGAGGTAGCGCGGCTCGCCGGACTTGTCGCGAATGCCGATCCGGGTCGAGGTGATGTAGCGCGGTCCCTTGGTCTGGCTCTGCCAGGCGTGCTCGTCCTTGAACAATCCCCCGGGCGCCTGCAGCGCCTTGCTGTCGTCGTCGTTGACGATCCTGGCGGCGGCCTCCGGATACATGTCGAAAGGAGTCTTGCCGACGATGACGTCACCCGACTGGCCGAACTGCTCCTCGGCGGTCCGGTTGACCAGCAGATATTGCCGCGTCAGGGCATCCTTCACCGTGATCTGCGAGGGGATGTGATCGATGATCTCGCGCAGGAACATGTAGTTGCGGTCGCGCTCCTGCTCCAGATTGCGCCGCTCGGTGATTTCCTCGATCGTGGCGACCCATCCGCCCTGCGCCAGCGGAGTGTTGATGACCTGGAAGGCGCGGCCGTTGGGCAGTTCGTGGATCCTGCTGGAGACCTTGCCCTCGGCGACGACCCGCATCACATCGGTGCAAAACGTCTCGACGTCGCCGCCGAACGTGCCACGCTCCTTGCGATGCTGCATCGCCTCGCGGATGTGACAGCCGGGCTTGATGATGTCGTCGGACAGGCCGAACATCTCGGAGTAGCGGCGGTTGCAGGTGACGATAAATCCGGCGGCGTCGTACAGGATCAGCCCTTGCGACATGTTGTTCAGGGCGGTGTCGAGCCGCAGCCGTTCCGCTTCGATCCGCTCCTGGGCTTCCCGGTTCTGCCGGCTGATCTGGCGGATGATCAGGAAGAGGATCAATGCGATCACGATCGCCGAAAGCGTTGCCGTGGTGACCATGAAGCCGGTCTGCTGACGCCAGTCGGCCAGCGCGGCGCTCGTGGTGTTGGTCGCGACGATGACCAGCGGGAAATGCGACAGCGAGGCCCCCGAGCCGAGGCGGTCCTCGCCGTCGATCGGTCCCTTGACGCGCAGCGTGTGCCGGCCGCCCTCGGCCAGCATCTTGCGCATCAGCGGCGCGTCCTTGAAATTCCTGCCGATCAGCTCTTCGACATGCGGATAGCGCGCCAGCATCTTGCCTTCGCGATCGAACAGCGAGATCGCCGTACCCTCGGCAAGCGCGACAGATGCGAAATACTGCCGGTAGCTGTCCGGATCGATCCGCCGGACCATGGCGCCGAGGAAGGTGCCGTCCGCGCCGCTCAGCCGCCGCGCGACGATCGTGGTCCATTTGCCGATGATGAAGCTGCGGACGGATTCCAGGATGACCGATTCGGCCATCGGATCGGATTTGAACGTCTGGAAATAGGCGCGCGAGGAGACGTTGATCTTGGGCAGCGGCTCGGCCCGCGACCAGTTGATCAGCTCGCCGTCGGCATCGTAGATCGCGATGTCGCCGAGATAGGAGACGGAGCTGATCTTGCTCCGCAGCATCTGATTCGTCGCGAGCCCGGACATGCGCTCGCGGAACATCGCCGGCGAGGTGATCTCCGGCAGGTTCATCTGCCCGATCAGGTCGGCGGCGACGACGTCGGAATCCTGGAATTGCTGATCGAAGTGCCGTGCGATCAGCTGCACCGTGTTTTCCAGCTCGCGCTCGCGGTTGGCCAGGGTGCGCTCGCGGAATTCGCCGACGGCCATGGCGGTCACGGCGAAGATCCCGGCGACCAGCAACACGCCGCACAGGGTCAGCCAGAGGACAGGACCACGCCGCGCCAAGGCCGCCCAGCCGTTGGTCGCGGCTGATGACATTCCGGCTGTCACCGTGGAAAAGACCTGGCGCATTCCCCCTCCCTGGAAGGACAGGAATACACCGCACAAATGGCGCAAACCTTAGGAAAGCCAGTTACCTAAGCATTAATCCGGTTGTGTAGTCGCGCCCGTATGCAGCGGGGCGGGAATCACGTCGCGGTTGTGCCGTGCCCATCACAACCGCTGCGCTGCATCATTAACCGCAGCTTAATGCGAAGCGCCCGCGCTCTTGTCGCGGCCGGCATTGCGCAGCCGTCCGACGACGCCGGTCGGGAAGAAGTAGACGCTGGCGATGAACAGCAGCCCGAGCCACAGCAGCCAGCGATCGGGATGCAACAGCCCCGGCAGCAACGGCAGGCCGGCTTCGCTCGCCGCCTTGGAGGCGACGCCCATCAGCGACTGAAGGTAGTTCTGGGCGAGGATGAAGATGGTGGCGCCGATGATCGCGCCGTAGATCGTGCCCATGCCGCCGATCACCACCATCAACAGAATGTCCAGCATGATCGAGAAGCTGAGCGAGGTGTCGGGACCGGCATAGCGCAGCCACAGCGCGTTCAAAATGCCGGCGCTGGCGGCGACCAGCGCGGCGAGGCAGTTGGCGTAGGTCAGGTGGAAGACGGTGCGAAAGCCGAGCGCCTCGGCGCGAAAGCGGTTCTCGCGGATCGCCTGGAGCACGCGTCCGAACGGCGAGTTCACGACACGCAACAGAGCGAGGATCATCAGGGCCGAGACGGCGAACACCAGGTAGAAGGTGAGGATGCGGCCGTTGATCTCGAATCCGAACAGGTTCTTGGAGATCAGCACCGTGCCGGGCCGCAGCAATTCCGGCAGCTGGAAGCTGCGCCCGTCCTCGCCGCCCGTCAGCCAGGAGAGCTGCGAAGCCAGCACCTGGAAGGCGGAGGCGACCGCGAGCGTGATCATGGCAAAGAAGATCGCGGCGACCCGCAGCGAGAACAAGCCGATCGCGAGCGCGAGCAGCGCCGCGAGCGGCAGGCCGACGACGATGCCGGTCGCGACCGCCGCCCAGTTCGGGCCCATCCCGTACAGCGCGATCGCGATCGCGTAACTGCCGATGCCGTAGAACATGGTGTGGGCGAACGACACCGAGCCGGTATAGCCGAGCAGCAGGTCGTAGGAGGCGACGAGCGCGGCGAAGACGCAGATCTTGGCCGCGACGTTCAGCGCCTTGGCCCCCGGAAACAGGAACGGCGTCGCCGCCAGCGCCAGGATGATGAGGATGAGGAGAAGCGTGAGCACGCGGCTCTTCGGCGGATCGCCTGACAGGAGCATCATCGGCTGGTCACCGCATAGAGGCCGCGCGGCCGCCACATCAGAATGGCGACCATCAGCAGGATATTGGAGACGAGGGCGAGTTTCGGCACCAGGAAGCCGCCGTAATTGGCGACCATCGCGACCAGGATGGCGCCGATGAAGCAGCCGCCGATCGAGCCGAGGCCGCCGATGATGACGACGATGAAAATCAAGACGGTGAGGTCGTCGCTCATGGAGGCATGGACCTGCTCGCGATAGAGCGCCCACATCACGCCGCCGAGGCCTGCGAGCGCCGATCCCGTCATGAACACGCCGAGGAACAGGCGGCGGATGCGATAACCGAGCGCCTCGACCATCTCGCGGTTCTCGACGCCGGCGCGGATCAGCAGGCCGAGCTTGGTGCGGTTGAGCACGAGCTGGATCGCGATGAAGACGGCGAGGCCGATCAGCATCGCCAGCACACGGTATTTGGCGATCGCGACGTCGCCGAGGATGAAGGAGCCTCGCAGCGAGGTCGGCAGGGGTGTCGGGATGATCTGCGGCCCCCACAGCGCATAGAGCGTCTGCTCGGCGACGATCAGGCCGCCCGTCGTCATCAGGATCTGCTTCAGATGCTGGCCATAGACGGGCAGGATCAGCACGCGCTCGACGACCAGGCCGAGCGCGCCGGATACCGCCATCGACAGCAGCGCCGCCGGCGCCAGCACTGCAAGGTTCATCCACAGCGAATCCGCCTGCATCGAGGCCGCGAACGGCGCCAGCACGAGGGTTGCGACATAGGCGCCGACGGCGATGAAGGCGCCGTGGCCGAAATTGAGCACGTCCATCAGGCCGAACACCAGCGTCAGCCCCGAGGCCATGATGAAGATCATCATGCCCATGGCAAGACTCGCGGCGGTCAGCGTCAGCCAGGTGCTGGGTGACCCCACCAGGGGAATCATCGCAAGCGCCAGTGCGACCGGCAGCAGAATCGGCGCGAGATCGCGCTTCGGCTTCGGCAGCGGATCATTTGCGGCGAGTTCAGTCACTGATGCGCCTCCAGGCTCAGGCCGAGCAGCCGCTCCTGCAGCGCCACGTCGGCGGCGAGCGCCGCCATCTCGCCGCGATGAACGATGGTGCCGTTGTCCATGACCAGCACGTTGTCGCCGAGCTCGCGGGCGGCAAAGAAATTCTGTTCGACCAGCAGGATCGTCGCGCCCTTGCGCTTGATCTCCTTCAGGCACTCGATCAGTGCCATGACGATCGCGGGCGCCAGCCCCTTGGTCGGCTCGTCGATCAGCAGCAGCTTGCGCGGCTCGACGATGGCGCGCGCGATCGACAACATCTGCTTCTGTCCGCCCGAGAGGCTTCCCGCGCGCGACAGCCAGAACCGGCGCAGCGCGGGGAAGAAGCCGAAGATCCAGTCGAGCTGGGTATCGTCGAGCGGCCCGTCGCGCGCCGCCAGCACCAGGTTTTCCTTCACCGTGAGGTCGGAAAACACCGCCATGCTTTCCGGCACGTAGCCGACGCCGAGCCGCGCGATGTCGGGCGTGGCGCGGCTCTCGATGCGCTCGCCTGCGAGCGTGATTTCGCCGCTGGAGGCCTGCCACAAGCCCATCACGGTGCGCAGCGTCGTGGTCTTGCCGGCGCCGTTGCGGCCGAGCAGCATGGTGGTCTGGCCCTGCGGGACCGCGAGGTCGATGCCCTGGAGAATGTGGTAGCGGCCGATATGCGTGTGCACGCCGGAGAGTTTGAGCAGATCGGTCATGCGGCACTCTTTGGAGCAACGCCGAGATAGGCCTCCTGCACGATCGGCGAGGCGATCACCTCGGCCGGCGGACCGTCGGCGACAAGTTGTCCGTTGTGCAGCACGATGATGCGGTCGGCGAGCGAGCGCACCACGTCCATCTTGTGCTCGACGAGGAGGATGATCTTGCTCTTGTCCTGCTTGAGCTGGGCGATCAGGTTCAGCACGACCGGCACCTCGTCGATGCTCATGCCCGCGGTCGGCTCGTCGAACATGAACACTTTGGGTTCGAGCGCGATCATCAGCGCGACCTCGAGCTTGCGCTGGTCGCCATGCGACAGCGCAGTCGCCGCGACGCCGCGGCGATTGCCGAGTGCGACCTGGTCGAGGATGGCATCGGCGCGGGTGATCAGGTCGCGGCGGACCATCCAGGGCCGCAGCATGTCGTAATGGGTGCCATCAGCGGCCTGCACCGCGAGGCGGACGTTCTCTTCCACGGTGAGGTTCGGAAACAGGTTGGTGAGCTGGAAGGCGCGGCCGAGGCCCGCGCGGGTGCGCAGCGGCGCGGAATGCTGGGTGATGTCGGTGCCGTCGAACAGGATACTGCCGTGTGAAGCGCGCAGCTGGCCCGAGATCAGGTTGAAATAGGTGGTCTTGCCGGCGCCGTTCGGCCCGACGATGGCGGTGAGCTCGCCCGGGCGGAACGTGCAGGTGACGTTGTTGACCGCGACATGACCGCCGAAGCGGATGGTGAGGTCGCGGGTCTCTAACGTCAGGGCCATCGGGATAACTCTGGGGAATGTGGAAGAAGCCTCTCCCCGCCGATGCGGGGAGAGGAGATTTGACATCAGCGCTTGTTGCGGACCGGAACGTCCATGTCCTCGATCTTCAGCTCGCGCACCGGCTCGAGTACGGCCCAGGCGACGTTCGGATCGACCTTGACCTTGAAGTGATACATGCTCTGGAGCGCCTGATGGTCCTCCTTGCGGAACACCATCTTGCCCTTCGGCGTGTCGAACTCCAGGCCTTCCATCGCCGTGATCAGCTTCTCGGTGTCGGTCGACTTCGCCTTG
This sequence comes from Bradyrhizobium sp. LA2.1, assembly GCF_040547725.1. NCBI lineage: Bacteria > Pseudomonadati > Pseudomonadota > Alphaproteobacteria > Hyphomicrobiales > Nitrobacteraceae > Bradyrhizobium > Bradyrhizobium sp. LA2.1. The sequence continues at coordinate 12,584 of NZ_JBEPQI010000006.1, forward strand.
GTGACGGCGGCGACGACGGACATCGCAGCCGCAAAGCCGCCCGCGGTGAAGAAGTCCGGCGGCGCGTTGAAGCGCTTCTGGTGCTCGGCGACGAACCAGTCGTTCACCGGGTTCTTCGGGATGTCGTAGTAGTAATAGGTCGCGCCTTCCATGCCGGGCAGGCCCTTGTAGGCGGCCAGTGCTGGCAGGATGTTGCCGCCGGTGGAGAGCTCGATGCCGTAGCGCTTCGGATCCATGTCCTGCAGCTTCGCCAGCGGATTGCCGGCGCCGGCCCAGATCACCCAGATGACCTTGCGGCCGGGTTTGTCCTTCAGAGCGTCGAACAGGCGCTGACCGACCGCGGTGAAGTCGGTGGTCGAGGTCGGGGCATATTCTTCGGCAGCGAGCGTCGCGCCGGTCTTGGCGAGTGCTTCCTTGAAGGCGGCGACGCCGTCGCGGCCGAAAGCGTAGTCCTGCGCTAGCGTCGCAACGGTGACGCCCTGCTTGCCGATCGCGACCGCGTTCGAGATTGCGTCCTGCGAGGAGTTGCGCCCGGTGCGGAAGATGTAGCGATTCCACTTCTCGCCGGTAATCTGGTCCGCGACGGCGGGCTCGACGATCAGGATCTTCTTGTTCTCCTCGGCGACGGGGAGGATGGCGAGCGCCGCGGCCGACGAGGTCGTGCCGATCGCGATGTCGGCCTTGTCATCCTGATAGGCTTCCGCGAGCGCGGCCTTCGACAGGTCGGGCTTGCCCTGGTCGTCCTTGGTGATGACGACGATCTTGCGGCCGTCGAGCGTCATGGTGCCCTTGGTGGCGTATTCAAAACCCATCTGCAGGCCGGTTTCGGTCTGCTTGGCATAGGCTTCGAGCGGGCCGGTCTTGCCGTAGATCAGCGCGACCTTGAGGTCGTCGGCCTGCGCGGAGGTGTTCGCGGCCAGGCCGAGGATGGCTGCCGTGAGAATGAGCGATCGACGCACGATGATTTCCTCCTTGAATGAACTGCCTTGATCACAGCGATTTGCACAAGTGTGCATACATTGCAATTCCACCTTCCGGCGGAGCTTGCACGAGGCGCATGTGACAGTCTCTTGACGTGCGCGTGCCGGATCGTCGCAGGCCGCGACGAGTTCGCGTTAACGATCCCCTGGCTTCACATCAGCCCATGCGTTTCCTCAGGCCGCCTCAGAGCAAGCCCTGCGCCAGATCCGGAGTTTTGCGCGGGAATGCCTGAAATTGCGGCGGATCACGCGCGAACGCCACAGGCGAGTGCCGATATGGCGGTGTCAGGAGTCCGAGACTCCGGACACCTGCCGTCTCGAAAGTCAGACAGGCGGCGATCCCGACGCCAGTCCGAACTTGGCGAGCTTCTTGTAGAACGTCGCGCGCGAGATGCGCAGCATCCGCGCGGCTTCCGAGATCTGGCCGTTGCTGGCGGCGAGCGCATGTTCGAGCGTCTGCTTCTCGAACTCCGCCTCGGCTTCGGCATAGGGGACGACCGAGCCGGTCATCTGCGGCGCCGGTCCAGGGCCGGCCTCCGCGCTGACCGGCAGGATGTGAACGAAATCGTCGCCGGTCAGGCGCCCGGAATCGCTGAGGATCAGTGCGCGTTCCAGAATGTTGCGGAGCTCGCGGACGTTGCCGGGCCAGTCGTAGCGCGCGAGCGCCGACAATCCGCTCGGCGTGATCCTGGCATTGAGGAAATCGCCGGAGGCGCTGATGTCCTCGATCAGCCGCGCGCAGATGTCGGGCAGATCGTCGAGGCATTTTCTCAGAGGGGGCAGGTCGATCGAGAGCACGTTGAGGCGGTAGTAGAGATCGGCGCGGAAGGCGCCGTCGCTGACGCGCTTGCGCAAATCCACATTGGTCGCGGCAATGACGCGCACATCGACCTTGCTGATCTTGTCCGAGCCGAGCGGCTCGATCTCGCGCTCCTGCAGCACGCGCAACAGCTTGGCCTGCAATTGCAGCGGCATCTCGCCGATCTCGTCGAGGAACAGCGTGCCGCCATCGGCGATCCGGAACTTGCCCTCGCGTCCCCTGCGGTCGGCGCCGGTATAGGCGCCAGGCGCAGTGCCGAAGAATTCGGACTCGATCAGCGTTTCCGGGATCGCCGCGACATTGACGCTGACGAACGGCTTTTCCGCGCGCGAGGACGCATTGTGGATCGCCTGCGCCAGCAGCTCCTTGCCGGTGCCGGTCTCGCCGGTGAGCAGCACGGTCACGCTCTGCCGCGCCGCGCGTTTGGCGAACTCCTTGGCCTGCGCGATCGCCGGTGTCGTGCCGACGAAATCGGCAAGGGTGAAGCGCGCCGCGCGGGCATTGGACAACTGCCGCCGCGCCAGCCGCAGATCGCTCTCGAGCTGGGTGACGCGGGCGAGCAGCGGCTTGAGGCTCTCGAGGTGGTCGTAGAGCACGAACCCGATCGCGCCGATGACGTTGCGGTCCTCGTCCTCGATCGGCATGCGCGTCACCACGAGCTGCTCGCCGCCGAGCTCCATGATGTCGAGCAGGATCGGCTCGCCGCTCTCGGCGACGTTTCGCATCAGGCTGTTCGGGATGATCTCCTCGATCGGCCGGCCGATCGCTTCGGTGGTGTGCTTGAGGCCCAGCGAGGCCAGATATTTCTCGTTGACGTAGATCACCCGCCCGCCGCGATCGATCGCGATCGCGCCCTCGCACAGATGCTCCAGCCGCTCGAACAGCGTCACCATCGCCCGCGCGCGGACATAGGCGGGATCGCTGACGTCGGGGGAGGAGGGCATGGCGTACCTCAGGGAAGTCCGCCTGTGTATTAGCAAAAGGGCAGCAATTTCAAAGGGGGAAATGGGTGTTGCGGATGCGAGCCGCCCCCACCGCTGCCATGCCCCGGCTTGACCGGGGCATCCAGTACGCCGCGGCCTATCGGTTCAACCACAACCGTCTCGGCGTACTGGGTCGCCCGGTCAAGCCAGGCGACGACATCGAGATTGGAGCGGCTTGTGCTCCTACCGCCGATACCCGCTCGCCCGCGAATAGCCCTGCCGGTTCTGCTGCGTCGGGCGGTTGGACACGCCGGGACGGGATTCGCTGGAGGCGGGGGTCGCGAGCTTGAGCTCCTCCAGGAAGATCGGCCGGGCGAAATAATAGCCTTGCGCGTAGCGGATCTTGGTCGCGGCCTGGAGATAGGCCAGCTCCTCGTAGGATTCGAGGCCTTCGGCGATCACGGTCATGCCGAGCGCTTCGCTCAGGGATTCGATCGCGCGCAAAATGCCCTGGCTGCGCGGGCGCTTATGGATGTCGGTGATGAACGAGCGGTCGATCTTGATCTCGTCGGCGGTGATGTCGGCGAGCGCCGAGAGCGAGGAATAGCCGGTGCCGAAATCGTCGATGGAGATGCCGACGCCGAGCTTGCGGAACATCGGCAGGATCTCGGTCTGGAAATGATTCTTGGCGACGAAGGCATCTTCCGTCACCTCGATCATGAAGCGCTGTGGAAAGCCGGTCTCGTCCAGCGCCCGCGCGAAACTGCGCATGAATTCGGGGTTGCCGGCCTGCTTGGCGGCGACGTTGATGCTGATGGTCGCTTCCGCGCCGAAGCTGTCGTTGATCAGGTCGATCGACTTGACGATCTCGGCGAGCACGAGATGGGTGAGCTCGTCGATCAGTCCCAATTCGCCGGCAAGGTTGATGAACGAGCCCGGCGCCTGGATCACGCCCTCGTCGTCGCGCAGGCGCACCAATGCCTCGATGCCTGTCACGGCCTGGGTGCGGATGTCGACCTTGGACTGGAACGCGCAGCAGAAGCGCTTTTCGAGGATGGCGAGCCGCAGCGACTGCTCGATCTTCATCCGCGCCAGCGCCTCGCGCTCCATGCTGGCGTCGAAGAAGGCCGCCGAGCCCTTGCCGCTGTTCTTGATGCGGTACATCGCGATGTCGGCGTTCTGGCGCAGCGTCTCGAAGCTGCGGCCGTGGTCGGGATAGAGGCTGACGCCGACGGAGGTGGAGGCGAAGACTTCCGAATTGTCGATGAAGAACGGTGCGGTCAGCCGCTCCAGCGTCGCTTGCATGAATTCGGCGACTTCCTCCTGGCTCTGGATCGGGGAGAGCAGCAGCAGGAATTCGTCGCCGGAGATGCGCGACAGCATGTCGGAATCGCGCAGGTCGCGCCCGAGCCGCTTCGACAGCTCGACCAGCAGCGCATCGCCGACGGCGTGGCCGTAATAGTCGTTGATGTGCTTGAAATTGTCGACGTCGAGAAAAGCAAGCGCGAAACGCTCGCCTTTGCCGTCGCGCGCGAGCAGGCTGCCGGCGCGATGCTCGATCACGCGCCGCGAGGGCAGGCCGGTCAGCTCGTCGAAATAGGCCGAGCGGAACAGCTGGTCCTCGAAGTTCTTCTGTTCGGTGATGTCGGAGGACGCCGAGATCAGCAGCTCGCGTCCGGCAACGCGGACGGGGCGATGGGTGGTCAGCAGCACCTGGCGTGCAGCTCCATCCTGGAGCGCTTCCTCGGAGATGACCGCTTCGCCGGACCTCAGTGCCCGCTGGCAGGCTTCCCGGCGCGGCGTCAGATCGGGCGACGGACGGCTGCCGTCCATGCCGAGCTGGGCGGCCGCGACATCGTTAACCAGCAGAAGCTCGCCCTGCGCATCCTGCACGGTCAGACCGGCAGGCAGCATTCTAACGATTTCCTTGAGAAATCCGAGTTCGGCTTCACTCGCGCCGGAATATCTGTTGTCGTTCATAGAAGCCATGAATCTTGTTGTTTCAGCGCGCCTTTGCAATGAGCGCGATCTTGCGCAGTTCCCTCTTAGGTTTGGTTAAGGGGTGCGGAGAAATACGGGGGTGTTTTGCGGCGATGCGACGCGCCCGACCCATCGTCATTAACGGAGCGTCAACGCGCGCAACGAAACTGCGAGCGGAGCGCGCGTCTCTTGCGCTCGTGTCGCGCCTAACCGTTCTGCGGGATGCGGCATTGCATGATGCAATGCAGGCCGGTCTTGAGATACGAGACCTCGGACTTGCCGTCGAATGCCGACAGCGCCGACTTCAGCAGCTTGGTGCCGAAGCCGGGCTCGGAGACCTTGTCGATGCTCGGGCCCTCGGTTTCGTCCCAGGTGACGGTCAGACGGTCGCCGCTGACGGTCCACGACACCTGCAATAATCCGCGCGGCGCGGAGAACGCACCATATTTGCCCGCGTTGGTGGCGAGCTCGTGAAACATCAGGGACAGCGTGACCGCGAGCTTCGGCGGCAGGAACAGCCGGTCGCCGTTGAGCGTGAAGCGGACATGGCCGTAAGGTCCGAGCTCCGCGATCAGGAGATCGCGGATATCGCAGCCGCCCTTGTCGATCCGCGAGATCAGATCGTCGGTTGCGGCCAGCGAGCGTAGCCGCGGATCGATCCGGGCCCAGACCTGCGGCTGGTCGTGCAGCACCTGGTGCAGCACGGCGTGCGCGGTCGACAGCTTGTTCTTCAGCCGGTGCTGGAGCTCGTCGACCAGCAGCTTGCGGTATTCTTCTTCCTCGATCAGGCGTTTGGAAATCCGGCGCTGTTCCGCCAGCATCCCGCGATAATGCTCGACGCCCCAGATGGTGAGGGCGGAGACGCCCCAATAAAGGGTCAGCAAGGTGAACCTGGAGCGATCGGCAAGAGCGTCGCTGAAATTGACGACGACGCCGAGCACGCCGCCGACCAGCGCGGTGATGATGCCGATCCGCAAGCCGCCGAATGCGGCGGCAAAGAACACGGCCGGAAAGTACGGGGTGAAGTAGACGTCGGGCCGCACATGCGCGAGACCCCAGCGCGCCACCGTCGCAACCAGCAGGCAGGCGACCGCGAAGCCGAGGCTCAGAGCGAGCGATGGCGCTGCCACGCCCTGCCAGCCCTTGCGGAATTCGTCGATCAGCTTCTCCATGCCCGGCCCGGTTGCGCTATGCGCGCGTAAATCGAGAAAGGAGCGGGAATGTTACGCATGTCGCATGCACAAGCAAAGCTTGCCTTGTCGCAGACCGGCAGGAATAGTGACTGTCGCGGCGCCGAGATCGATCGGCGTCCGCCATTTGACATCAAATCATTCGAAAACAGGAACATTCCATGGGTAGGTTGGATGGCAAGGTTGCGGTGATTACGGGCGCGACGAGCGGGATCGGCCTGCGTACCGCGGAAGTCTTCGTTGCCGAAGGTGCCAAAATTGTGATCGCGGGGCGGCGCATACCGGAAGGCGAGGCGCTGGCGAAGCAGCTCGGGGTCAATTGCATCTTTCGCCAGACCGACGTGACGGTCGAAGCGCAGATGCAGGCGCTGATCGCGCTCGCGGTGGAGAGGTTCGGCCGGATCGACTGCCTGTTCAACAATGCCGGCGGCCCGGCGCAGACCGGGGGCATCGAAGGTCTCGATGTCGAGCGGTTCGACGCGGCGATGGCGACCCTGGTGCGCAGCGTCATGCTCGGCATGAAGCATGCCGCGCCCGTCATGAAGAAGCAGGGTTCTGGCAGCATCATCAACAATGGCAGCATCGCAGGCCGTCTCGCCGGCTTTTCCTCCTCGGTCGTCTATGGCGCGGCCAAGGCGGCGGTGATCCATCTCACCAAATGCGTGGCGATGGAGCTCGGCGAGTCCAATGTGCGGGTCAACTCGATCTCGCCCGGTGCGATCGCGACCGGCATTTTCGGCAAGGCGCTCGGGCTCGCGACCGATGCGGCGGAGGCGACGCCTGCCGTGATGCGCGAAGTCTTCAAGACCGCGCAGCCGATCCCGCGCGCGGGCCTCCCCGATGACATCGCGCAGGCCGCGGTGTTTCTGGCGAGCGACGAATCCAGCTTCGTCAACGGACACGATCTCGTCGTCGACGGTGCCGTCACCGGCGGCCGCAACTGGAGCCAGCAGCAGCAGGGCTACGTCGCCATGCGCAAGGCGTTCGATCAGGGGGCGTAGTAGCGGCAGGCGACGGTGCCGTAGGGTGGGCAAAGGTGCGCTCTTCGTGCCGTGCCCACCGATTCTTTCCATCGCGGCAAATCGTGGGCACGGCGCTACGCGCCTTTGCCCACCCTACGAGACCTGCGCTCGCGGCAGGTCTCGTGCCCCGGACGCAGCGCAGCGCTTCTTCAGCGGTGCGCTGCAGAGCCGGGGCCCATCTCTCGGAGCGGACGGTGTCGCAAGATACTGGGTCCCGGCTCTGCGCAGCAGCGCTACGCGCAGCAGCGCGTCCGGGACACGAGAGCGGCGCCTACACCGCCTTCACCCGCACCCGCAAGCCATCCCGCGGCTTCGGGATCGGCCACATCTGCCAGTCCGGCTTGTAGCCCGGCTCCAGCGACACCTCGATGTTCTGCAAGAAGTGCCTCGCGAAGCATTTTGCCTGCATGTAGGCGAAGTGCAGGCCCAGGCACATATGGGCGCCGCCGCCGAACGGCACCCAGGCGAAGCGATGCCGGTTGCGCTGGGCTTCCTCGGTGAAGCGCAAGGGATCGAAGCGATCCGGCTCCGGCCAGATGTCCTTCATGTGGTGGGTGTAGAGCGGATTGACGCCGACGGCGGTACCGGCCGGAATCGTAAAACCCTTGAAGGTGAAATCGCGCATCGCACGGCGCGGCATCGACGGGACCGGCGGCTTGATCCGCAGGGCCTCCTTGAACGCCATCTCCGACAGCGGCATTTTTTCGAGGTCGTCGAAGCTGCTCGGCGAACCCGGTGCGAGCCCCAGCGCAAGAACCTCCGCGCGCAATCTATCCTGCCAGTCCGGATTGGCGGCGAGCTCGCCGATGAAGGAGGTCAGCGACGAGGTCAGCGTGTCGTGCGCCGCCATCATCAAGAAGCTCATATGGTCGATGATGTCCTGCTCGGAGAGCAGGGCGCCATCCTCGTGGGTGGCGCGGCAGAGCTGCGAGAACAGATCGTCGCCGCCGTGATTGCCGCGTCGCAGCGGGATCTGCTCGCGGAAATAGGCGACGATGCGTTTGCGTCCCTTCACGCCGGCCGCCATCTGTGTGCCCGGCAGCGGCCGGCGGATCGGGGCGACCGCGGCCGCGACCATGTCGACGAACGCGCGGTTGATCTCGTCGACCTCCGGCCCGATATCGGCGCCGAGGAACGACGCCGCCGCGAGGTCGAGCGTGAGCTGCTTCATCGCCGGATAGAGCTTCATCTCGCCAGGCTTCGCCTTCCACTGCGCGACGCGCGCGGCGATGCCGTGGTCGAGATCGCTCAGGTACGACTTCATCGGCCCCGACTTGAACGCGACCGACAGCGCCTTGCGATGCAGCCGGTGCTCGTCGAAATCGAGCAGCATCAGGCCGCGCGGAAACAACAGGCCGAGCACCTTGTTCCAGCCATGCGTCGAGGAGAACAGCTTTTGCTGGTCGAACAGCACGAGCTCGTTGGCTTCGGGGCCGAGCAGCACGACATTGGTCTCGCCGAAAATATGGGTGCGGTAGACCGGGCCGTATTTGGCGCCGTTCGCCTCGATATGTCCCTTGGGATCGGCGAGCACCTGAAAGGTCTTGCCGATAATCGGCCAGCCCTCGTCGCCGGGGATGTGCGTCAGCTCGTTGCGCCTGGGTGCGGTGAACGGAAGCGCAGGGGCGACATTCTGCATCGACATGACGATTGCTCCGGTTGACCGACCGAACAGGCGCGCGAACACAGATGACTACGACCCGCGCCAGCTGACCGGGGTCAGCATAGCACAGGCCGGTATGTCTTTCTTGTGAACGTCGTTACAAGCGTAGTTCCGACGGGCCTACCGCTTCGCCGCTTCCTTCTGCAAATCCGGGGCGTTGACGGCGGGAATGGCGACGCGGCCGGCGCCGGTCACCTTCAAGGCCTCTGCAGCCTTTTCGTTCTCCATGATCTTCGCCATCACGGCCTGCCCGGCGCGTTCGAAGATCGCGCGGTTCTCGATCACGAACTTTTGCGACTTGCGCAGTCCGTCGATATAGCCGTTGATCTCCGGCACGACGTAGCGCGCCACCAGGTCCCAGCTTCGGCGGGTATTCTCGGGGTTGGCCCAATCGTGCACGAAGCCGATCACGGCGCCGACGCCGCCCGACACCTGCATCACGTTCTTGATCATCTTGACGAGGTCGTCGGGCGTGCCGATGACGGAGGCCGCACCCTCGACGAAAGCGGTCTTGTCCACGGCCTCGTCGGGTGAGGCGAACGCGGTCAGGCCCGGCCGCTGCAGCGTGCCGACATTATATTCGTTGTGCCAGCGCATCAGGCCGGCGCCGGCTTCGCGGCGGGCCTGCTCGCGGGTCTCGGCGAGGTGCCAGGTCAGCAGCACGCGCCAGTTCGCCCGATCCACCTTGGTGCCGTGCTTCTTGGCGGCGTCCTCGGCGAACTGCCATTGCTGTTGCAGCGACATCAGGCCCTGCGTCGTCATCGAGCCCAGCGAGATGATGCCGATGCCGTACTTGCCGGCGAGCGTCATGCCAGAGGGCGAGATTTGCGAGGCCACCACGAACGGCATCTCCTCCTGCAAGGGCAGGATCTGGAGTGCGGCGTCATTCATGGTGAACCAGTCGCTCCTGGCGGTGACGCGCTCGCCGTTGAACAGGCGGCGGATCACGCCGATCGCCTCGTCCTGGCGGTCGCGCTGCGTCATCGGGTCGATGCCGAGCGTGTGCGCGTCCGACGCCAGTGCGCCGGGGCCGGAGCCGAAAATGGCGCGGCCGCCGGTCATGTGGTCGAGCTGCACCATGCGCTGGGCGACGTTGAAGGGATGATGATAGGGCAGCGACACCACGCCGGTGCCGAGCTTGATCCGCTTGGTGCGCTCGCCGGCCGCGGCCAGAAACATCTCGGGCGAGGCGATCATCTCCCAGCCGGAGGAATGGTGCTCGCCGCACCAGAACTCGTCATAGCCGAGCGCGTCGAGCTGCTCGACCAGGTCGAGATCGCGCCGGAACTGGAGCATCGGATGCTCCCCGATCGGGTGATGCGGGGCAAGGAAGGCTCCGAACTTCAGGCGCGCCATGGCGTTCTCTCCGGCTGAATTTTCTGTTTGTTGAGGCGATGAGGCTACGTGCTGGGGGCACTTAACGCAATCGCGCGGTGTCCCGCGCGGCGGAATGCAGGCATGCGTTGAGACGCTGCAACGACCTGCCTGGCCTGCATGGTTCGAGACGCCCGCTTCGCGGGCTCCTCACCATGAGGGTCTGAGGTTGCGCCGCGAAACGAGACCTCATCCTGAGGAGACCGCCGAAGGCGGGCGTCTCGAAGGATGGCTGCGAAGAGACTGTTCGATAAGCTTGCGGCTACCGCGTCATCCTGTTCCACGCATCCAGCCCGGCGATCTTGTACGCCTCTGCCAGCGTCGGATAGTTGAACGTGTTCTGGATGAAATAGTCGATGGTGCCTTTGAGGTTCAGCACGGCCTGGCCGATATGGATCAGCTCGGTGGCGCCTTCGCCGAGGATGTGCACGCCGAGCAGCCGGCGCGTCTTGGTCGAGAAGATCATCTTCATCATGCCGCTGTTCAGCCCCATGATGTGGCCGCGGGAGGTCTCGCGGAAGCGTGCGATGCCGACCTCGTAGGGAATGCCGCGTGTGCGCACCTCTTCTTCGGTGAGCCCTGTGGTCGATATCTCCGGCACCGAATAGATGCCGTAAGGGAAGTACTCCGGCGGCGCGAGCGGCTCCATGCCGAGTGCATGGCAGGCGGCGACGCGTCCCTGCTCCATCGAGGTGGAAGCAAGGCTCGGAAAGCCGATCACGTCACCGGCGGCGTAGATGTGCGGCACGCTGGTCTGCAAGGTCACGGGATCGACCGAGATGCGGCCGCGATGGTCGACGACGATGCCGGCCGCCTCCAAGTTGAGCCGGTCGGTCGCGCCGACGCGCCCCGCCGCGAACAGCAACATTTCCGTGGTGACGTGCCGCCCGTCCGACAAATGCGTGACGATGCCACCCTGCGCAGTCTTCTCGATCGAGTTGACCTTGGCGCCGAGCCGCAGCGCGACGTTGCGGTCGCGCAGCTCGTGCACGAACTCGTCGATCAATTCCTTGTCGATGAAATCGAGGAAGGTCGGCCGCGGTTCGATCAGGGTCACCGGCACGTCGAGCGCGCTGAAGATGGTGGCGTATTCGACGCCGATCACGCCGGCGCCGATCACAGCCAGGCTGCGCGGCAGCTTTGGCAGCTCGATGATCTCGTCGCTGTCGAGCACGGTGGTGCCGTCGAACGGCACGTAGTCCGGGCGGAACGGGCGCGTGCCGCAGGCGATCAGGATGAAGGCGGCCGACACCACCTTTACCTCGCCATTTGAGCTCGTGATCTCGACCTCGTGCGGTGAGACCAGCCGCGCCTCGCCATTGGCGGTGCGCACCAGGTTGCGGCTGAACTGATGCTCGAGTACCTCGACCTCATGGTCGAGCGTCTTCTGCAGCCGGATCATCAAATCGCTCGCCGCGATGTCCTGCTTCACCTTGTAGGAGCGGCCGTAAAAGCCGCGCTCGCGCCAGCCGGAGAGATTGAGCACGGTCTCGCGCAGGGTCTTTGAAGGAATTGTGCCGGTGTGGACGGAGACGCCGCCGACCCGCCGGCCCTTCTCCACCACCAGCACGGCCTTGCCGAGCTTGGCACATTGCACCGCGGCCCGGCGCCCCGACGGGCCCGAGCCGATCACCACCATGTCGTAGTCGTACATCCGGAAGACTTCCGAGCCCGCAAAACCAGCGGGAATTGCCATGCAGCAATCGGGCCAAAGCGGCAAGTCCTACCTCGGAGGTAATCGCGCCAATGACGCCGATCTGCGAGTTTTGCGCGCAAATAAATCGCCGAAGGCTCGCGCGAAAATGCATCAAACCGTCACAAAACAAGTCGATTCGTCGCGCCGCTGGGGCGTGCTGGCGATCGTCGTCGCCGCGCAGTTCATGTTCGGCGTCGATGCCTTCATCGTGAACGTCGCCATCCCGACCATCGCGGTCGATCTGCATGCGACGCCGGCGCAGATCGAATCCGTCATCGCGATCTATCTGATCGCCTATGCGACACTGGTCGTCACCGGCGGTCGCCTCGGCGACATCCACGGCACGAAGAATGTCTTCCTGGCCGGCGTGCTCGGTTTCACGGTGACCTCGCTGTGGTGCGGGTTGGCGCAATCGGGCGCGGAGCTGATCATCGCACGGCTGGCGCAGGGCGCGACCGCGGCTCTGATGGTGCCGCAGGTGCTGGCGACGCTGCATCTGCTGTTCGCCGACGAGCAGCGCAGCCGCGCTTTCGCCATCTACGGCATCGTGCTCGGGCTTGCGGGCGCCGCGGGCTTCCTTCTCGGTGGTCTCCTGGTCACGATCGACCTCGCCGGTACCGGCTGGCGCTCGGTGTTCTTCGTCAACGTGCCGTGCGGCCTCGTCATTGCGGCCGCCGCCTGGCGCATCATGCCGTCGGTGCCGAGCCGGGCCGGCACGCGGCTCGACATCAAGGGGAGCATGGTGCTGTTCGCGGGGCTGTTGTGCCTGATCGGACCGCTGCTGTTCGGCCACGACGTCGGCTGGGCGCCGTGGCTATGGGCCGTGATGGCGAGCGGCGGCGCGATCCTTGTCGCGTTCCTGAAGCTCGAGCATGCGGTGGCGCGCGCCGGCGGCATGCCGCTGATCGATCTGACGCTGCTGTCCGACGCAGCCTTCCTGCGCGGGCTCGGCGCGGCGTTCTTTTTCTTCGTCGCCAATCTCTCGTTCTATCTCGTCATGACGCTGTTCATGCAGCGCGGCCTGAAGATCCCGCCGCTCGCAGCCGGCATGGCCTTCATTCCGCTCGCGCTGGCTTTCGTGGTCGCGTCGCGTCACAGCGGCGCGCGGGCGCGCCATCGCGGGACCAAGGTGTTGATCGAAGGCTGCATGTTGCAGATCGCGGGCCTCGCCGCACTCGCGCTGGTCACGGGCTATCTCGATGCGCCGACGCCGATCCTGCTCGCACTCGTCATGATCATCTTCGGCTACGGCCAGGGGATGGTGATGGCGCCGCTATCCGGTGCGGTGCTCTCGACGGTGAAGCCTGTCGCGGCAGGCTCGGCGTCCGGCATGTACGGCACGACGGCGCAGATCGGAAATGCGGCCGGAGTGGCCGCAATCGGCGCGGCGTTCTTCGCGGTTGAAGCGTTGCAATCGGCGCGCGCAGGCTCCTTCGTTTCGCTCGCCGCGTTTGCGGCGTTAATCACGATCTGCGCCGCATTTCTGGCGTGGATGCGCCGCGTCTCTGCACGAAGTTGAGGCATTGCGGTTAATTCATGCGGATTCCTGCGGATTTTTGCGTGATTTCGGGTGATAGACAGCACACGGGCTTTTTATTTTGCACCGCAGCAACTATTTGGTTTGGGTGAACGTTGAACGTCGCCTGCCAGGAGTTGCCGTGTCGCTTGCCAAAAATCTCGCTCTCTTGAGAAATCTGCCAAAGGTGGATGGTCTGCGCCTTGCCGAATTCGGCCGGAGCGCGGACGTATCCAGCCCGTTGGAAGAAGTCACGGGCTTCGGCGACAATCCCGGAAACCTGCGCATGTTCGCGTTCGTGCCGGCGCAACTCCAGAAGCCGCGCGCGCTCGTTGTCGTGCTGCATGGCTGCGGCCAGACCGCCGCCGCTTACGATCTCGGCGCGGGATGGTCGACGCTCGCGAAGCATTACGGCTTCGCGCTGGTGATGCCCGAGCAGCAACGCGTCAACAATGGCAACACCTGCTTCAACTGGTTCAATCCGGAAGACACTGCGCGGGACGGCGGCGAGGCGCGGTCGATCCGCGAGATGATCGCGCATATGGCCGAAGCGCACCGCATCGATCCCAAGCGCGTCTTCATCACCGGTCTCTCCGCCGGCGGCGGCATGACGTCGGTGATGCTCGCGACCTATCCGGAAGTTTTTGCGGCCGGTGCGGTGATCGCCGGGTTGCCCTATGGCATCGCCTCGAATCTGCGCGAGGCGCTCGACGGCATGTTTCATTCGCCGCAGCGGCCGGAGCGCGAGCTCGGCGACTTCGTGCGGCGCGCCTCGAACCATCGCGGGCCGTGGCCGAAGATGTCAGTGTGGCACGGCAGCGCCGACCGCACCGTCAATCCCGGCAACGCCAGCGAGATCGTCAAGCAGTGGCTCGATTTGCACGATCTGCCGGCCGTGCCGATGGCGGAGACCATTGTCGACGGCTATCCGCGCCAGGCCTGGTGGAACAAGGACGGCGAAACGCTGGTCGAGTCCTACGCCATCACCGACATGGCCCACGGCACGCCGCTCGGCCTCGCCGACAATGATCAGCGTTACGGCATCGAAGGCGCGTTCCTGATCGAGGCCGGTATCTCCTCGTCGTACCACATCGCAAAGTTCTTCGGCCTCACCGGCTGGATTCCGGACGCGGCCGGGAAGAAGGCCGGGCCGGGGACGTTGAAGCCGGCGCTTTCACCCGCGCCGCATCTCGCCCGCTCGATCCGCGCCGCAGTCGCCGAAGAGCCGGCCGAGCCGAAGCGCGAAGCGGCGCGCGGCTTCGATCTCGGCCAGATCATCACGCGCGCGCTGACCGCCGCGGGATTGATGAAGTAGCCCCACTGTCGTCCCGGGGCGCGACGTAGTCGCGAGCCCGGAATGACGGAGCTACGCCGTCTGATCGATCCATTCGATCGGCGCCACCGTCACCTCGCCGCCGGCGACCTTCCGCGTCATTTCCTGATAAGCCTTGAAGAAGTCGCGCGATTGCAGCGCTTTTTGCGCGGCCTCGTCGGTGACGCTGGCGAGGTGGAAGTAGCTGGCGTCGTCGCGGTTCTTCAGGACCCGATAGCCGATCCGCCCCTTCAACTCCGGATCGCCCTCGATCGCCTTGATGAAGCGGCCGATCTCCTGGTGCCAGGCTTCCGTCGTGCCGTTCCTGAATTCGTACCTGATCATGAAGTGCTTCATGTGACGCTCCCTGTTCGTCTGGTGCGCCATCATCTGCGCCTTGCAGGCGATCCTGCAAGTATGGACAAAATTGATAGTATGGACTTTTTCGACGTCGCTCCTATCCTTATCGCATAGCGTTTTCGAGCGAAGTGGATACCGGTTCGCGCAAAGAAAACGCGTCAAAACAAGAATCGCTGGCTGCGTATGGAGGAGGCGACATGGCAAGGGCAACCCCGGCGCGCACCTGTCCGGTTACGGCCTTTCAGAAGATGATCAGCGGCAAGTACAAGCTGCGCATCGTCTGGGACCTCAGGGATGGTCCGCGCCGCTATGGCGAGATCAGGAGCGGCCTGTTGCGGGGCATGGCCGGCAGCGCCGAGATCACCCCGCGCGTGCTCAGCCGCGAATTGAAGGCGTTGACGCAAAGCGGCCTGATCGACCGCAAGGATTTTGGCGAGGTGCCGCCGAAGGTCGAGTATCGCCTGACGCGCAAGGGCAAGAGCTTCGTGCCGGTCGTCGCCGCGATCCGCGACTGGGGCGAACGCAACCTCAGTGACACGGCGGCGTTGGCGGAGGCCGCCGAGTAGAGCATGATCCGGAAAAGTGTGAAGCGGTTTTCCGAAAAGATCATGCTCAAGTAAAAGGCTACATCTCGCCGGTAATGAACGGATTGGTCATCCGTTCCTGGCCGATGCTCGAGCCGGCGCCGTGGCCGCAGATGAAGCCGACGTCGTCGCCGAGCGGCAAGAGCTTGGTCTTGATCGAGTTGATCAGCGTGGCGTGACTGCCGCCGGGCAGGTCGGTGCGCCCGACCGAGCCCGCAAACAGCACGTCGCCGACATGGGCAAAACGCAAGTCCTTGTTGAAGAACACCACGCTGCCGGGCGAGTGGCCCGGGCAGTGCAGAATGTCGAACTGCAGGCCGCCGATCGACACGCTGTCGCCCTCGTCGAGCCAGCGGTCCGGCTCGAAATTGCGGCCGCCGGTCATGCCGAAGCGCGCGCCGCTCTCGACCACGTTGTCGAGCAGGAATTTATCCGCGAGATGCGGCCCCTCGATCGGCACCTTCAGCGCATCGCGCAATTCGGCCGCGCCGCCGACATGGTCGATATGGCCGTGGGTCAGCCAGATCTTCTCCACGGTGACGCCGGTCTGCTTGATCGCGTCCAGAATCTTCGGCACGTCCCCGCCGGGGTCGATCACCACGGCCTTCTTGCCGGGCTCGTCCCAGATGATGGTGCAGTTCTGCTCGAACAGCGTCACGGGGACGATGATCGCGCCGGCCTTGGCTTGTTGGGATTCCTGGGTGTCGTTTTGCTCGGTCATGGGCCTCACAATGCCGATTTTTGCCATGCCGCCAAGCAAAAGATTCGTGCCTCGCCCGGGAACAGCCGCACCCGCCGTCACACGGCCGTCCCAATTCGCTTGCTGGTTTGAACCGCGGCGTTCGTTCCGCGTTCACTCGCGCGAGACGCAGAATTTTGGGTGGTTTTCCGGCATGGCTCAGGGCGGCGACAATTGGTGGCGCGACGGCATCTTCTATCAGATCTACCCGCGCTCCTTTCAGGACACAGACGGTGACGGCGTCGGCGATCTCGCCGGCATTCTGCGCCGGCTGCCTTATGTGAAATCGCTCGGCGTCGACGCGATCTGGCTGTCGCCGATCTTTCCGTCGCCGATGGCCGATTTCGGCTACGACATCTCCGACTATACCGGCATCGATCCGCTGTTCGGCACGATGGCGGATTTCGATGCGCTGCTCGCGGCTGCGCATGACAACGGCCTGAAACTGATCCTCGACCTCGTGCCGAACCACACATCAAGCCAGCATCCCTGGTTCGTCGAGAGCCGGTCCTCGCGCGACAATCCCAAACGCGACTGGTACGTCTGGCGCGATCCGGCCGCCGATGGCGGTGTCCCGAACAACTGGCTGTCCGAATTCGGCGGCAGCGCGTGGGCTTTCGACGAGACGACAGGTCAATATTACTACCACGCCTTCCTTGCCGAGCAGCCGGATCTCAACTGGCGCAATCCGGATGTCCGCGCGGCGATCTACGACGCGATGCGGTTCTGGCTGGAGAAGGGCGTCGACGGCTTCCGCGTCGATGTGATCTGGCACCTGATCAAGGATGCCGAATTCCGCGACAACCCGCCGAACCCGCATTACGTCGAGGGCCGGCCGCCGAACGAGAGGATTCTGACGCAATACTCCACCGACCAGCCGGAGGTGCATGACGTCATCGCCGAGATGCGGCGCGTCACGGACGCGTATCGCGACCGCGTGCTGATCGGCGAAATCTATCTGCCGCTGCACCGGCTGATGGCCTATTACGGCAACGACCTCACTGGCGCGCAGATGCCGTTCAATTTCGCGCTGCTCTCGACGTTCTGGAGCGCGCGATCGATCGAGACAATCGTCGACGATTACGAGAAGGCGCTGCCGAAGGGCGCCTGGCCGAACTGGGTGCTCGGCAATCACGATCGTCCGCGCGTCGCGAGCCGCGTCGGGCCGGAGCAGGCGCGCGTTGCCGCGATGCTGCTGCTGACGCTGCGCGGCACGCCGACGCTCTATTACGGCGACGAGATCGGCATGCATCAGCTCGCGATCTCCCCTGAGGACGTGCGCGATCCCTTTGAGAAGAACGTGCCCGGCATCGGCGTCGGGCGCGACGGCTGCCGTACGCCGATGCAGTGGGACTCTTCGCAGACCGGCGGCTTCTCCGGCGTAAGGCCATGGCTGCCGCTGCCGGAGGACCACATCCACGACAACGTCGTCAATCTCGAAGCCGATTCGCGTTCGATCCTCAGTCTGTACAAGCGGCTGATCGCGTTGCGAAAGGCATCTCCGGCGCTGGTCGCAGGCGACTACCATCCGATCGCCGCGCAAGGCGATCTCCTGATCTATCGCCGCGAGGCCGAGGGCACCGCGATCATCGTCGTGCTCAATCTCGGGCCCGACCCGATCGCCGTGACCTCCAGCGCGATCCGTTTCGGCAGCGAGATCTTGCTGTCGACGTTTCTGGATCGCGAGGGTGAGAGGCTGGAAGGCGTGCTGGATCTGCGCGGCAATGAGGGCGTGGTGGTGATGCTGCCATACATCTAGCCGCTCGCGGGGACGACAGATGAGCGTGTGGTCGCCGTTCATCGGACAGTGTCCGCGCCTACCGGAATCGGCTAAGCTCCCCCCATGGACAGCTCCGCCCGCAACATCGCCCCGGTTCCGCCGCCCGACCGCCGCCAGTCCGAGACGGCGCTGGCGATCGCGCGCGGCACGGCGCGGCTGCTGCGCTCGCTCGGCTTTACCTGCATCAGCGAACTGCCGCTGCCGTCGGGCCGGCGCGCCGATCTGGTGGCGCTCAACGAGCGCGGCGAGATCTGGATCGTCGAGATCAAATCGTCGGTCGAGGATTTGCGCGCCGACCAGAAATGGCACGAATACCGCGCCCATTGCGACCGGCTGTTCTTCGCCTTCACGCAGGATCTGCCCTGCGAGATCTTCCCGCAAGACACCGGCCTGATCATTGCGGATGCCTATGGCGCGCATCTGCACTGCGAGGCGCCCGAGCACAAGATCGCCGCCGCCACGCGCAAGCAGATGACGGTGCGTTTCGCGATGGCGGCAGCGCTGCGGATCAACCGTCTGGTCGACCCGCAGGGCCACGCGGATTTTTGGGAATGAGTCCGTAGGGTGGATTAGCGTAGCGTAATCCACCAACTGCTGCCGCCGTGCCCGAAAAGGTGGATTACGCCTTCGGCTAATCCACCCTACAAGATTCGCGTTACCGCGGCGCGCGCTTGGCCAGAATCCGCTGCAACGTACGACGGTGCATATTCAGCCGCCGCGCCGTCTCCGAGACGTTGCGGTTGCACATCTCGTAGATGCGCTGGATGTGCTCCCAGCGGACGCGGTCGGCGGACATCGGGTTGGTCGGCAACTCGGATTTCTCCGAGCTGGTCGAGAGCAGCGCGGCGACGACGTCGTCGGCATCCGCGGGCTTCGACAGATAATCGATCGCACCCATCTTCACGGCGGTCACGGCGGTGGCGATGTTGCCATAGCCGGTCAGCACGATCGCGCGGGCTTCGGGGCGCTTCTTCTTCAGCGCGGAGACGACGTCGAGACCATTGCCGTCGCCGAGCCGCAGATCCACCACGGCGAATGCGGGCGCGGCCTTGCCGATCTGCGCGAGGCCATCCGAGACGGTGTCACACGACGTCACCGCAAAGCCACGGGTCTCCATCGCGCGCGACAACCGCTCCAGGAACGGCTTGTCGTCCTCCACGATGAGAAGCGAGCGGTCGGTCTGTTCGTTCAGTTCGGCGATGGCGTTCAAGGTGTTGTCCTCTCTCTGCACATCTACATATGGCGTCGCAATCAGGCGGTGCCAAGGCCGCAAATAGTCGATCGGCCCTGCTGTGCGACGCAAGGTCGCGGCCTATCCTATTGTTTCTTCGAGCGTCTCGATAGTCTCAAAACGCTCTCTCGGCCAATTGATGTGAACCACGGCACCGTGTTCCGGAAAGGTCCGGTTGGTAAACGAGACCTTGGCCCCGGTGCGTTCCAGCAAGGTGCGCGCGATGAACACGCCAAGCCCGAGCCCGCGCCGCTCGCCGCCGCCGTCATCCAGATTGCGCCGCCGCGACAAATAGGGCTCGCCGATCCGGTTAAGGATATCGGGCGGAATGCCCGGGCCGTCGTCGGAGATCACGAGCTCGATCGTGTCCTTGTTCCACCATGCATTCACCTCGACGGTGGTGCGGGCGAAATCGACCGCGTTCTCGACGATGTTGCCGACCCCGTAGAGGATCGCGGGGTTGCGCGAGCCGATCGGTTCGGCGAAGGCCGCCACCGCGATCCGCACCTTGATGTCGAC
This sequence comes from Bradyrhizobium sp. LA2.1, assembly GCF_040547725.1. Classification (NCBI taxonomy): domain Bacteria; kingdom Pseudomonadati; phylum Pseudomonadota; class Alphaproteobacteria; order Hyphomicrobiales; family Nitrobacteraceae; genus Bradyrhizobium; species Bradyrhizobium sp. LA2.1. Next base: position 32,273 of record NZ_JBEPQI010000006.1, read on the forward strand.
GCCGAAATCGCGGTGCGGGGCCACCACCTCCTCGATCAGCTCCGACATTTTCATGCGGTCGAACGGCGCGCCTTCGGAGGAAAGCTGGGTGATCTTGCTCAAGATGTCGCGGCAGCGCTGGGTCTGCTCGCGCAGGGTTTTCAGGTCGGCGGCGAAACTTGGGTCCTTCACCGTCTTCTCCAGCTCGCGCGAGATCAGGAAGATGGTCGCGAGCGGGGTGCCGAGCTCGTGCGCGGCTGCGGCAGCCAGGCCGTCGAGCTGGGTCAGATGCTGCTCGCGTGTCAGCACTAGCTCGGTCGCAGCCAGCGCGTCGGCGAGCTTGCGCGCCTCCTCCGTCACCTGGAACGAGTAGAGACTGGTGACGCCGATCGCGAGCACGATCGAGAGCCAGATGCCGATGAGATAGATCGGCGGCAGCACCAGGGGATCATCGGAATCCCAGGGCAGCGGCAGATGGAAGAAGAACAGGACCGAAGCACAGGCCACCGCGAGCAGGCCGAGGCCGAAGGTGAGGCGGGCCGGCAGCGCCGTGGCCGAGATCAGCACGGGCGCGAGGAATAGGAACGAGAACGGGTTCTGCAGTCCGCCGGTGAAGAACAGCAGCCCCGCCAGCTCCACGATGTTCAGCGCGAGCAGTCCGGCCGCCTGCATCGGCTCCAGCCGTTGCAGCGGATTGGACACGGTCTGGAGCGCCAGGTTGAGCGCCGCCGACAGCGCGATGATGCTGACGCAGGGGACGATCTCGACGTTGAACTCCAGCCCCTGCGCCACGATGAAGATCGCCGCGAGCTGGCCGAGCACTGCCAGCCAGCGCAGCCGCAGGATCGTGTCCAGGCGGATATGCCGCTGTGCATGGCGGAAGTCGGTATCGGCGGTCTCAGTCATCTCGGCCAATGTGGCGGTGCCTTCTCGGTCACAAACGCGGGGCTCGCGGAACCACCCGGATTACAAGCCTTGCGCTATCCGCTGCAATAGCAGAAGAACGGCTAGCATGACCGGGAACGACAAAGCTTCAAGTCCGCCGACTGTCGCGGAGCGCGGCTCCTCTGCGGCCATTGCGGTCGATCACCTCGTCAAGGTCTACAAGCAGACCCGCGCCGTCGACGATATCTCCTTTTCGCTGCCGCGTGGCAGCATCACCGGGCTCCTGGGCGGCAACGGCGCCGGCAAGACCACGACCATCGCGATGATCATGGGCCTGGTGCTGCCGACCTCCGGCCGCGTGCAGGTGCTCGGGCATCGGATGCCGGAGGAGAGCGCGGCGGTGCTGGGGCGGATGAATTTCGAGAGCCCCTATGTCGACATGCCGATGCGCCTCACGGTGCGGCAGAACCTCACCGTGTTCGGCAAGCTCTATGCGGTGAAGAACGTCTCCGATCGCATCGCCAGGCTGGCCGACGAGCTTGATCTCACCGAATTCATCGACCGCGCCAACGGCAAGCTCTCCGCCGGGCAGAAGACCCGCGTCGCGCTGGCGAAGGCGCTGATCAACCAGCCCGCGCTGCTGCTGCTGGACGAGCCCACCGCCTCGCTCGACCCGGATACAGCCGACTGGGTGCGGGCGCATATGGAGCGCTATCGCAAGGAGAACAACGCGACCATCCTTCTGGCTTCGCACAACATGCTCGAGGTCGAGCGGCTCTGCGACCGCGTCATCATCATGAAGCGCGGCCGCATCGAGGACGACGACACGCCGGAGGCCATCATGGCGCGCTACAACCGCACCACGCTGGAGGAGGTGTTCCTGGACGTCGCGCGCGGGCGGGTGAACGGTGCGAAGGAGGCGGCGCGATGACCGAGCTCTCCCTCCACCGCGGCATTTCCATCCATCGCATCGGCGCGATGATCCTGCGCTACTGGTATCTGTTGATGTCGTCCTGGCCGCGGCTGCTCGAGCTGCTTTATTGGCCCGCGCTCCAGGTCATCACCTGGGGCTTTCTCCAGCTCTACATCGCCGAGAACGCCAATTTCTTCGCGCGCGCCGGCGGCACGCTGATCGGCGCCGTCATCCTCTGGGACATCCTGTTCCGCGGCCAGCTCGGCTTCTCGATCTCGTTCCTGGAGGAGATGTGGGCGCGCAACATCGGCAACCTCATGATGAGCCCCTTGAAGCCGATCGAGTTTCTGCTGTCGCTGATGATCATGAGCATGATCCGGCTCGCGATCGGCGTCATCCCGATGACGCTGCTCGCGCTGTTCCTGTTTCACTTCAACGTCTACGCCCTCGGTCTGCCGCTGATCGCATTCTTCTGCAATCTGATCTTCACCAGCTGGGCGGTCGGCATCTTCGTCTCGGGGCTGGTCTTACGAAACGGCCTTGGCGCCGAGAGCATCGTCTGGACCCTGATGTTCGCGATCATGCCGCTCGCCTGCGTCTACTATCCCGTCAGCGTGCTGCCGGCATGGCTGCAATACGTCGCCTGGTCGCTGCCGCCGACCTATGTGTTCGAGGGAATGCGGGCGCTTCTGATCGAACAGACCCTCCGGATCGATCTGATGTTGCGTGCGTTGGCCATCAATGCGGTGCTGCTGGTTGCATCTTTTGGGGCATTCCTTGCCCTTTTGCGGAGCGCCAAGAAGCACGGCTCGCTGCTCTCGAGCGGTGAATAATCTCACTTTCCCGTGGATTCAGGCTGATTTAGCCGTTCCGGCTCCGTAGATGTACGGAACCATGCATTGACGCAATATTACGCATTCGGCAGTATGTTGCGATGCGAAGAGGATTTTAACAATGCCTATTGGTGAGTTCGGCGGCGCGCCGCCCCTGGCGGCCGAAGGCAGTCCGGTCCTGACGACGCCGATGTACTGGATGTACGAGATGGGGCAGGCCTCTCTCAATCCGGCGCGTGCGGTCACCGATGCGACCAAGCTCTTGTTTCAGAATCCCCTCAATCCGTGGGCGCGCACCGAGGTCGGCAAGTCCGTCGCCGCGGCCTGTGAATTGTTCGAACGCACCACGCGCCGTTACGGCAAGCCGGAATGGGGCCTCAACGACACCGAGGTCAACGGCATCCGCGTTCCCGTCGAGGTCCGCTCGGTCTGGGAAAAGCCGTTCTGCAAGCTGCTCTACTTCGATCGCAAGTTCGCCCGTCCCTTGCGCAGCCCGCAGCCGCGCGTGCTGATCGTGGCGCCGATGTCGGGCCACTACGCGACGCTGCTGCGCGGCACGGTCGAGGCGTTCCTGCCGGCGCATGAGGTCTACATCACCGATTGGGCCGACGCTCGCATGGTGCCCCTGAGCGATGGCCGCTTCGATCTCGACGACTACATCGACTACGTCATCGAGATGCTGCACGTCCTTGGCGGCAACACCCATGTCATGGCGGTGTGCCAGCCCTCCGTTCCCGTCGTTGCCGCCGTCTCGATCATGGAAGCGCGGCGCGACCCCTTCGTGCCGACGTCGATGACGCTGATGGGCGGCCCGATCGACACCCGCCGCAATCCGACCGGGGTGAACAAGCTCGCCCAGGAGCGCGGCATCGATTGGTTCCGCAACACCGTCATCACCAAGGTGCCGTTCCCGCATCCGGGCATGATGCGCGACGTCTATCCGGGCTTCCTGCAGCTCAACGGGTTCATCAGCATGAACCTCGACCGGCACATGGACGCCCACAAGCGCCTGTTCGCCAATCTGGTGAAGGGCGACGGCGACCTCGTCGACAAGCATCGCGACTTCTACGACGAATATCTCGCGGTGATGGATCTCTCCGCCGAGTATTATCTGCAGACGGTCGACACCGTGTTCGTGAAGCACTCGCTGCCGAAGGGCGAGATGACCCATCGCGGAACACGCGTCGACCCCTCGAAGGTCACGCGCGTGGCGCTGATGACGGTCGAAGGCGAGAACGACGACATCTCCGGGCTCGGTCAGACCGAAGCAACACACACATTGTGCAGCTCGATCCCCGATCACCGCCGCGTTCATTACGTCCAGAAGGGCGTCGGGCATTACGGCGTGTTCAACGGCTCGCGCTTCAAGTCGGAAATCGTGCCGCGCATCCATGACTTCATGGTCTCGGCTGCGAATCCGAGCTCGTTGCAGGCTCTTGCGGCCGAATAAACACGTTTTTCGGCTTTCCCGCTGAAAATCGGCGCCCTGCCGGGGGCTCCGGCACGGGCTGGTTCCCTCCAGATTCGCGGTATTTAGGTAGCCTTATAGGAGTGAGTCCCACCTCAGCCCTTGGGGGTGCCGCATGCGTCCAGCGGGGGCGAAAAAACCGGGTTCCAACCCCAGTCTGTAGGGTCTCCCGGACGCTAGACCGCTGTATATTGGGCAAATGATTTGTTTTTGCGCCGAGCGCTTTCCCTGGCGGCGGTTATGGCAGAATCCGGGCGCCCTCCTGCCCCCCGGACTGACAGACATGGCCACTCGCGCACTCCTCTATCGACGGCCCCACGAGCCGAAGACCCTGGTCATCACCCATGGATCGCAGTTTTTTGCGATTCGATTGCGTCGGCACCGCCGCGCGCGCCGCTACACGCTCAGAATCCATCCGAGCGATCGCGAAGCCATCCTCACCATCCCGCCGCGCGGCACGCTGGCCGAAGCCAAGGACTTCGCACAACGTCACGGCGCGTGGATCGCTGCACGTCTCGGCCGTTTGCCGAAGGCTGCGCCGTTCCAACCCGGCACAGTGATACCGCTACGCGGCACGGCCCATCGTATCGTTCATCGTGCCGGCACGCGCGGCACGGTATGGACGGAAGTGCGCGACAGCGGTGAACGCATTCTCTGCGTCGCCGGCGGGGTCGAGCATGTCGACCGCCGCGTCAGCGACTTCCTCAAGCGCGAGGCGCGCCACGATCTCCAGCGCTCGGCGGAGGCCTATGCCGTCGAGCTCGGCGTCAGGGTCAAGCGCCTCTCGATCCGCGATCAGTCCAGCCGTTGGGGCTCCTGCACCTCGGCCGGCTCGCTGTCGTTCTCCTGGCGCCTGATCCTCGCGCCGCCCTACGTGCTCGACTACCTCGCCGCGCACGAGGTCGCCCATCTCGTCGAGATGAACCACTCGGCGCGGTTCTGGCGCGTCTGCGGAAAGGCCTGCCCGTCGATGGAGCGCGCCAAGAAGTGGCTCGACACGCACGGCAACGACCTGCACCGGTACGGCGTCGAGGATTAGGGCGCGCTGCAGATTAGGCCTCGCTGCTAGCCCAACACTCACTGTCGTCGCCCGGCTTGACCGGGCGACCCAGTATGCCAGAGGCGGTCATTGTTAAGCCGAGAAGCCGCAGCGTACTGGATTCCCCGCTTTCGCGGGGAATGACAGCGGAGAACGGGGCGACATCAGTGCGTCTCGTGCCACGCTTCCCGATTTTCCCGAACGACCGACCCATCGGACTATCCAGGCGAGCAGCTCTCGTCGCGCGACATCGCGGGCGTTGAACGCCGACGATGGCTGCTCGTTGTTCGGCGTTAGCCGGGATGATTTTGCTTGATGTGCTTTGACAAAATTCGTCGCCCGGATGCCGCGCGTCCTCAAACCATCTCTCAGGTCAGGCGCTGATATCTGCGCTTGTCCCCGGCTGCGCGCGCGAGGCGAGATAGGATGATTGCAGTTGCGCGGCGGCCTTCTGGCCCTCGGCCAGCATCGCCTGGAAGGCCGCGTCGAGTTGATCGCGACTATAGGGCGCAGAACTGCTTTGACGCGGTGTCCATTGCGATTGCGTGATCGCGGTGGACGCTTTTTCGACGGTGCCGCCAAGCAGCTTGGCGTAATTGTCGGCTCGCCATTGCGCCAGATCTGGTCCACTCAGACCGGGAGGATCCTCGAGCTTGCCGATCTTTGCGGCCGCCGCGTTGGTCATCGTCGAGGACCCGCCATTGTACAGTGTGGCCGCCACCTTGCCGTCAACCTTCACCTGGGCATAGGTGTTCTCAGGTGCATCGTCCGAGACGGCCGGTTGAGTCGCGTTCGCGCCGTGGGTCATCAGCCAATTCGTTGCCATCAGGCCGCGCAGGACCGGGTTATCCGCCACCGAGATCGGCTTGGCGCCTTGCAGCGGCTTGAGTTGCGACACGCTGATTCCGGGGCTGCTGGTCGCAGCGTCAGTTGCGGTCGACGCCTCCGGCTGGAGATCTGATGTCGTTGTCGCATTGGAACCGGACGTTGATGCAGGACGCAGATAGGGCAACGCCGCGCTGGATGGACCTGCAATCATGGAACGCTCCTTCCCACTAAACCCGAGTCTTCGGAACTCAACCTAAGAGAGCAATTCCTGGGCCGATGTCGGAGCCTTGAAGAGACTGGTGTTTTGGCGTTCAGGGATATTTCGGCATCGGTAAATCTTGCCGTCTTGGGCAGGACTTGCCTTGGGCAGGACTTGCCGAAGCCGTGGCGCGATGTCAGCCCGAGCAAATGCTGCTGGCCGCATCCATCACTGTCATCGCCCGCGGGCGCGGGTGATCCAGTACGCCGCGGCAGCTGTTTTGAATCTCGACGTCTCGGCGTACTGGATTCCCCGCTGGAGCCTGTCATCGGGCTCGCCGAAGGCGAGACCCATTGGCGGGGAATGACAATTGGGAGTAGGGCGACGTCAGCGCGCTTTGCGCGATCCCCGCCATGCTTCGCGACGATTGCGCGGCACGCTCGATTTGTCCCGCCGGATCAAACGTTTCCTACAATCCACCGCGCGGCGCGCCTGAAGTCACCGGTTACTGTGCATGGGGTTGTTTTCGCGTTTTTTGTTTTGAGGCCTTGGGGAGCTCAGCTCGAAGCTACCGATTTCCGCCGAACAGCCGGTCCATCAGCCAGCCGTCGAGGCCTGCTGCGGCTTCCGGCCGCACATTCGCGCGCGTCGGAGGCGGGCGATAGCCGCCACTGCTCGCCGGTGCCGGCCCGGGCGCTGTCGTTACCGTCGGCGGCGATACCTGCGATGCCGCCTGCGCGAGGTTCGACAGGCCCCAGCTCGCTTGCGAGTTCGGCAAGGCGGCCACCGGCACGCCCTCGTGCGCCGTGCGCATGAAGCGCGACCAGACTTCGACGGGCAGGCCGCCGCCGGTCGCCTTCTTGGTCGGCGAGTTGTCGTCATTGCCGAGCCAGACGCCGGTGACGAGGTTGGCGGTGTAGCCGATGAACCAGGCGTCGCGGTAATCCTGGCTGGTGCCGGTCTTGCCTGCTGCCGGCCAGCCGGGGATCTCCGCCTTCTTGGCGGTGCCTGATATCAGCGTCTCCCGCATCATCGTGTTCATCATGCCGACATAGCGCGGGTCGATCACCTGGTTGCGCTCTTCCGCTTGCCGCATGTAGAGCAGCTTGCCACTGAGCGTCCTGATCCGCGTGACGACATGCGGCGCCACGGCGAAGCCGCCATTGGCGAAGGGGGCATAGGCGCCGACCAGCTCGACGACCGAGACTTCGGAGGTGCCGAGCGCGATCGAGGCATTGGGCTCGAGCTTCGAGGAGATGCCGAGCCGGTGCGCGGTGCGCACCACGTTCTTCGGTCCGACCTCGAGACCGAGGCGGATGGCGACGGTGTTGAGCGACATCGCCAGCGCTTGCGTCAGCGTCACCGCGCCGAAATATTCGTGGGTGTAGTTCTCGGGTTTCCAGCCCTTGACCTCGATCGGGGCGTCCTGGCGCACCGTGTCCGGCGTCAGCCCCTGCTCGAGCGCGGTCAGGTACACGAACGGCTTGAACGAGGAGCCCGGCTGGCGCTTCGCCGTGACCGCGCGGTTGTACTGGCTGTCGGAATAGTTCCGTCCGCCGACCATGGCGCGTACCGCGCCGTCAGGCGTCATCGCCACCAGCGCGCCCTGGCTGACATTGAACTTGACGCTCTTGGCCGCGAGCTCGTCGATGATGGCGGCTTCCGCCACGCTCTGCAGCTTCGGATCGATCGTGGTCTCGACCTTGATGCTCTCGTCGATCTGGCCGACCAGATCGTCCAGCACCTCGCCGATCCAGTCGGCGACATAGTTGAGCGTGCCGGCTCCGGCCGGTTTTACGTTGTAGGAGGGGTGGCCGATCGAGGCCTGTGCCTGTGCTTCGGTGATGAATTTTGCATCCGCCATCGCCGCGAGCACGATTTGCGCGCGCGCTTCCGCGCCTTCCGGATTGCGGTTCGGTGCCAGCCGCGACGGCGATTTGACGAGGCCCGCCAGCATTGCGGCCTCAGCGACGGTGACGTCCTTCGCCGACTTGCCGAAATATTTCTGCGCCGCGGCCTCGACGCCATAGGCGCCCGAGCCGAAATAGACGCGGTTGAGATAGAGCTCCAGGATCTCGTTCTTGGAGTGCTTGCGCTCCAGCCAGATCGCGAGCTCTGCCTCCTGCAGCTTGCGCGCCATGGTCCGCTCCTGGGTCAGGAACAGGTTTTTCGCGAGCTGCTGCGTCAAGGTCGAGCCGCCCTGCGAGACGCCGCGATGGAGTACGTTGGTGACGAGGGCCCGCAGGATGCCAATCGGGTCGATGCCGAAATGCGAGTAGAAGCGGCGGTCCTCGATGGCGATGAAGGCCTTCGGCAGATAGGGCGGCAGGTCCTTCAGCGAGACGTTGGCGCCCGCCATCTCGCCGCGCTGCGCCAGCATGCTGCCGTCGATGCCGACGATCTGGATCGTCGGCGGCCGCTTGGGAATCTCCAGCGACTGGATCGGCGGCAGATGGGCGCCGACATAGATCACGACGCCGATCACGGCGATCATGCCCCACAGGCCGAGCACCGCACCCCAATAGACGAGGCGGCCGAGGCTGAAGCCTCCGCCCGATTTCGACCGGCGCTTGGCGCCGCTGCGGCCGGCTTGTGCCTTCCGCTCGCGCGGCGGCTCGTCGCCGGTATCCTCGCTCTTGCGCTTGGCGGATGATTTCGTTGATTTCTTCGGCTTGTCCTCGCCGCCGGGGACGCGGTCGGCCGCGGTCAGGCGCAGATCGGCGAGCGCAGCAGGCAAGCCGAACAACGGCTCCTTCCGCCCACCCTTTTTCTTTCCCCACGCCATACGCAAAACGCCCGGTCAGCCCGCCCCGCCGCACGCTACCGGTCGCTGTTTAAGGCCCGGTTACCCAGAGCTTAACGCGCGATTAGGAGGTGCGGCATTCGCCTGCCGCAGTTCCGCTCGCCGGGCTGCGGAGTTAGGATCGCCCGCATAAAACAAGAGGGAACCGGCATGGGCCATATCGATCCGAGCAAGGAGATTTTTGCGCAGTTCCGGGACAACGACCGCCCCGGCCCGATCCACATGCTCAATCTGGTGCGTTTGCGCGAAGAGGCGGCCTATCCCGACGGCCGCAAGGCGAGCGGCGCGGAAGCCTATGCGGCCTACGGCCGCGAGAGCGGCCCGGTGTTCGAGCGCCTCGGCGGCCGCATCGTCTGGCAGGGCAAATTCGAGCTGATGCTGATCGGCCCGCAAGAGGAGCGCTGGGACCATTGCTTCATCGCCGAATATCCAAGCGTTGCCGCCTTCGTCGAGATGATCCGCGATCCCGTCTATCGCGAAGCGGTGAAGCATCGGCAGGCCGCGGTGGAGGATTCACGGCTGATCCGGCACGCGGTGCTGCCGGTGGGGAAGAATTTTGGGGAGATACCTTCTTAATTCGTAGGGTGGGCAAAGCGCCGGGGTGCGCGAATGCGCATCCCGGAGTGTGCCCACCACCTTCGTCGCGATCGTAGAGAGATGGTGGGCACGACGCTTGCGCGTCTTTGCCCACCCTACGACATGCGCCTTCGCCGCCTAACCCGCCGGGCCGGCATCCTCCAGGATCGGGCCGAACAGTTCCCAGCGCTCGCCGTTGAACTTCATCATCTGAAGCTGCTTGTTGACGCGGTAGTCGGTCGGCGAGGTGTTGGCCTTGATGCCGGGCAGCGCGGTGTCACTGACGACGTCCTTCAGAGACGCGGCCTGCTTCATGACGTTCTCGCGCGTCAGGTCGTCGCCGCACTGCTTCAGCACATGGACCAGCAGCTGCGCCGTGCTGTAGCCGTAGGTGTTGAAGTTCGAGTCCTTGTCGCCATCCGGATAGTACTTCGCCATGAAGTCGAAATACCTCTTCAGGCCGGCATCGTCCTTCCAGGTCGGATCGAGCGGTTCCTTGCCGTAGTTGACGCTGATCAAGCCCTTGGCGGCATCGAGGCCGGCCGGCTTCAGCACCGCGCCGACCGAGGTGGCGTTGATGTCGACGATCTGCACCGGATGCCAGCCCATCTCGGCGATCTTCTTGATCGCTTGTGCGGCCTGCTTCGGCGTGGTGGCGCTGAAGAACAGATCGGCGCCGGCGTCCTTGATCTTGAGGACCTGCGAATCGACGGTCGGATCGGAGACTTCATAGGAGGCTTCGGTCACGATCATCTTGGCGGCCTTGTCGCCGAGGCCGGCCTTGATGCCGTTCAGATAGTCCTTGCCGAGGTCGTCGTTCTGATAGAGCACGCCGATCTTGGCGTTGGGATGCTCCTTCAGAATGTACTGGCCGTAGATGCGGCCTTCGACGAAGTAGTTGGGATTGAAGCCCATGGTCCACGGGAAGTTCTTCGGATCGGTGAACCGCGAGGCGCCGGTGGCCGCGAACAACTGCGGCACCTTCTTGGAATTGAGATATTTCTGGACGGCCGCGTTCACCGGCGTGCCGATGATCTGGAAGGTCAGCAGCACCTCGTCGCTCTCGACGAGCTTGCGGATCTGCTCCACGGCCTTCGGCGGCGAATAGGCGTCGTCATACTGGATCAGATTGATCTTGCGACCATTGATGCCGCCCTGGTCGTTGATCATCTTGAAATAGGCGGCCTGGGTCTTGCCGATCGACGAATAGGCCGACGCAGGTCCCGAGAACGGCATGGTCTGTCCGACCTTGATCTCGGTGTCGCTGGCGCCCGGATCATATTTTTTCTGGGCACTGGCCGCGGTGACCGACAGCGCCAGGGTCAGCGCCGTTGCCGTGGCCAGATGCAGCATTCCATTCCTCATTCGCAATTTCCTCAGCTTGTTATTGCCGATGATCTGCCCGAGTGCTCTTGCGCACAGGACGTCACCGCTGAGGGCGATTGTGGATGAGGCGTTGCTGCAACGCAAGGTGGGTGGAGACGCGCAGTTCGTAGGGTGGGTCAGCCTTGCGGCTGCGCGAAGCGCAGTCCGCCAGGCGTAACCCACCACTTCTGTTGCCGCGGGTGTCGAAGAGGTGGATTACGCCGAGCAGATGCGCTTTGCGCATCTGCAGGGCTAATCCACCCTACGCAGTTACTAGCCCGCCGGGCCGTTATCCTCGATGATCGGGCCGAACAGCTCCCAACGCTCGCCGTTGAACTTCATCATCTGCATCTGCTTGTTGACGCGATAATCGTTCGGTCCGGTGTTGATCTTGATGCCGGGCAGCGCGAAGCTCGGGGTGAAGTCCTTGATGTTGGCGACCTGCTTCATCACGTTCTCACGCGACAGGTCGTCGCCGCACTGTTTCAGCACCTGCGTCAGCAACTCGGCGACCGAATAAGCATAGGTGTTGACCGTGTTGAGCTTGTCGCCTTCGGGGAAATACTTGTCCATGAAGGCGAAGAACGCTTTCACGCCCGGATCGTCCTTCCACTGCGGATCGCTCGGCTCCTTGCCGTATTGGGTCGAGATGATGCCTTTGGAGATGTCGAGGCCGGCCGGCTTCAGCGTCGCCGAGATCGGGCTCGCATTGATGTCGAGGATGTGCACCGGGGTCCAGCCGAGCTCGGCCACCTTCTTGATGGCCTGCGCCGCGAATTTCGGCGTCGAGGCATCGTAGAACAGATCGGCGCCGAGCGACTTCAGCTTGACCACCTGCGAGTCGACGGTCGGGTCGGTGACCTCGTAGGACACTTCGCCGACGATCATCTTCGCGGCCTTGTCGCCGAGGCCGCTCTTGAGGCCGGCGAGATAGTCGCGGCCCATGTCGTCGTTCTGGTAGAGCACGCCGATCTTGGCATTGGGGTGATTGGCGAGAATGTACTTGGCGTAGATGCGTCCTTCGGACACGTAGTTGGGATTGTAGGCGATGGTCCAGGGATAGTTCTGCGGGTCGTTGAAGCGTGCGGCGCCGGTGGAGGCCAGCAGCTGCGGGATCTTCTTGCCGTTGAGATATTTTTGCACGGCGGCGTTCGCGGCCGTGCCGATGATCTGGAAGGTGAACAGCACCTCGTCGCCTTCGACGAGCTTGCGCACCTGCTCGACCGTCTTCGGCGGCGAATAGGCATCGTCATACTGGATCAGATTGATCTTGCGGCCGTTGATGCCGCCCTGATCGTTGATCATCTTGAAGTAGGCGGCCTGGGTCTTGCCGATATTGGCGTAGACGGAATAGGCGCCGGAGAACGGCACGGTCTGGCCGATCTTGATCTCGGTGTCGCTCGCGCCGGTGTCGTATTTCTTCTGGGCGAGGGCTTGGCTGGCGGAGAACGCGAAGGCGAGCGCCGCCGTGGCAGCTATGAAGGCTCTGCGATTGTTCATCTTGGTTGTTCCTCCTGACGGAATTTCCGGTCGACGGTCTTTTCCCGTTGATTGCAACGGTCGCCATCGCTGCCGGAGAGTGTGGAGGAAGGTCCGGCGCCGCGCAAGGATCGCGACGCTGCGCCGTAGCGTCTCAGGTCACGAGAATCAGGTCAGAAACAGCGCAACCAGTGCGATCGCCGCCGGCAGCGCCTGCACGAGCAGGATGCGGGTGCTGACGGTCGCCGCGCCGTAGGCTCCGGCCACGATCACGCAGAGCAGGAAGAATGCCTTGATCTGGAACGCGAAGGCTGGGTTGCCGTGGACGAGGCCCCAGATCAGCCCCGCGGCGAGGAAGCCGTTATAGAGCCCTTGGTTGGCCGCCAGCACCTTCGTGATCTCGGCCTTTTCGGGCGTATTGCGGAATGTCTTCAAGCCAAGCGGCTTGTCCCAGAGAAACATCTCCAGGATCAGGAAGTAGGCGTGCAGTGCGGCGACCAGCGCCACCAGGACATTGGTGATTAGAATCAAGTTGAGCCCCCCAAAGCGTCAGCTTTCGGGTGGACGTTAGCACGGCCGGCATGGCAAGTGCGATGGCGTGTTTCGATGGCCTGGTGTCGCAATGCCCGCTCGATCAACCAAACCGCCTGAACGATTCGGCCTCGATCGCCTGACGACGCCGATCGGGATCGCGCTGCTCGTCACCGATGCCGAGGGCGCCTTGCGTGCGCTCGACTGGGAAGACTACGAGCACCGCATGCGCGAGCTGTTGCGCCTGCAATACGGCGCCGTGGATCTGAGCGATCTGCCTGCGCCGACGGAGATGCGGACGGCGCTGTCGGGTTATTTCGAAGGCGATCTCGGCCAGCTCTCGGGCGTCGCATGGCGCATCGCCGGCACGCCTTTCCAGCAAAGGGTCTGGACCGCGCTCGCGCAAATTCCTGCCGGTACCACGATGAGCTATGGCGCGATGGCCGCAAGGATCGATATGCCCAAAGCCATTCGTGCCGTCGGCCATGCCAACGGCTCAAACCCGATCAGCGTGGTGCTGCCCTGTCACCGCCTGATCGGCGCGGATGGCTCGCTGGTGAAATATGGCGGCGGGCTCGAGCGGAAGCGCTGGCTGCTGCGGCATGAGGGGGTAGAGATTTAGCTCTCTCCTCACGCCGCCGGCTGCACCGCCTTGTCGCCGGCCATCACGTGGGTCAGCGCACTCTTGATTGCGGACTGGCGCGTCGGCGCGTTGATCTGCGCGCCCAGGAGGTCGGTGACGTAGAACACGTCGCGGGCACGCTCGCCGAAGGTCGCGACATGGGCCGACGCGATGTTGAGGTTGAGCTTCGAGATCGCGGTGGTCAGCTCGTAGAGCAGGCCGGGGCGGTCGAGGCCGGACATCTCGATCACCGTGTAGCGGTCGGACCATTGGTTGTTGATGGTCACTTCCGGCTCGATCGTGAAAGGCCGCGCCTTGCTGCGCACGGTGCGCCGCGCCACCACTTCGGGCAGCCGCAGCTTGCCTTCCAGCACGTCCTCGATCATCTCGCCGATGCGCGTGGCGCGCCTTCCCTCGTCCTCGTCGCGATCGTATTCCCTGGAGATCGAGATCGTGTCGAGCGCGCGGCCGTCGGTCGTGGTGTAGATCTGCGCGTCGACGATGTTGGCGCCGGCCGAGGCGCAGGCGCCGGCGATGATCGAGAGCAGCCAGGGATGGTCGGCGGCGAAGATCGTGAGCTCGGTGACGCCGCGCACCTCGTCGAAGCCGACATTGATCGCGAGCTTGTGGCCGGCCTGTTCGCTGGAGCGGACGAAGCGGGCATGGCGGATCTTTCGCGGCAGCTCGACCTTGAGCCAATAGGCGGGATAGTGCCGGCCGATATAGGCATCGAGCTCGTCCGCCGGCCACTCGGCGAAGGCCATGCGGAATTCGGCGTAGGCGGCCGTGAGGCGCTTGCCGCGGTCGACTTCCGAGAAGCCGCCGGTCAGCACCGGTTCGGTTTCATAATAGAGCGAGCGCAGCAGCTGCGCCTTCCAGCCGTTCCACACGCCCGGGCCGACGCCGCGGATGTCGGCCGTGGTCAGGATCGTGAGCAATTTCATCTGCTCGACCGACTGCACCACGGCGGCGAAATTCTCGATCGTCTTGCGGTCGGAGAGGTCGCGCGACTGCGCGACCGTGGACATCGTCAGATGTTCCTCGATCAGCCAGGCCACGAGCTCGGTATCGGCCGCGCTGAAGCCGAGCCGCGGGCACAGCCGGCGCGCCACCTTGGCGCCGGCGATCGAGTGATCCTCCGGCCGTCCCTTGGCGATGTCGTGCAGCAGCGTCGTGATGTAGATCACCGCACGGTGCTCGGGCCGGATCTTGCGGAAGAGATCGCTGGCGAGCGTGAACTCCTCGATGCCGCCGCGCTCGATGTCCTGCAGGAAGCCGACGCAGCGGATCAGATGCTCGTCGACGGTGTAGTGATGATACATGTTGAACTGCATCATCGAGACGATCTTGCCGAAGGCGCGGATGAAATGGCCGAGCACGCCGGTCTCGTTCATCCGACGCAGCACGATCTCGGCGTTGTCGGAGGTCAGGATCTCCATGAACAGCCGGTTGGCTTCCGGGTTCTCGCGCAGTTGCGCGTTGATCAGGCCGAGCGAACGCGTCACGTCGCGCATCGCGTCTGGATGGAAGGCGAGGTTGTTCTTCTGCGCCAGGCGGAAGATCCGGATCAAATTGACTGGATCGTGCTTGAACACGTCGGGCGCGGCGACGTTGATGCGGTTGTTGTCGACGAGGAAGTCGTCGCTGTCGGGGACGCGGCGCTTCGCGGGGGCGGGGCGCAGCCGCGCCATCATCCGGCTCAGCACCGGCGCGGGCTTGGCTTGCTGGTCCTCGAGCTTGGCGCAGAGGATGGCGGTGAGGTTGCCCACCTCCTTGGCGACCAGGAAGTAGTGCTTCATGAAGCGCTCGACGTCCTGCATGCCGGGATGCGAGGTGTAGCCGAGCCGGACCGCGATCTCGCGCTGGAGATCGAAGGAGAGGCGCTCCTCCGCGCGGCCGGAGTAGAAGTGCAGATTGCAGCGCACTGACCAGAGGAAGTCGGCGCAGCGGCGGAAGGTGCGGTATTCCTGCGCGTCGAACACGCCGCGCTCGACCAGCTCGTCGGTATCACGGACGCGGTAGACGTATTTGGCGATCCAGAACAGCGTGTGCAGGTCGCGCAGGGCGCCCTTGCCGTCCTTGACGTTGGGCTCGACCAGGTAGCGCGACTGGCCGCCGCGGCGGTGGCGCTCCTCGCGCTCGGCGAGCTTTGCGGTGACGAATTCGGACGCCGTGCCCTGCACCACGTCCTTGTCGAAGCGCGCGACCAGTTCGTCATAGAGCGGCTGGTCGCCGGTCAGGAAGCGCGTTTCCAGGATCGCCGTGCGGATGGTCATGTCGCCGCGCGCCTGCCGGATCGATTCATCAACCGAGCGCGTGGCGTGCCCGACCTTCAGCCCCATGTCCCAGAGACAGTAGAGAATGGCCTCAGCCACCTGCTCACCCCAGGCGGTCTGCTTGTAGGGCAGGATGAACAGGAGATCGATGTCGGATTCCGGTGCCATCAGGCCGCGGCCATAGCCGCCGGTCGCGACCACCGCCATGCGCTCCGCGCCGCTCGGGATCGGCGAGCGGTAGAGATGCCGGGTCGCCGCCGAATACAGGATGCGGATGATCTCGTCCTGCACGTGGCACAGCCGCTCGGCGCAGCGCCTTCCGTGGCGGTCCTTCAGCAGGATCGCCTGCGCCGCGGCGCGCGCTGCGATCAGCTCGGCCTTGAGCAATTGCGCCATGGCCGTGCGGAACGTGTCCTCACGTCCCTGATGCTTCTCGGCAAGCGCATCGACCGCGGCGGTGATCCGCGCGGTGTCGAAGCGATCGTCCACCTCGGCCTTGTGCTCAGTCGCGACGCTGTCCATGCCTCACCGGATATAAGAGGTGACAGGCGCTGTCACCCGCCATTCTCTGGCAATAGTCGTTCCATGCTGGAAAAGGCCGGCCTCGGGCAAAATCGTTCTCGGCCGAGGGGCTTTCGGGATAGCGATTTTCTCGTTGACCTCTAGAAATAACTCATTGAAAAACAATGAAGTTTTTGAGGAGGCTGGGCATGACCGGGATTACACGACGCATTCTGTTGGCGGGGGCTGTTGCGCTCGCCATGACCCCTGCGGCACGGGCGGCGGATCCGCTCAAGGAAATCCGCATCGACTGGGCGACCTACAATCCGGTGTCGATGGTCCTGAAGCAGAAGGGGCTGCTGGAAAAGGAATTCGCCAAGGACGGTATCAGCATCATTTGGGTGCAGTCGGCCGGCTCCAACAAGGCGCTCGAATTCCTCAACGCCGGCTCGATCGATTTCGGCTCGACCGCGGGCTCGGCGGCGCTGGTGGCGAAGATCAACGGGAACCCCATCAAGTCGATCTACGTCTATTCGCGTCCCGAATGGACGGCGCTGGTGACATCAAAGGATTCCAAGATCGCGAGCGTTGCTGATCTCAAGGGCAAGCGCGTCGCGGTGACGCGCGGCACCGATCCGCACATCTTCCTTGTGCGCGCGCTGCTCGGTGCAGGCCTGACTGAGAAGGACATCACGCCGGTGCTGCTCCAGCACGCCGACGGCAAGACCGCGCTGATCCGCGGCGACGTCGACGCCTGGGCCGGCCTCGATCCGATGATGGCGCAGGCCGAGGTCGAGGAAGGTGCAAAACTGTTTTATCGCAAGGCGGATGCCAACACCTGGGGCATCCTCAATGTGCGCGAGCAGTTCTTGAAGGACTATCCGGACGCCGCCCGCCGCGTGCTCGCGGTGTATGAAGAGGCCCGCAAATATTCGCTGGCGAATTACGACGACCTGAAGAAGACCTTCATCGCCGTGACCAAGCTGCCGGACGCGGTCGTCGACAAGCAGCTCAAGGAGCGCACCGAGCTCACCCACAGCCGCATCGGCGCACCCCAGCGCGAGTCGATCCTCGCTGCCGGCCTCGCGCTCCAGCAGGCCGGCGTCGTCGACGCCAAGGTCGACGTGAAGGCGACGCTGGATGCCCTGATCGACGACCAGGTCCCGCTGCCGACGAATTGATCTTTCTTACCCTCCCCCCTTGTGGGGGAGGGTGGCTTCGCGACAGCGAAGCCGGGTGAGGGGTCTCTATCCTGACGGGCAGTTTTGCGAGTGGAGCGAACCCCTCATCCGGCGCTTCGCGCCACCTTCTCCCACAAGGGGAGAAGGGAAGACGGCGCCGCGATCGGCCCGCGCGCCCTTGCATTCCCCGACCAGACGCGCTTCCTACCGGCCATGATCTCCGACGCGCCAGTCCTGCAACAGACCTCGGAACCGGCCGAAAGCGTCGCCGCGCCCTCGCGGCTGTCGCGTTATGCGCGGCCGTTGCTTGGAATCTTGCTGCCGCTCATCCTCGCGCTTGGCTGGGAGCTGGTGGTGTGGTCCGGCTGGTCCAACGGCCGTCTGGTGCCGCCGCCCTCGCGCGTGTTTGCGACCATCACCGAGCTCGCCCGCTCCGGCGAGCTGGTCCGCCACATCGCCGCGACGCTGTGGCGGGTCGGTCTCGGCTTCGCCTTCGGCGTGATCGCGGGCACCGTGCTCGGTGCCATCTCCGGCTATTGGTCGCTGGCGCGGCGGCTGCTCGATCCGACCGTGCAGGCGCTGCGTGCGATCCCTTCGCTGGCCTGGGTGCCGTTGTTCATTCTCTGGCTCGGCATCTTCGAGACCTCCAAGATCGCGCTGATCGCGGTCGGCGTGTTCTTCCCGGTCTATCTCGGCGTGATGGGCGCGATCCTTTCCGTCGATCGCAAGATCGTCGAGGTCGGCCGCACCTTCCGTCTCTCCGGGTTCGCCATGATCCGCCGCATCCTGCTGCCCGCGGTGCTGCCGGCCTATGTGGTGTCCTTGCGTGTCGGCCTTGGTCTGGGCTGGATGTTCGTGGTGGCGGCCGAGCTGATCGGCGCCTCGGAAGGCCTCGGCTATCTCCTGCTCGACGGCCAGCAGCTCGGCAAGCCCGCGCAGATTTTGGCCGCCATCGTGATCTTCGCCATCCTCGGCAAGCTCACCGACTGGCTGATCGAGGTCGGAGCCGCGCCGTTCCTGCGCTGGCAGGACGCCTTCGGGCGGGCGAAGGGAGCGTAACGCGATGCTGGCGCTCAACCGGGTCAGCAAGACCTATCCCAACGGCGTGCAGGCGCTGGCGCGCTTCTCCGCCGAGATCAAGCAGGGCGAGATCGTCGCCATCATCGGCGGCTCCGGCTGCGGCAAGTCCACGCTGCTGCGTGCCATCGCCGGCCTCGATCGCGCGAGCGCAGGCACGGTGACGCTCGACAGCGAGGCGATCAGTTCGCCGCACGCAAAAATCGGCATCATCTTCCAGGAGCCGCGGCTTTTGCCCTGGCTCAGCGTCGCCGACAATATCGGCTTCGGCCTTGCCGACCTGCCCGCGACCGAGCGGCGCGAGAAGGTGGCGCGCGCGCTCGCCCGCGTCGGCCTCGCCGACAAGGCGCAGGCCTGGCCGCGCGAGCTCTCGGGCGGGCAGGCGCAGCGTGTCGCGATCGCGCGTGCGCTGGTGCCGCAACCGGAAGTGCTGCTGCTCGACGAGCCGTTCTCCGCGCTCGACGCCTTCACCCGCAGGGATCTCCAGGATCATCTGCTCGACCTCTGGGCCGATACGCGGCCGACCTTGATCCTCGTCACACATGACGTCGACGAGGCCGTGGTGCTGGCTGATCGCGTTTTGGTGATGCGGCCGCGGCCGGGCCGGCTGTTCGACCAGATCGAGATCAATCTGGGCCGGCCGCGCGACCGCAATTCGCCGCTGTTCGAGAATTTCAAGCGAAGTGTGCTGACGTCACTCGACCGTTCGCTGGACCGCAACGTGCCCGACCGTGACGCAACCCAGGGTCCCGGTCAGGCCATGTGGTGGTGACATTTTCTCTCTGAGCCGGTACATCGAGGGACGATTTTTCCGGGAGAGAACAAGATGGACGCCGCAGCACTGCGCCAGATGCAGGCCCCGATCAAGGAACGCTACAAGACCGATCCCAAGACCGCGATGATCACGCTGAAGGCCAAGGGCTCGACCGACAGCGAAGGCATCGCCTGCAAGGTCGAGACCGGTCGCGCCATCGCGATGGCTGGCCTGCATCCTGCCACCGGCGGCTCCGGCCTCGAGCTCTGCTCCGGCGACATGCTGCTGGAAGCCTTGGTCGCCTGTGCCGGCGTCACCCTGAAATCGGTCGCGACCGCCATCGAGATCCCGCTGAAGACCGGCAACGTCTATGCCGAGGGCGATCTCGATTTCCGCGGCACGCTCGGCGTCGACAAGGAGACCCCGGTCGGCTTCGCCGAGATCCGCCTGCGCTTCGAGGTCGACACCGACGCGCCGCAGGACAAGCTCGATCTGCTGCTCAAACTCACCGAGCGCTATTGCGTGGTCTACCAGACCATCAAGAACGGCCCGAAGGTTTCGGTGTCGATGCAGCGGATGTGACTTCCTGACCCTCCCCGAGGGTCGATCGCGCGCAGCGCGAGCGGGGTGGGGTGATCTCTCCACTCGGGCGCCGTATCCGTCGAGAGACTGTCACCCCACCCCGTCTCTGATTTCGCTACGCTCCATACGAGCCGACCCGCGAGCGAGCTTCGCTCGTCTCGGACCCCTCCAGGGGAGGGTAAGAAGCAAAAAAATGCCCCCCGAGCTCCACTTCATCATCCTCCTCGTCCTGCGCATGGCGATCGCCGCGGCGTTCGTCGTGTCCGCGTCGTTCATTGCCGAGCGCACCGGTCCGGTGATCGGCGGACTGGTGGCGACCTTGCCGATCTCGGCCGGTCCTTCCTACGTCTTCCTCGCGCTCGACCATGACGCCGCCTTCATCGCGCAAGGCGCGCTGTCGAGCCTTCCGGTCAACGCCGCGACGATCGTCCTTGGGCTCACCTATGTCGTGCTGGCGCAGCGGAACAATCTGCTGGTGAGCGCGGGCAGCGCGGTCGCGGTGTGGATCGTGCTGGCCTCCGTCATCCGCCTGTTCGACTGGACTTTGACGGCCGGGCTCGCCGTCAACCTGGTCGCCTTCGGCATCTGCATTCCGCTGCTCGCACGATACCGCCATGTGAAGATGCCGCTGGTGACGCGTCGCTGGTACGACATTCCATTCCGCGCCTCGCTGGTCGCGACGCTGGTCGCGATCGTGGTCTCGACCTCGGGCTGGGTCGGCCCGCGGGTGAGCGGCGTCATCGCACTCTACCCGATCGTGTTCACCAGCATGATGGTGATCCTGCATCCGCGCATCGGCGGCCCGCCGACCGCCGCCGTGCTCGCCAACTCCGCCTGGGGCCTGCTCGGCTTCGGTCTGGCAATTGCGGTGCTGCACGTCGCCGTCATGCAGTTCGGCTCGGCGATCGGCTTGAGTTGCGCACTCGCCACCTGCATCGGCTGGAACCTGACGCTGTGGAGGATGGGACGACGGAAGAGGCCGATGCATCAGCCGCGCCGCGCTTCGTAGGCGAGATACGCTACGCTTGGGACCTCAGCCCTGCGTCAGGATAGTTAGTTACCCGGGCTGGCAGACCCGCTAAACTGGCAACAGAGCAAGATCGGGGCGTGCGGTGGAGGGATTGTACAAGGTCGAATACGATATCAACGACGGCTCCGGCCGCAGCGTGCTGTACGCCCATGCCGGGAAAATGCTTGGCGGCAACACGGCCTTCGCCCACTTCGGCACCTACGAGATTGTGGACGGCGAAATCGTCGCCAGGCTCCGGACGAAGCGCCACAGCCGGTCGCCGCAGCACAGGTCGCTGGTCAGTTCCGACGCCGTCACAATCAGTATTCGCGGTCGACCGCAGGGCAAGCTCTACCGCTTCGAGGGAGAAGTGGTCGAGGACGCCTCGGTGTTTCGCGCCGTGATGACGCCGCTCGGCGACGAGGACGTTCCCCCGCCCGGTGCGGTCGGCGAGGGCGGCATCGTCAGCGGACTCTATTCGATCGACATCCGGATGCTGGATGGAATTACCGGTGGCCATACCGGCGTGATGTTGCTGCGCGACGGCCGCATCCTCGGCGGCGATGCTTTCTTCTATTATCTCGGCGCCTATTCTTCGGCGAACGGTCGCTGGAAAGGTGAATTCGTCAATCAGGAACACACGCTGGCAAAGAGCGAGCATCCCTTGTTCGGTGGCTATGAGGTGGGCATCGGCTTCTCCGGCCACTGCGATGACAAGGGCGCCGACATGGAAGCGATCGCGCTCGCCGGCAAGCGCAGCATCCGCCTCGCCGCCACCTTGAAGTTGATCGAGCCGTTTGCCAGGGCGGGCCGCTGACGGCCGCCGGAAGGCGTTGCGTTAATGGGGCAGCATCCTGGACGGTAGTCGCGCGGAAAAGCGCGCGCGGGGCCGCAATCCGTTCATGTCGCGACGTCGCTAAGTATCGATTTGATCGTTGCTAATTCGCGTTTCGGCCGTTTCTTCCGCCGGCCATTTTCGGTTCCATCACTCCGTATTTCTTCGGAGATTGGCTGCCCGATTCCGATAGGTGCATTAATCTAAATTTGGTGCATTCCCCGTAAAGCTACTCGTCGGTTGTCGTTTCCGCGTTTGGGCGGACATGGGCATCAAGGCGGGTCCTCTGTATGCGTGAACGGACCCACATAGTTCACAGCTAGTCATATTCCAACGCTCGGTCTGTCCGAGGGCGTCCGCTCGCCTGTCTTTGAGGCGCGTTGCGCTGCGGCACCATGCGATCCATTCTGGAGATGTTTTGATGTTTGGTCGTAATTCCCATGGAAATGCCCAGGCACAGCTCGACGCCATCGGCCGTTCGCAGGCGACGATCGAATTTGCACTGGATGGCACCATCCTCACCGCGAACGAGAATTTCCTGAAAACCCTGGGCTATGGGCTGGAGGAGATCAAGGGAAAGCATCACTCCATGTTCGTGCCCGCCGATCAGCGAGGCGGCGCGGCGTACAAGGCGTTCTGGTCCGCGTTGAAGAGCGGCGAGTTCCAGGCCGCGGAGTTCAAACGGATTGCAAAGGGCGGTCGCGAGATCTGGATCGAGGCGTCGTATAATCCCGTGCTTGACGGCGACGGCAAGCCGATCAAGGTCGTGAAGATCGCGACCGATATCACCGCGAAGAAGATCAATGCCATGACGGAAGCCTCCAAGGTGTCCGCCATCGGCCGCGCCCAGGCCGTCATCGAGTTCAAGCTCGACGGCACTATCGTGACTGCGAACCAGAATTTCTGCCAGGCGCTCGGCTATTCGCTGGCCGAGATCGAGGGCAAGCATCACAGCCTGTTCGTAGCCCCCGCTGAGCGCGACAGCGCGGCCTATCGCGAATTCTGGGCCAGGCTCAACCGCGGTGAATACCAGGCGGGCGAATACAAACGTATCGGCAAGGGCGGCCGCGAGGTCTGGATCCTCGCCTCTTATAACCCGCTGCTCGACGAGAACGGCAAGCCGTTCGGCGTTGCCAAATTTGCGACCGACGTCACCGCGGAGAAGCTGAAGAACGCCGACCTCGCTGGTCAGATCTCGGCGATCGACAAGGCGCAGGCCGTGATCGAATTCAACATGGACGGCACGATCATCACCGCCAATGCCAATTTTCTCGGCACGCTCGGCTATTCGCTGGCCGAGATCAAGGGCAAGCATCACAGCATGTTCGTCGAGCCGTCGGAGCGCGACGGCGCTGCCTATCGCGAGTTCTGGGCAACGCTCAATCGCGGCCAGTACCAGGCGGCTGAATACAAGCGCATCGGCAAGGGCGGCAAGGAGGTCTACATCCAGGCCTCCTACAACCCGATCCTCGATCTCAACGGCAAGCCGTTCAAGGTCGTGAAATACGCCACTGACACCACGCGGCAGGTGCTGGTCCGCATGGGCAATGAGCGCGTCCGCGGCATGATGGAATCGGTCGCCGCAGGCTCGGAGGAGCTGAACGCGTCGGTGCGCGAGATCTCCGAAGCGATGACCAAGTCCCGCGAGACCGCGATGAGCGCGGTGGAGCAGGTTGCCTCTGCCGACGCGCAGGCGCAGCGGCTGACCGAGGCGGCGAAGGCGATGAGCGGCATCATCGAGATGATCAACAGCATTACCAGTCAGATCAACCTGCTCGCGCTCAACGCCACGATCGAATCGGCGCGCGCCGGCGAGGCTGGCCGCGGCTTCGCGGTGGTCGCTTCCGAGGTGAAGAGCCTCGCCAATCAGGCGAGACAGGCGACCGACAAGATCGGCCAGGAGATCGGCAGCCTCAACGGCATCTCCGGCGACGTCGTCAGCGCGCTCGGCTCGATCAAGCAGGCCATCAACAACGTCAGCGAATACGTCACCTCGACAGCCGCCGCCGTCGAGGAGCAGAGCACGGTCACGAACGAGATGTCCACCAGCATGCAGCGCGCCGCCGCGGAGGCTGCTGCGATGGCGGCAAGGGCGTAAGCCAAGCGCGCAGAAGTCGTAGGGTGGGCAAAGGTGCGCTCTTCGCGCGCCGTGCCCACCATCTTTCCGCGAATTGGTCGTTGAATGGTGGGCACGCTGCGCTTTGCCCACCCTACGGCACCGTCACTGCTTCGGCAGCTTGGCCTTCAACGCATAGAGCGCATCCAGCGCCTCGCGCGGGGACATCTCGTCCGGGTGGAGGGCCTTCACGGCGTCCATCAATAGCTCGGCCTCGGTCGGCGGTGCGGCCTCGGCGGCGGCGCGCGAGGGCACGGCGAACAGCGGCAGATCGTCGGCCAGCGCACGTGCGGTCTGGCCGCGATCTTGCGCTTCCAACTTCGCCAGCACCGATTTGGCGCGCGTGATCACGGCCGGCGGCAGGCCTGCGAGCTTGGCGACCTGGATGCCGTAGGAGCGGTCGGCCGAGCCCGGCAGCACCTCGTGCAGGAACACGACATTGCCCTGCCATTCCTTCACCCGCACCGTCGCGTTGAACATCCGCGGCAGTTTTGCCGAGAGCGCGGTCAGCTCGTGATAATGCGTCGCGAACAGCGTGCGGCAGCGGTTGCTCTCGTGCAGATGCTCGATCGCGGCCCAGGCGATCGAGAGGCCGTCGAAGGTGGCCGTACCACGGCCGATCTCGTCGAGGATCACGAGCGCGCGCTCGCCGGCCTGGTTCAGGATCGCCGCGGTCTCGACCATCTCCACCATGAAGGTGGAGCGGCCGCGCGCGAGGTCGTCGGCGGCGCCGACGCGCGAGAACAGGCGGTCGATGATGCCGATCCGCGCGCGCGTCGCCGGCACGAAGCTGCCGATCTGCGCCAGGAGCGCGATCAGCGCGTTCTGGCGCAGGAAGGTCGATTTACCGGCCATGTTGGGACCGGTCAGCAGCCAGAGCTGGCCGGATTTTTGCGCCGGTGTTGGCGAGAGATCGCAGGCATTGGCAATGAATGGCTCGCCATTGCGCTTCAAGGCCTGCTCGACCACGGGATGGCGGCCCGCCTCGATCGCAAAGCCGAGGGAGCCGTCAACGTCCGGCCGCACATAATTGTCGTCGACCGCGAGCTTGGCCAGCGAGGTCGCAACGTCGAGCAGCGCGAAGGCGTGGGCGGCGGCGCGCAGATCGTCGCTGATATCAAGCGCCTTCGCGGACAGCCGCTCGAAGATCTCGAGCTCGAGTCCGAGCGCGCGGTCGCCGGCATTGGCGATCTTGGCCTCGATCTCGCCGAGCTCCGAGGTGGTGAAGCGCACCTGGCCCGCCAGCGTCTGGCGATGGATGAAGGTCGCATTCAGCGGCGCCGACATCAGCTTGTCGCCGTGTTGCGCGGTGACCTCGACGAAATAGCCGAGCACGTTGTTGTGCCGGATCTTGAGGCCCTTCACGCCGGTATGATCGGCGTAGCGCGCCTGCATCGAGGCCACCACGAGGCGCGAGGCATCGCGCAGGCTTCGCGTTTCGTCGAGCGCGGGTTCGTAGCCCTGACGCACGAAGCCGCCGTCGCGCTTGATCAGCGGCAGCTGGTCATCGAGGGCACTTGCGAATTCAGCGGCGAGCTCGCGCGACGGACGCTGCAAGGCCGCCATCACCACCGCGATTTCCTGCGGCGGCTGGTCGAGCTCGCCGAGGCGCGTCAGCACCTGGTCGGCGGCGATGATGCCGTCGCGCAGGCCGGCGAGGTCGCGCGGTCCGCCGCGGCCGACCGAAAGGCGGGCCAGCGCCCGCGACATGTCGGGCGCGCCGCGCAGGATGCTGCGGATGTCTTCACGCGCAGCGGAGTCCGCAACGAAGGCGCTGACGGCATCGAGCCGCCGCGCGATTGCGGGCGCGTCCGTCAGAGGCGCGGCCAGCCGCTGCGCCAGCAGGCGCGAGCCGGCCGAGGTCACCGTGCAGTCGATCGCGTCGAGCAGCGAGCCGCGGCGTTCGCCCGCGAGCGTTCGCGTCAGTTCGAGATTGGCGCGGGTGGCGGGGTCGATCGCCATGGTCGCGCCCGAGGCCTCGCGCGCCGGCGGCGACAGCGGCGGATGCTTGCCGACCTGGGTGCGGTCGACATAGGTGACGGCGGCGGCTGCGGCGGTCGCTTCCAGCCGCGTCAGTTGCGCCAGCCCGTCCATGGTCGCGACGGCAAAATAATCGCATAGCCGCTTCTCGGCGGTGGCGCCATCGAAGACGTCGCGGGTCAGCGGCGTCACCGCCGGCAGTTCGCGCAAGGTCTGTCCGAGCTCGCTGTCATTATAGAGCGCGTCGGTGACGATCGCCTCGTTCGGATTGATGCGTGCCAGCGTCGCGGCGAGCTCGCCGCTAGAGCATTCCATCACCGTGAATTCGGCGGTCGAGATGTCGATCCAGGCGAGGCCAAAGCGGTCGCCGCCACCGGAGGCGCGGGCACGCGCGATCGCCAGCAGATAATTGTTGGCGCGCGCGTCTAACAGCGTGTCCTCGGTCAGCGTGCCCGGCGTGACCAGCCGCACCACGCCACGACGCACCACGCTCTTGTTGCCGCGCGCTTTGGCGGCGGCGGGATCCTCGGTCTGCTCGCACACGGCGACCCGGTGGCCGGCGCTGATCAGGCGATGCAGATAATCCTCGGAGCGCTCGACCGGCACGCCGCACATCGGGATGTCGGCGCCCTGATGCTTGCCGCGCTTGGTCAGCACGATGCCGAGCGTCTTCGAGGCGATCTCGGCGTCCTCGAAGAACAGCTCGTAGAAGTCGCCCATCCGGTAGAACAGCAGCAGGCCCTGATGCGCCGCCTTGATTTCAAGGTACTGTTCCATCATCGGCGTGACGCGCGCGGCAGCTTCCGCCGGCGGCGTGGGCGCTTCGTCAGGGGGCGGCACAGGTATCGGCTGTTGCATTGTCATGGGCGGCGCAACCTACAAAATTTCGCCTCCTGCTCCTACCGGTTTGGCCGGCGAGGGGAGGTTTTCCACGTTGTCCGCACCGCGGCATGCATTGGCAGCGTGCGCACCCCTCGGAACACGCAAGAAACCGTCAATTGACCTGCCGCGGGCGCCCTCCTAAAACTCCGCGGACATTGAAGAATTTGGGCCGGACCGCGGCATTCAGGGAGAACAACGATGCGTGACGTCTTTATCTGCGATGCCGTGCGGACCCCGATCGGCCGTTTCGGCGGTTCGCTCGCCAAGGTGCGCGCCGACGACCTCGCGGCAGCCCCGATCAAGGCGCTGATGGCCAAGCATCCCAATCTCGATTGGGCACAGGTCGACGAAGTCTTCTTCGGCTGCGCCAACCAGGCCGGCGAGGACAACCGCAACGTCGCCCGCATGGCGCTGCTGCTTGCAGGCCTGCCGGATTCGGTTCCCGGCCAGACCCTCAACCGGCTCTGCGCCTCCGGCCTCGACGCGGTCGGTGCGGCCGGCCGCGCCATCCGCTCCGGCGAGATCGAGCTTGCGATCGCGGGCGGCGTCGAATCCATGACCCGCGCGCCCTTCGTGATGGGCAAGGCGCAGGAAGCCTTCTCGCGCTCCGCCGAGATTTTTGACACCACCATCGGCTGGCGTTTCATCAATCCGCTGTTGAAGGCGCAGTATGGCGTCGACGCCATGCCGGAGACCGGCGAGAACGTCGCCGAGGAATTCCAGGTCTCGCGCGCCGACCAGGACGCCTTCGCCATCCGCTCGCAGCAGCGCGCGGGCGCAGCGATCGCGGCGGGTTATTTCGCCGAGGAAATCACGCCGATCACCATCCCCGGCGGCAAGGCCGGCCCGATTACGGTCGACAAGGACGAGCATCCGCGCCCCGAGACGACGCTGGAAGGTCTGGCAAAACTGAAGCCGATCGTGCGCAATCCCGGCACCGTGACTGCCGGCAACGCCTCCGGCGTCAATGACGGCGCCGCCGCGATGATCCTGGCCTCCGAAGCCGCCGTGAAGAAGCATGGCCTCACCCCGCGCGCCCGCATCCTCGGCCTCGCCTCGGCCGGCGTGCCGCCGCGCATCATGGGCATCGGCCCGGTGCCGGCGACCCGCAAGCTGATGGAACGCCTCGGCAAGAAGATCAGTGATTTCGACCTGATCGAGCTCAATGAGGCCTTCGCCTCGCAGGGCATCGCCTGCATGCGCCAGCTCGGCGTTGCCGACGATGCCGATTTCGTCAATCCGCATGGCGGCGCCATCGCGCTCGGCCATCCCCTCGGCATGAGCGGCGCGCGCCTCGCGCTCACCGCCGTCCACGGCATGGAAAAGCGCGGCGGCAAGCTGGCGCTGGCCACCATGTGCGTCGGCGTCGGCCAGGGCGTTGCCGTTGCGATCGAGAAGCTGAATTAAGCTTTCTCTTCTCCCTCTCCCCGCAAACGGGGAGAGGGCCTTTCGAGGGCCGTGTCATGATCATCGAGCGCGAGCAGGACGTCACGGCCGCTGCACTGGCGGTGATGGAGCGGACGTCCGATCCGCGGCTGCGCCAGATCATGGTCTCCCTGGTCAAGCATCTGCACGCCTTCGTCCGCGATGTCCGCCTGACCGAGAAGGAGTTTCGGGACGCGACCGCGATCGTGGCCGAACTCGGCAAGCTCACGACCGACACGCACAACGAAGTCGTGCTGATGGCGGGCTCGCTCGGCGTCTCGCCGCTGGTGTGCCTGCTCAACAACGGTGATCAGGGCAATACCGAAACCGATCAGTCGCTGCTCGGCCCTTTCTGGCGGTTGAACTCGCCGCGGGTCGAGAATGGCGGCTCGATCGTCCGCTCGGAAACGCCGGGTGCGCCGCTGTTCGTCAGCGGCCGCGTCGTCGACAGGGACGGCCGTCCCGTCGCCGATGCGGAGGTCGATGTCTGGCACGCCTCGCCGGTCGGTCTCTACGAGAACCAGGACCCTGATCAGGCCGACATGAACCTGCGCGGCAAGTTCACGACCGACCAGGACGGACGCTTCGCCTTCCGCTCGGTGATGATGGTGGGCTATCCCATCCCGACCAATGGCGTGGTCGGGCGCCTCCTCGAGGCGCAGAGCCGGCATCCCTATCGGCCCGCGCATCTGCACGCGCTGATCTTCAAGCCCGGATTCAAGGTGCTGATCTCGCAGGTCTACGACCCCGCCGACCCGCATATCGACAGCGACGTGCAGTTCGGGGTGACGCAGGCACTGATCGGCAAGTTCCAGCGCCACGACACGCCGCATCCAACCGCACGAGACGTCCCGACCCCCTGGTATTCGCTCGACCACACCTACCGGCTGGAGGCCGGTGAGGCCGTACTGCCGCGTCCGCCGATCAAATAGGGCGGTCCAGCCGGGCGCAGGACAGCTGCCAAACCCGCTTCCCTAGATTAGTTATGTTCTATAATGATCGGGGGAAGCGTTGACCGGCCGGAGCAAAATGGCCGGGGAGGAGTTCGCCAATGACATTCATCTATCCCGTCGATAGCAACAAGGCGCATCCGCTGCCGCTGTCGCCCGAATACAAGAGCTCGATCAAGCGCGCGCCGAACAAGCCCTTGATCCCGATGCGGCACACGCTGTCGGAATTGACCGGCCCGGTCTACGGCCACGAGACCGTGCGCGAGGGCGATGCCGATCTCACCACCCAGCATACCGGCGAGCCGATCGGCGAGCGCATCATCGTGCACGGCCATGTGCGCGACGAGGACGGCCGCGGCGTGCCGAACTCGCTGGTCGAGATCTGGCAGGCCAATTCCTGCGGCCGCTACGTCCATGTCCGCGACCAGCACCCGGCGCCCCTCGATCCGAATTTTACGGGCGCGGGCCGCACCGTGAGCGATGCCGCCGGCTACTACCGTTTCGTCACCATCAAGCCTGGCGCCTATCCCTGGGGCAATCACCACAACGCCTGGCGTCCCGCGCATATCCATCTGTCGGTGTTCGGCCATTCCTTCGTCACGCGGCTCGTGACGCAGATGTATTTCCCTGCTGACCCGCTGTTCCCGTTCGACCCGATCTTCAACTCGGTGCCGGACGAGAAGGCGCGGGCGCGGATGGTGTCGTCATTCGACCTCGAGAACACGCAGCCCGAATGGGCGCTGTGCTACCGCTTTGACATCGTGCTGCGCGGCAAGAACGCCACGCCAATGGAGAACACTTAAGTGCAGGACAACGGTATTACCCCATCGCAGACCGTCGGTCCGTTCTTCAAATACGGCCTGACACCGACCGGCGAATACGCCTGGAACGACGCGTTCACCAATTCGACGCTGACGCCCGACGTCACCGGGGATCGCGTCCGCATCGAAGGCCGCGTGTTCGACGGCGACGGCG
This sequence comes from Bradyrhizobium sp. LA2.1, assembly GCF_040547725.1. Taxonomy (NCBI): domain Bacteria; kingdom Pseudomonadati; phylum Pseudomonadota; class Alphaproteobacteria; order Hyphomicrobiales; family Nitrobacteraceae; genus Bradyrhizobium; species Bradyrhizobium sp. LA2.1. Next base: position 62,336 of record NZ_JBEPQI010000006.1, read on the forward strand.
TCGTGGTGCCCGACGTCATGCTGGAGATCTGGCAGGCGGACGCGCAGGGCCGCTTCGCCGACCCGCAGGACAAGCGCGCGCTGCCCAATGCGAGCTTCCGCGGCTTTGCCCGCTGCGGCACCGACAAGGACGGCAATTATTCCTTCGACACCATCAAGCCGGGCGCGGTGCCCGATCCCGACGGCAAGCCACAGGCGCCGCACATCGTCCTTGCGGTGTTCGGTCGCGGCATGCTGCGGCATCTCTACACCCGCATCTATTTCAGCGACGAGGCCGGCAATGCCGCCGATCCCGTGCTGGGACTGGTGCCGGCCGATCGCCGCGCGACGCTGATCGCGGCGCGCGAGACGGGGAAGGCGGTCTATCGGCTCGACCTGCGGCTTCAGGGCGACGACGAGACGGTCTTCTTCGACATGTGAGGCAGCAACGCGTGGCGGCGATATCGACAGCCGCCACGCGTTTCTCATCCAGCGCAACTGAGCTGGTTGCTGCGTTTCATCGGGCCTGAGACGTTTCTGTTCGTGCCCCGAGTCGGTCTCGCTGACTCAAAAACGACCGACTGACGTCCTCTTTTCGTAATTTTCCGGTGCCCGCGGGATACAATTTCCGCGCGAAGCAATCCCGTGTTTACCGCAGTTGTTTAGGGTCCGTTCGGATTTCGACCTGCGCCATTGGATTGTTTCATGAAAATTCGTCTCTCGCTTTCTTCTGCAGTCATTGCATTCGGGATCGTGCTCGCCATCGGCTTTACTGCCGTCGTCTCGACCAGCCTTTACGCCCTGCGCGAGCTCAAGGTCGGCGGTCCGCTTTACTCCGACATCAAGCTCGGCAACGACCTCATCGCGGATATCCTGCCGCCGCCCGAATATGTGATCGAGGCCTATCTCGAGGCCACGCTCGCCATGCGCGAGCCGGACCAGCTGTCGGCCCATGGCGAACGCCTGGTCCAGCTCCGCAAGGATTACGATGAGCGCAAGGCATTCTGGACCACCTCCAGCCTCTCCACCGATCTGAAGACGGCGCTGGTGTCGAAATCCGACGCCGAGGTGCAGAAATTCTGGAAGCTTTTGTCCGACCAGCTCCTGCCGGCCCTCAAAGCCAAGGACGTGGCCGGCGCCGAACGTGCCTATGCGCAGCTCAAGGACGCCTATACCGCGCACCGCGCCGTCATCGACAGCATCGTCGAGAGCGCCAACAAGCAGAATGCGGACATGGAGAAGCTGGCCGCCGAGCGCGACAGCTCGATCCTCTACATTCTCCTCGGAGTCTCCGCAGCCGTCCTGGCCTTCATTGCCGCAGGCCTGCTCGGCGTCGCGCTTGGCGTGGTACGCCCGATCGTGCGCATGACGGACACGATGCAGAAGCTTGCGACCGGCGATCTCGCCGCCGACATCCCCTTCGCGCACCGCCAGGACGAGGTCGGCTCGATGGCGGGTGCGCTCCAGGTTTTCAAGCAGGGGGCGATCGAGAATTCGCGGCTGCGCGAGGAGCAGTTGCGGAAGGAGCAGGAGGCCGCGACGGCCAAGCGTGGCGCCCTGCACCAGATGGCCGAGACCGTCGAGCGCGAGACCGGCCGCTCGGTCGATTCCGCCAGCGTGGCAAGCCAGGGCGTCGAACGGGCCGCCTCCAGCCTGTCCGAGATCGCCCGGTCGCTGTCCGCGGAGTCGCAGGCGGTGGCCTCGGCCTCCACCCAGGCGCTGGGCAGCTCGCAGACCGTCTCGGCCGCCGCCGAACAACTGAGCGCCTCGATCCGGGACATCGCAACCCAGGTGGCACGGACCAGCACTGTCACGAAATCGGCGGTCGCCGGCCGCGAGCAGGCGCGTTCGACCATCCAGGCGCTGGCGGGCGCGGTGAAGAAGATTGCGGAGGTCTCCGACCTTATTGGCGGCATCGCCGGCCAGACCAACCTCCTGGCGCTCAATGCCACGATCGAGGCCGCGCGGGCCGGCGAGGCCGGCCGCGGCTTTGCGGTGGTTGCGGCCGAAGTGAAATCCCTGTCCGACCAGACCGCCAAATCCACCGAAGAGATCGGGCGCCTGATCGCCGAGGTGCAGGCCTCGACCCAGGCCGCAGTCGATGCCGTCGAGACGATGGGAGGCCACATCGTCGAGATCGACGGCGTGGCGACCTCGGTCGCGGCGGCGATGGAGGAGCAGGACTCCGCAACGCGGGAGATCGCGCGGTCGATTTCCGAATCGGCATCCGCTGCGAAGGAGGTCTCGGCCAAGATCGCCAATGTCAGCCGCGACGCCGCCTCGGTGGACGAGCGCGCCACGGAGGTGAGGCAGGCGATTGCGGGCATGGCGGCCAACCTGGAATCGCTGCGGTCGGTCGTCGTCCGGACCGTGCGCGACTCGACCGCCGCGGCTTGAGCCGGGCGCCGGGTCTGCAACTGGTGTGTGGGGTCGTGATCGTGCAGTATGGCGCGGGACAGGGGCATCGTGGTCATGACACCTCCACAACTGCCGGCGGTCGTTGAGCCCGCCCAACTGACGGCTGCGCTGCGCAGGGGTGGCGTGCTGGACGCTGGCGCGGTGCGCGAGGTGAAGGTGCTGCATCAGCGTGACACCGTCGTGTCACACATCGTCCGCCTCGGCCTGCGCTATGTCGGGGAATCCGCCGGTGCGCCGCAATCACTGATCCTGAAGACCGCCAATTCCGCGTTTGCGCAGACGCTCGCCAATGCCGGCCGGCACGAGGTGGCGTACTACACGCAGCCTGCGCCGAAGATGCCGCTGGGATTGGTGCCGCGCTGCTTCGACGCGCATTTCGACGAAGAAAGCCTCGCCTGGCACCTGCTGCTCGAGGATCTCACCGACAGCCACGAGGTCGCAACGCAATGGCCGCTGCCGCCGTCACGCGAGCAGGCGATCGCGATCGTCACGACGCTGGCGCGCTGGCATGCGGCCTGGTGGGACCATCCCGATCTCGGCGAGACCGTCGGCAGCTGGGCGAGCACCGAAGACAGCACGCAGCACATGGAGGCGTTTGCAGGTCATTACGACCGCTTTGCCGATTTGCTCGGTGACCGCCTCAGCGAGGAGCGACGCCTCATCTACCGTCGCCTCATCGATCAGTCGGCCCGGCTATCCGAGCGCTATCATTCGCGCCGTCATCTCAGCATCACCCATGGTGATGCCCATAGCTGGAATTTCCTGCTGCCCCGCACCGGTGTCGCCGATACCGCGCGCATCTTCGACTTCGACCTGTGGGGCATCGACGTCCCGACCAACGATCTCGCCTACATGATGGCGATGCAATGGTACCCGGAGCGACGGCAGGCGCTCGAACGCTCGCTGCTCAATTTCTATCATGACACGCTGATCGAAAGCGGCATCACGGGCTACACGCGAGGTGCGCTCGATCGCGACTACCGTTGGTCCGTGCTCTGGCACATCACCAAGCCGGTCTGGCAGTGGAGCATCAACATCCCGCCGGTGATCTGGTGGAACAATCTGGAGCGGGTGATGATGGCGGTCGAGGATTTGGGCTGCGAGGAGTTACTGTAGTAACTCGTGCCGCCTGCTCGCTGTCGTCGCCCGGCTTGACCGGGCGACCCAGTATTCCAGAGACGTTTGTGGGCTTCGGAGAAGCCGCGGCGTACTGGATGCCCCGCCTTCGCGGGGCATGACGCCAGTGGCTACTCCATCACCGCATGTTCCGGCCCCGCGGCCTGCTTGCGCAGCGTGGCCTTGGTCGAGCCGATCAACAAGGCGAGCGGGATGGTGCAGAGGATGAAAAACATCACCAGCTGGTAGTCGTGCGCGAAGGCGATGATCTGCGCCTGCACGCTGACCATTCTGTCGGCCATGGCGCGGCCGGCGTCGGTGGAGAGATCGATCATGCCGCTGACGCTGGGCATCTGGAGCGCGTGGTTGAACGGGTTGATGTATTCGGACAGGATCGCGTAGGTCCGCCGCGTTCCCTGGGTCAGCTGGGCGATGACGACGGAGATGCCGACCGAACTCGCCACGTTTCGCATCAGGGTCAGCATCGCCGTGCCGTCGGTACGCAGCTCGTTCGACAATGTCAGGAACGCCACCGTCGAGAGCGGCACGAAGACGAGGCCGAAGCCAAAGCCCTGGATGACGCTGACGGTGACGATCTCCGGCACCTGGGTCAGGTCGGTCCACCCGGTCATCTGGAACAGCGAGCCCGCGGTCAGCGTCAGGCCGGTGATGATCAGCGTGCGTGCCTCGAAATAACGCATCATGCGGCCGACCAGCATCATGGCGAAGAAGGTGCCGAAGCCGCGGCTCGCCAGCAGCAGGCCGGCGGTGATGATGGGATAGCCGATCACGTTCTGCATGTAGGGCGAGGCCAGCGCCATGGTCGAGAACAGCACGAGCCCCATCACGACCATGAACATGCAGCCGGTGACGAAATTGCGATCCTTGAACAGCGCGAAGCGGATGAACGGCGTCGACGTCGTGAAGGAGTGCGCGAGGAAGAAGTAGAAGGCGACGGCCGAGACGATGAACTCTGCGATGATCTCGCCGGATTCGAGCCAGCCCAATTGCTCGCCCCTGTCCAGCGCGAGTTGAAGCGAGCCGATCGCGACCGCCAGCGCGGCAAAGCCGAACCAGTCGAATTTGAGGCTGATATCCTTCCGGGTCTCGTCCATGAAGACGATCAGGCCGAGCACGGTGACGGCGCCGAACGGCAAATTGACGAAGAACACCCAGTGCCAGGAATAGGTCTCGGTCAGCCAGGCGCCGAGCGAGGGGCCCATGATCGGGCCCATCATCACGCCCATGCCCCAGATCGACATCGCCTTGGCGCGTTCCTGGAGCGTGTAATAATCGAGCATGACCGATTGCGACAGCGGCACCAGGGCCGCGCCGAACACGCCTTGCAGCAGACGGAACAGCACCATCTGGTTGATGTCCTGCGCGAGCCCGCACAGCACGGATGCGAAGGTGAAGCCGGCGGCGCAGATGATGAAGATGCGCTTGCGGCCGAAGCGGTTGGCGATCCAGCCGACCGGCGCCGTCATGATCGCGGCGGCGACGATGTAGGAGGTCAAGACCCAGTTGATCTGGTCCTGCGAGGCCGACAGTGAGCCCTGCATGTAGGGCAAGGCGACGTTGGCGATGGTGGTGTCCAGCGCCTGCATGATGGTCGCGGTCATGGCGCAGATCGTCACCATGTTCCTGCGCAGGCCGGGGACCATCAGGCTGGCATTGGGGCCGGACATCGGATCAGTCCTTGTCCTGGTCTTTGTCCTGGTTCGCTGTCGCCGACAATCCGAACAGGCCGGCGAGCGAGCGCTTGTGGCCGGTGTCGATGGTGGCGTAGACGCTCATGCCGGCCTTCAGCTTCCGCACGTATTTGTCGGTCTCGTCGAAATAGATCCTGACAGGCACGCGCTGTACCACCTTGACGAAATTGCCGGTGGCGTTCTGCGGCGGCAGGATCGCGAATTGCGCGCCGGTGCCGGGCGAGAGCGAACCGATCTTGCCCTTGAAGACGTGGTTCGGGAACGCGTCGACCTCGAGGGTCACAGGCTGTCCCTCGGTGACGTGGGTGAGGTCGCTCTCCTTCGGATTGGCATCGACCCAGGGGTGGGCGACGTCGATGATGGAGAACACCGGCGTGCCGGCGGTGACGTAGCGGCCGAGCTGAATCTGCTCGACCTGCGTCGCAACGCCGCCCATCGATGCCCGCACCACGGCGTGGTCGAGATTGCGCTCGGCATTGTCGAGCTTGGACTTGGCCTGCGCGTAAGGCGGGAATTTCTCCAGCGGCAGGTCGGTCTCGCCGAGCAGCTGCGTCTTGGCCGTCGAGATCTGCTGCTTGACGTATTGCGCGATCGAACCTGACGTGACCAGCGCGTTCGCGGAGTTGTCGAGGTCGAGCTGCGAGCCGTAGCTGTTCTTCACCAGCGCCTGTTTGCGCTCGACGTCGCGCTGCTTCAGGTCGACGCCCTGTTGCGCAAGGTTGAGCATGTCGCCGTAGATCTTGATGTTGGCGCGGAGGTTGTCATAGGTCGACTGCGCCTGCATCAGCTGCGCCCTCGCCTCGTCCACCGCGAGGCGGAACGGCACGGGATCGATCTCGAACAGCTCGTCGCCTTGCTTGACGATCTGGCCTTCCCTCACGACGACCTTCTGGATCTTGCCGGAGATGTCGGGCGTCACCAGGACCTTCTGCGCGCCGACATAGGCATCGTCAGTGCCGACATAGCGGCCGCCGTTCAGATAGAAGGTGAGGCCGCCGACGGCGACGACGAGCGGCAGCACGACCAGGAGCAGGACGCGGCGATAGCGGCGCAGGCCCGCCACCAGGCGGCGGCGCGGATCGGTACCGGCTTTCTTGGTGGGCTTGCCGCTGTCGCTCTTCTGCTCGGGCTGGAACTTGAGGACCTGATCAGCCATAGCGCTGCTCCTTACGCGCTTGTTCCGCGCCGGATGTCTGGATCGCGTTACGCACGTTTTCCTTGATGGATTCGAGTTGGGTGAGGAGACGGTGGGCGTCCGCCGGGCTGATGCCGTCGAGTGCGTTCGCCGTGAGTTCCGATTTCAGGCCGCTCATCTTGCCGAGCAGCGCACGGCCGGCCTTCTTGAGATAGAGGCGCTTGACGCGGCGGTCCGAGGCGTCGCTGCGGCGCTCGATCCAGTCGCTGTCGCAGAGCTTGTCGATCAGGCGCGTCAGCGTGATCGGCTGCATCTCCAGCAACTCGGCGAGTTCCGACTGCTTCATGCCCTCGCTGCGCTCGACCTTGGCCAGGACCGCCCATTGAGCGCGGGTGATGCCGAAGCGCGATGCCTCCTTGTCGGCATAGACCCGCAAGAGGCGGTAGAGTTCACCGAGCGTGAACAGGAAGTTCTGGTCGACGGACCCGCGGGTCATAACGTTATCTCCAATGAGCTTGACTATAATAAGCAAGCTTATGATTATTTCGTGGCGGATTAGCGGGACGCTGTCCCGCAGCAAGAGCATGGCTGACAGGCGCATTCCCGGTCGCGCTTTGGGTTCCACGGCCGAAATGCTAGAAGGCAGGCCACATGACCCTCGCAAAGCCGGCATTTCCGACGCCTGACCACGATCACGGCCGCTGCACCGCGGACGCGCTGGCGCACGCCGAGACGGTTTGCGAGGCTCGCGCGCAGAAATTCACGCCGATCCGCCGCCAGGTGCTGGGAGCGCTGCTCTCCAGCCACCGGCCGCTCGGCGCCTATGAGATCATCGACGAATTGGCAAAGTCGATGCCGCGGCCGGCGCCGATCACGGTCTACCGGGCGCTCGATTTCCTGATGGCCAACGGCCTCGTGCACCGCATCGAAAGCCGCAACGCCTATCTCGCCTGCGCCGCCCACGACCATGACGCGACCTCGGCGGTAGCGTTCCTGATCTGCGAGCGTTGCGGCCTGGTCGGCGAGATCCCGTCGGCGTCCTTCGCCAAGGACCTCAATGCCGCGGCGCGCAGCTCAGGCTTCGCACCAAAACTGTCCGTGGTGGAGATTACGGGCGTCTGCGCCCATTGTCAGAAAGCTGCATAAAGCAACAACGGCGCAAGCCGGTATTCGGGAAGAAATGTCCGCACCACAAGCCATACCGTCCGCCGGTCGCCCCCTCAGTGCCGGCGCCATCGCCCTGATGCTCATGCTGTGCCTGACCTGGGGCTTCAATCAGATCGCGGTGAAGCTGGTGCTGCCGGAGGTGCCGCCGATGCTCCAGGCGATGATCCGCTCGATGGGTGCGTTGCCCGTGCTGTTCATTATCGGCAGCTTGCGCGGCGTCAAATTCTTCGAGCGCGACGGCACCTGGAAGGCCGGCCTGATCGCCGGGCTGATGTTCGGCGTCGAGTTCGTGCTGATTTTCCAGGGCCTGCGCCTGACCTCGGCCTCGCGCGCGGTGGTGTTCCTCTACACGGCGCCATTCTTCGTCGCGCTCGGGTCCTACCAGGTGCTCGGCGAGCGGCTCGGCGGCACCCAATGGCTGGGGCTGGCTGTGAGCTTTGCCGGAGTTGCGCTCGCGATCGGCGTGCCGCAGCCCAATGTGGATTCGCACATCCTGCTCGGCGATCTCCTGATCGTGGCCGGCGCGGGGCTTTGGGCGGCGACCACACTGGTCGCCAAGGGCACCCGGCTGCGCTTCGCGGCGCCGGAAAAGGCACTCGGCTATCAGGTCGCGACCTCGATCCCGATCCTGGGCACCGCCGCCTGGCTGTTTGGGGAGACCATCACCCGGACCCCGTCGCCGCTGTCGCTCAGCCTGATGGCCTTCCAGGCGATCTGGGTGGTTGGAACCACGTTCACGCTTTGGTTTGCGCTGGTGAAGACCTATTCGGCCAGCAAATTGTCGGCTTTTACCTTCATCACCCCTTTGTTTGGCGTGGTGGGTAGCTATTTCATCATGCACGACACCTTGAGCCTGACATTCGGGGCCGCTGCGATCCTTGTAATTGCTGGGCTTTTTCTGGTTAACCGTCCCAGCTCAACGGCTGCGGCGCCGCGCGATGCATTGCTCAACGTCACCAAAACCTGATATTTGGACCCCATGAACAAGCTCGAAAACCCCATTGATTCCGACATCGCGGGCCCGGCGCCCCGGCACCGGACCACCCAGGTCAAGGTCGGCGACGTCGCCGTTGGCGGCGGTGCGCCGATCGTCGTGCAGTCGATGACCAACACCGACACCGCCGACATCGACGGCACCATCGCCCAGGTCGCAGCGCTTGCGCGCGCCGGCTCCGAAATGGTCCGCATCACCGTGGACCGCGAGGAGGCCGCTGCTGCCGTTCCGCATATCCGCGACGGACTCGCCAAGCGTGGCATCACCACGCCGCTGATCGGCGACTTCCACTATATCGGCCACAAGCTGCTCGCGGCCTATCCGGCCTGCGCCGAGGCGCTCGCGAAATATCGCATCAATCCCGGCAATGTCGGCTTCAAGGACAAGCGCGACACCCAGTTCGCCGACATCATCGAGATCGCGAACAAGAACGGCAAGCCGGTCCGCATCGGCGCCAATTGGGGTTCGCTCGACCAGGAGCTGCTGACCAAGCTGATGGACGAGAACGCCGCGTCCGCCAATCCGCGCGACGTGCGCGCGGTGACGCGCGAGGCCATGGTGCAGTCGGCGCTGCTATCGGCGGCGCGCGCCGAAGAGCTCGGCATGCCCAAGAACCGCATCATCCTGTCGGCCAAGGTTTCGGCCGTGCAGGATCTGATCGCGGTCTATCAGGATCTCGCGACGCGTTCCGATTACGCCATCCATCTCGGTCTCACCGAGGCCGGCATGGGCACCAAGGGCATCGTGGCATCGTCGGCCGCGCTCGGCATCCTGCTTCAGCAGGGCATCGGCGACACCATCCGCATCTCGCTGACGCCGGAGCCCGGCGGCGACCGCACCCGCGAAGTGCAGGTCGGCCAGGAATTGCTGCAGACCATGGGCTTCCGCACCTTCGTGCCGCTGGTTGCGGCGTGCCCCGGCTGCGGCCGCACCACATCGACCACGTTCCAGGAGCTGGCGAGCTCGATCCAGGCGTTCATCCGCGACGAGATGCCGGGCTGGAAGACGAAATATCCGGGCGTCGAAGAGCTCAACGTCGCGGTGATGGGCTGCATCGTCAACGGCCCCGGCGAATCCAAGCACGCCAATATCGGCATCTCGCTGCCGGGCACCGGCGAAGCCCCGGCCGCGCCCGTGTTCGTCGACGGCAAGAAGTTCCGCACGCTGCGCGGCCCGACCATCTCCGCCGACTTCAAGGCGCTGGTGATCGACTACATCGACCAGCGCTACGGCCAGGGCGCCAAGGTCCCGGTGACCGCGGCGGAGTAAGCGCCTACTGAACATTGAAATTGTAGGGCGGGTTAGCGCAAGCGTAACCCGCCTTATTTTTTGCGCGACCGTGAAATCCGGGGCGCTGCCCACCGCGGAGCGACCGTTCCCGGATTGCGCTTCGCTCCGTCCGGGCTACGATGTCCCCAATCAACAATGATTGGGAGCAACACCCATGAGCTCGCTATCCGGCAAGCAAGGTCCGCGCTACCGCCACACGGCCGAAGACGGCGCGGCTTACGAGACCATCGCGGTCGAAAAGCTCACCCCCATCATCGGCGCGGAAATATCCGGCGTCGATATCGGCAGCCTCGTCGATGGCGATGCCCGCTCCAACCGGCAGATGGACGAGATCCACCGCGCGCTTGCCGAAAACCTCGTCATCTTCTTCCGCGATCAAGACATCACGCCAAAACAGCATCTTGCGTTCGGCCGCAAGTTCGGCGAGCTGCATTTCCATCCCGCCGCGCCGCACGAGGACGAGGATCCCGCGCTGATGAAGATCTACGCCGACAAGAACTCGCCGCGGGCGAACGGCGAGGGCTGGCATTCGGACGTGTCCTGCGATCTCGAGCCGCCGATGGGCTCGATCCTCTACATCAAGCAGTGCCCGCCGCGCGGCGGCGACACGCTGTTCGCCAACATGTACGCGGCGTATGAGGCGCTGTCGGATCGGATGAAGGCGTATCTCGACGGGCTGACCGCGCTGCATGACGGCGAGCCGATCTATCGCGGGCTTTACGCCAATTACGGCGTCGCCGATCGTCCGTCCTATCCGAGCGCCGAGCACCCCGTGGTGCGCACGCATCCGGTGACGGGGAGGAAGGCGCTCTACGTCAACCGCGGCTTCACCCGCCACATCAACGGCATCCCGCGCGACGAGAGCGATGCGATGCTCGCCTATCTCTACCAGCACGCCGAAAACCCGCTATTTCAGTGCCGCTTCCGCTGGACCGAGAACGCCATCGCGTTCTGGGACAACCGTTGCACCCAGCACCGCGCGATGTGGGACTACTGGCCGCATACGCGCTCGGGCACGCGCGTGACGGTGAAAGGGGAGCGGCCGGTGTGAGAGCTCGGCGAGGGTGCCATGCGCGCCTGAGAACACATTCTACCTCCGGCACGCCTCCAGCATGTCCTGGATCGTCATTTTTTTCTGGTCGACGCCGTCTCCGTTGATGTTCTCAGTTTCGATGTGCTCCTCGAGAAAATGCGGGGGCGGCAGGTGGAGCATGCTCACGTGGGAAGGCTTGCTGACCAGGCAGGCCTCTACGATCCGTTGCAGGCTGCGGGCTCCGTGGCGGAGCGGGATGGCCAGCAGAAACTTGCACAGGTCATCCTCGACGGCCTTGAGAAAGACCGTCTTGCCGATTTTGGAGCCATTGCGGAGGAATTCACGCAGTAGCACCGCCCGTGCGAGCTTGGAATAGTCGTTCTTCCAGGACGTCCTGAACACTTGGCATCGTTGCCTCGGGGCAGGGCTTTCATCTCCGGCCTTCGCGGCGGTCTCACTCTTGTCGTCGCCCGGCTCCTGGAGCTCGATGATGCCGGGCATGTCGAGCGCGGTGTACAGACGGCTGTGGAAGTCGCGCGCCTTCAGAAGTACCGCCTCGGATGGTTCGTCGCCTTGTCCGGGTTTCGTCGTTCGGCACGCCCAGATGCGAAATTCGTCTGCTGTCGGGAACGTGCCGCCTATGAAAACGAATACGGCCGTGCCGATCGGCCGCTTCAGACGGCCGTCGAAGAAGTGCGCGTCCTGCATCGGCATCAGGAACCGGGCCAGCCATCCGCCGCGTTTGCCGTCGAAGACGCTGTCGAACTCGTCCCACAGCACGAGCGGCACCTTGCCGCCGACGCTTTTCGAGGCGATCGTGTCGAGCGCGCGCGTAAGCTGCGCCTCGTCTGTGAACTGCGAAAGATTGAATTCGTCGACGTTGAAGATCTCGTTTTTCGAATCAATCAGGCGGGCGATCTCTCGCGACAGAAACGATTTGCCGGATCCGGGACTGCCGAACAGCGCGAAATTGAAGACCTTTCCGTCTTCCGGCTCATTGTGGCGATGGCTCAGCACGTGCTGCCTGATCCGCTGCGCAAGGTCGAGCATCGGAGCGGCATCCTTCGGATTGGCCATTGCGAAGTTGCCGAACTGCATCGAAATTCGTTGCCTTAGCCTGAAAGACTGGATCTCATCCTTGGCGAACGAATCGAGTGGGCATGGCTTGTCCTTGATCTTGGTCCAGTGATCGCTGCTGATCGGCGGCCCGTGGCCATTGGCGGCCTTCCAGGCGTCGTCGAACTTGAGCTTCAATCGGTCGAAGACCTCCTTGTCCTGTCCCACATCCTTTACGACCTTGTAGCAATTCTCCGGCGACGCGACGAAATGCTCCGATATCTGCTTCTCGATGGTTCGGAAGATACGCAGCAATGCCGACGACCTTTCGGCCGCGTCTTCCGGCCACTGGACCATGCACATCACTTCGTATGGCCCAGGGCTTTGCCCGGTTTCCTCGTCCTTCACTTCGAGCAGAAGGTCCGTCGCCTCCCGCTGTTGCTTGCTCCATATCTCGGGAGGATAGTTCAGGTGAAGCTTGGTTCCGGACTCTTCGCCAATCAACACCAACTCGTCGGGCTCGCAGTAACCGTGGCTGCGGAGGCGCTTGCATCGCATCAGCCCCTTCCGGATCGCGAGAGCGAGGTTGGGAGTTTTGGGAGATTCCGCCAGATCTTCGAGGATGCCGTAGGTTAGAAGCGCATGAGCGCCGATGATTCGACTGTGCTGCTCGAAATCCGACAGACCGGGCTGTGTGCCTGGCACAAGGAACAGCTGTCCGAGCGGCCTTGTGTCTTCACGCAGATATTCCGGCTTCCGATCCGCCGCCTCAATTGGCCAGCAGCCCGGCCCGATCCAGATCACGCCGTCCTCGTAGACGGGAATCACGATATGGAAGCGCCAGTCGTTCCCCGCCGCGTCGAACAGATACTCGTATTCAGGCCGCCTTAGATAGTCATAGGTCTGCGACCAGACGCCGCTCCACGTTCCCGAGCCGCGCAGATCACCATCGCGGATCTGCGCCAACGCGCAGATCAGCACGACCATTGGGGCGCCATCTTTCTTGGCAGCAAGTTTTTTCAGCAGGGGAGCGAAGCGGCCCGGGTCGGCGGTTCGGATCAGGATTGGCGGCTTTCTGCCGTTCTTGCACGACTCCTCATATCGTCCGAAAAGCACCTCCTGCTGCATTTCCCACTCGGCGTGGCTCGGCGCCCGGAAGAAGCCGCGCCCGGTGTCCCAGAAACACACTGCCTCCACGGCTTCGCTATCGTATCGTGGAGTTGCAGCGGTGAACGGAGGAACGTAAGGCACGCCACTCTTGCTCAGGAGGTTAGCGGCTGCCCGCCAAGTTTCGTCGCGATCGACGGCGACCTTCTCATTTGATCGCGTCCTGAAAATCTCTCGCCACGCCTGGTTTGGCGATTTCGTCAGATAAGCGCGCGTCCTCTCCTCCTTGGTCTTGCCGGCATTCGAACGCCTTCTGAGAACAAAGATCGAGCCGCGATCCTGCGATGCAAAGGCATTGCTGATCGGGAATGAATTGCCGGCCACGGCAATGCCGTTGGCCGCGAGCAGTGCGTGGATTCCGGCGGCGCCCGCCAAGCATTGGCGCATATCGAAACCAGCCGCATAGTGCCAGTCGTCCCGTGACAAGGGTGAGGTCCATGCGAGCCATTGATCGGCGTCTTCTGCTCGCATGTCATAGATGTGGCAGTCGACAATAGGGTCGCCGAGCACGATGACCTTCGGCTTGTCCGCTTGAAGATTAGGCGTGGCGCTGCTCGTAACCATCGGTCGCTCCATTTTCCGAAACGACGGGCAACGGGTAGCCTAGCAACGACAGGCGGGAACAAACAACCAAAAATTGTAGATGTGAATTTAATCCTGTCGGGCGAAAGCTGTTCGGTGGTGAGTTGCGGATACCTGAGATGGTGCGAATTGACGCCCGGCCTTGGCCGCGTCAATCTTCCCGAAAACAAATTGGGAGGGCCTGCCATGCTCCGCGCCGAGGACAACAAATTCCTGACCGAGGCTGGCCCCGGGACGGGAATGGGCGAATTGCTGCGCCGCTTCTGGATTTCTGTGCTCCCGTCGAAGGAGCTTCCTGAACCCGATGGCGAACCGAAGAAGATCGTCGTGCAGCGCTTCGGCGACGTCGCCGACTTCGTCGGCAGGCCGAGGATCGCGGCAGCGGAGTAGGACTTGTCGTTAGGACGGGGCATCGTCACAATTCTCCTCGTGTCGCTGGTCGCAATGTTGCTTCCGTCGATCGACGCGGGCCGTGCTGCCCCGGCCCGAAAGGTTGCGAAAGCCAGACCTAAGCCGTCGCCCGCACCGGAGAAATGCGAGCCGCGAAAATTTCGGATCGTCGTCGACGTCGGGCACACCCCGGACTCCTACGGCGCGTTGAGCGCGCGCAATGATCCGGAGTTCGGCTTCAACTTCCGGCTCGCAAGGCTGGTCACGGCAAAACTCAAATCCGAAGGCTTTACCGCAACCCGGCTGCTCGTCACGGACGGCAAGGCGCGGCCGAGCCTGTTCAAGCGCGTCAGTGCCGCGAATGACGGTCGGGCCAATCTCGTGCTGTCGATCCATCACGACTCAGTGCCGGACAAGCTGCTCGAGACCTGGGAATTCGACGGCGCAAAGAGCTATTTCAGCGACCGCTTCTCGGGCCACTCGCTGTTCGTGTCCGAGCGCAATCCGCACTTCACCACCAGCCTGAAGCTGGCCCGGATGATCGGCAGACAGTTGAAGGAGCAGGGCCTGCACTATGCCAGCCAATACACCCTGCCGGTGATGGGCCGCTACCGGCGCCAGCTGCTCGACAAGGATGTCGGCGTCTACCGCTATGACGGGCTCGTCGTGCTGTCGCGAACGAGAAGTGCGGCAGTTCTGCTCGAAGCCGGCTCGATCATCAACCGCGACGAGGAGATGGAGATGAACTCGTCGGAGCGGCAGGAGATGATTGCGGGCGCCGTTGCGGCGGGGGTCGGGGATTTTTGCAAGATGCGATAGTTGGCGCTGCCGTCATTGCGAGCGAAGCGAAGCAATCCAGAGTCGTTCCACGGCAGCAGTCTTGATTGCTTCGCTTCGCTCGCAATGACGAGAAAGCTACAACGGCACTCCCCGATACTCCCTGTTCGCCAGGCTTGCCTCTTCCAGGTCCAGGTCGCGCTCGATCCGGCGCCGCGTCTCGTCGGTGATCTGGCCGTCGCGCAGGAGGTCGTGGATGAACTTTCGCTCGGCGACGATCAGGTCGCGGGTCAGGGCGGTGCCGGCGGCGGAGACATCGTGATGGTTGGGGTCGAGTGAATCCGGAAGCTGGTTGACACGAATCTCGTGACGCGCGCGCAGGAGCCGCATCACCTCGTCCGACACATCCTTTTCCTCGGTCATTGCGTCGAGCGACTTCAGCGCCGCCTCGAGCGCCTGGCGGCGTGCCGCGATCTCGGCCTCGTGCTCGGCGACATGCTCGTTGCGGCCGGCCTCGGCGACACCGAGCCAGCGTACCACCGGCGGAAGCGTCAGGCCGACGCCGATCAGCGTCACGAAGATGACTCCGAAGGCGACGAACAGGATCAGGTCGCGATACGGGAAGGCATTGCCATCCGGCAACGTGAACGGCAGCGCCAGCGCGGCTGCCAGCGACACCGCGCCGCGCACGCCGGTGAAGGCGAGCACGAACGGCCATTGCCATGGCGGCGATGGGTCACGCTTGCGCAGGCTCTTGCTCAATATCCGCGGCAGATAGATCGCAGGATACAGCCAGACGAAGCGTGCGATGACGATGACCGCCAGGACCACCGCGGTCGCGATCATGATATCGTCGAGCGGAAACGCCTTCGACTTCTCGTAGAGTGCCCGCATCTGGAAGCCGGTGAGCAGGAATAGCAGGCCCTCGATCAGGTAGATGATGAGATCCCAGAAGAAGATGCCTTGCAGGCGGGTCGACGCCGAGATCAGCAGCGGCCCGTTCCAGCTCACATAGAGGCCGCAGGCCACGGTCGCGATCACGCCGGAGCCGCCGAGATGCTCGGGCAGCCAGTAGGACACGTAGGGCGTGATCAGCGACAGCGTCAGCTCGACCTGCGGATCCCTGGACCATTTGCGGAAGCGAAGGGAGAGCCAGCCAATGCCGATGCCAAAGGCGATCTCGCTGGCGACGATGAGGACAAACTCGCCGGCCGCCAGCGGCAGTGAGAAATGGCCGACCATGATGGCCGCAAGCGCGAAGCGGTAGAGGATCAGGGCGGTCGCGTCGTTCGCGAGCCCTTCGCCCTCGAGGATGACCAGAAGCCGGCGCGGTATGTTCAGACGGCGCGCGATCGCGAGCGGCGCCACCACGTCGGGCGGCGCGACGATGGCGCCCAGCAGGAATCCGATGGTCCAGGGCAGGCCGATCACATAATGCGTGGCACTCGCCACCAGCGCTGCGGTGAAGATCACCGCGCCGACCGCGAGCAGCACGATCGGCCGCAGATTGTTCCTGAACTCGCGCCAGCTCATCGCGACGCTCGCCGAGTAGATCAGCGGCGGCAGCACCATCAGCAGCACCAGTTCCGGCGGCAGTTCCACCGGCGGCATGCCCGGCACGAAGGCGAGGCCGACGCCGGACAGCATCAGGAGAATGGCGGGTGCGATGTTGAAGCGGCGGGCGACCAGCGCGGTGCCGGCCAGCACCGTGAGCAGGATGAGAAAGGTCTGAAATTTCGCTGCGATCATGGCCTGTCTTGGCCCGGAAGCGGCCAAAAGGTCAATGCGTCGCGGCTCACGCCAGCCGTTCGGCCACCATGCGTCCGACGCGCGCGAACACGGCTTCGATCTGCGCGGCGTTGGGCCTGCCGCCCTGGGTATAGGCCGCGATCAGGATTGGTACATCCGCCTTGTTGTCGAGCTTGGGCCAGACGACCGCGATATCGCCCGACGCATCCTTGCCGTTGTTGCCGGTCTTGTCGCCGATCTTCCAGCCTGCCGGCAGGCCGCCGCGCAGCCGGTTGGCGCCGGTCTTGCAACCCACCATCCATTCGGTGAGCTGGGTCCGCGAGGCCGGCGACAGTGCTTCGCCTACCACCAGCCGCTTCAGATTGCCGGCCATCGCCGCCGGCGTCGTGGTGTCCCGGGGATCGCCGGGCGGTGAGCGGTTGAGCTCGGGCTCGTTGTGGTCGAGCCGCGAGGTGGTGTCGCCGAGCGATCGCCAGAAGGCCGTGAGCGCGGCGGGGCCGCCGATCCGCGCCAAGAGCAGGTTGGCGCAGGTGTTGTCGCTGAGCTCGACGATCGCCTTGCACATGTCGGTGACCGACATCGCGCCGGCGGCGAGATTTTGTTTGGCGACCGGAGCGTAGTCGAGCAGGTCGGCCTTGCCGTAGGGGATCATGGCCGCACGCTGCTCCTCGCCGCGATCGGCCCGCGCCAGCACGCAGGCCGCGAGCGAAGCCTTGAACGTCGAGCACATGACGAAGCGCTCGTCGGCGCGCCATGCGAGCTTCGCGCCAGTCGCGAGGTTCTCGGCATAGACCCCGATCCGTCCGCCGCTCTCGCGCTCGTAGGATTCGAGCTCCGGCGGTGCGTCTACGGCGAACGCGGGGGAGGCGGCCATCCAGCACAGCGAGGCAAGCAGGGTACGGCGGTCGAGAGGCATAGGGGACTTTCAGACATCGTCATTGCGAGCGCAGCGAAGCAATCCAGAATCTCTCCGCGGAGACAGACTGGATTGCTTCGCTGCGCTCGCAATGACGGAGAATGCGGGGCGAGTGTGCCGGATTTCGGGCAGTGCGAGGGTGCCCTCACTCCCTCAGGTCATACCGGTACGACTTCGACACGATCTGCCAGCCGTCGGCGAGCTTCATCGCCACCAGATAGTCCGTGAAAAAGCGCGGCGGCAGCTGGCACCTGACCTTGATGAAGGCGGTCTTGTCATCCGAGCGGTCGATGGTGACGATGAAATCCTCGCGCGGCTTGCCTTCGGCCTTGCCGGAGGGGCGCTTGCGGACGCGGTCGAGCCAGTCGGGCACGGTCAGCACCTGAAGCTCGCCCTTCTCGACCCAGCGCAAATCGGCGGAGGGATGGAAGATGGCGCCGAGTTTTTCGGCATCGCCCTCGTAAAGTCCGTCGAAATAGGATTGCACGACAGCTTCGACGCTCGAACGGTTCTGGCTCATGGGTCATCCCTTTGAATGATGGCTTGGGGCGAACTTAGTCGTACACATCAAAATGCGCTATGGGTGTCTGCGCCAATTGGGCGAGGACGCTGGAATGACCGGATCAGAAAATTCGAACGCTCGTATCCTCACCGGCGAATGCTATTGCCGTGCCGTGCGCTACGAGGTCGCGGACGCGTTCTCTTACGCGCTGAACTGCCACTGTTCGAACTGCCGCCGCACCACCGGCTCCGCCTTCAAGCCGTTCGCCGGGATCGTGCAGGACAAGCTGCGCATCGTCCGTGGCGAGGACCAGCGCCTCATCTATGGCGACGACACAACCCACGACGCGCACTGCGCCCATTGCGGCTCGCTGCTTTATTCCCGGGTGCGCGAGGGGAAATGGGTCCATGTCGCCATGGGAACCCTGGTTGACGCCCCCTCGATCCGGCCGAGCGCCCACATTTTCGTGGGCTCGAAGGCGCCCTGGCATGAGATCACGGACGAGCTGCCGCAATACCGGGGACACATCGGGGGTGACTGAGCGCATACTTGGCCTGCGCCAGCGAACCGCTATCGCTCTGGCGAGACTAAAGAGTTCCTTGGCAGTTTGCAGGCATCGTCTTCGTGATCTCCATCACAAATGCGATGGCGGATTCTGCTAAGGCAATCCCCAAAGGGCGACCGAATTGCTCCCGATCTCTGGAAGTTCTGTCATGCGTAGCCTGCTCGGACTTTGTCCGCTTTTTCTGGCTCTCTTGTTCGGCGCTGCGCCCGCTCTCGCCGGAAAGCGCGTGGCGCTGGTCCTTGCCAACTCGTCGTATCAGTACGCGCCGTCGCTCGCGAACCCCGTCAATGACGGTGCAGTGATGGCCAAGACGCTGAAGGACGCCGGCTTCGAAATTGTGGAGTCCCGGCATGATCTGTCCGCGTTGGAGACGCGGCGCGTGCTGCGCGATTTCGCCGATGCGACGCGCGATGCCGACATCGCCGTGATCTACTATGCCGGCCACGGCATCGAGGTCGAAGGTTCGAACTATCTGATCCCTGTTGACGCCAAGCTCGAACGCGACACAGATGTCTACGACCAGGGGCTGTCGCTCGACCGCGTCCTGGTCACGGTCGAGCCCGCCAAGCAGCTTCGCCTGGTGATCCTCGACGCCTGCCGCGATAATCCGTTCGGCAAGACCATGAAGCGCACGGTTGTCTCGCGCGGCATCGGCCGCGGCCTGGCCCAGGTCGAGCCGAACAGCCCCAACACGCTGATCGCGTATTCGGCCAAGGCCGGCTTCACGGCGCAGGACGGCGATGGCGCCAACAGCCCCTTTACTATGGCACTGTCGAAGCATCTGACGACGCCGGGCCTCGACGTCCGTCGCGCCTTCGGCTTCGTGCGCGACGACGTGCTCAAGTCGACCGGCAACAAGCAGGAGCCGTTCGTGTACGGCTCGCTCGGCGGCGAGGACGTGCCGCTGGTGCCGGTCAAGGTGGTCGCGGCCGCTCCGGTGGCGCCGGTGGCGAACCCGCAGGCCGCCGATATCCGCCGCGACTACGAGCTCGCGCTCCAGGTTGGCAACAGGCCGGCCTGGGAGGCATTCCTGGCCCAGCATCCTGACGGCTTCTATGCGAATCTCGCCAAGCTTCAGGTCGAAAAAATCGGTGCCGAGCAGGCCCATGCGGCGGCCACCGAGAAGGCGAAGCAGGCCGAGGCCGAACGCGATCGTCTTGCCGCCCACGGCGCGCAGAAGGATGCGCAGGCCAAGGCCGCGGCTGATGCGAAAGCCGCCGAGCAGGCGCAGCTCGCCGCGCAGAAGGCCAAGGAGCAGGTGCAGCAGCAGGCGGCCGCGGCCGAGCAGCAGCGCGTCAACCTCGCCGCGGCGGCGCCAGGTGCTGCACCCGCCAGCACGGCGAGCCCCGCCGGCACCAGCGTCGCTTCACTGACGTCGACGACCACGCCGGTCGACCTCAGCCGCTTGGTGCAGACCGAGCTCGGCCGCGTCGGCTGCTTCTCCGGGCAGGCCGATGGCAACTGGAATACGACTTCGCGGCGCTCGCTGTCGCAGTTCAACCGTTACGCCGGCACCAGGCTCGACGTGAAAGTGGCGAGCACCGATGCGCTCGATACGGTCAAGTCAAAGCCGTCGCGCGTCTGCCCGCTGGTCTGCGAGCACGGCTTCAAGGCCGACGGCGACAAGTGCACGAAGATCGTTTGCCGCGAGGGCTATGCGATCAACGACGACAATGAGTGCGAGAAGCAGCGCATCGCCAAGCCTGCGACGGTCAAGCCTGCGACGGCCAAGCGCGCAACCGCCAAGCGCGACGACGGCGATGAGCGTTCCGCACGGCAGCGCCGTCAGGCCGGTGGCGCGGCGGGCGGCTATGGTGCCGCCGCGGACATTGCGGCTGCCGCGAGCGCCGGCCGCGCCTCGGGTGGCGGGCAGATTTTCTGCAATGGCGGCAGCTGCCGCCCGGTCAACCGCGGCTGTCATCTCGAATATCGCGGCGGCGGCGGCCCCGGCAACGACGCCAATGCCGAGGTGTGCAACTAGGATCTCGCCTTCGACGTCGTCGTCTCGGCGCTTGCCGGGACGACGTCAGTTCGAGATCGCGCTCGCCGCGATGTTCACCGTCAGCGCCAGCAGCGCCGTGTTGTAGATGAACGACACGATGCCATGCGCGGTCGCGGTGCGGCGGATGGTCTTGTCGGTGATGCCGACGTCGGAGACCTGCGCGGTCATGCCGATCACGAACGAGAAATAGACGAAGTCCCAATAATCGGCGTGATCTTCCTTATCGCCGCTCGGAAACTGCAATCCGCCCGGCGGGTGCCGGTAATAATCATGGGCGTAATGCAGCGCGAAGGTCGTGTGCACGGCGGCCCATGACAGCGCGATGGTGGCGATCGCGATGGTCAACTCCCACGCCCCGCGATGCGGCGTGCCGAGCTCAGACATGATCGCTGCGATGCTTGCGAAGGCGCCGATCGCCGTCACCAGCAGGATCACGAAGCGGCCGTCGTCCTGCATTGCGGCACTACGGCGGATGTGCTGCTGGTCGTTGCACAGCATCATCGCGTAGACCAGCACGAGATAAACCGCGATCAACGCATCCCAGCCGAACAGCAGCCGCGTCACCAGCCGGTGCGATCCCGGTAGCAGCAAGCAGACCAGGATGCCGGCAGCGAGCGCGATGAAGGTGCGCGGCCGCGCGTAGATCAGCCGCATCGGCCGCGACATCTTGCGGAAGCGGACGAGGACGGGATCGTCTTTGTCGGTGGCCATGATGGCTCCAGCCCTCTCGCTCAACTCTCGTTGTCGCCGCAGCGGCGGCCTGTTCCCGCGCCCCGCTTGCGGCGAGAGGGTTGGGGTGAAGGGGCGCCTCCGCAAGGACGGTGAGAGCTGGATTCGCGGAGGCTCCCTCTCATCCGATATTCAAGCCGCGCCTGAATATCGACCTCTCCCCGCAAGCGGGGCGAGGTGAAGATCGTGCACTACATCAGTTCTTTCGCTCGGCGACGAAGCGCGCGGCGGCTTGCAGCACGGCGGCGCGGTCGCCGAAGATCGACACGGCGCCGTCGGCCCGCGCGAGCAGGTCGCGCACGCGCTGCTTGGCGCCTTCGATGCCGAGCTGGGTGACGAAGGTGGTCTTGCCGAGCGCGGCATCGGCGCCGGCCGGCTTGCCGAGGGCCGCCGCATCGCCTTCGACGTCGAGCAGATCGTCGGCGATCTGGAAGGCTTCGCCGAGCGCGCGGCCGTAATCGTCGAGCGCCTGATATTCCTTTTGCGAGGCCTGACCGAGGATCGCGCCCGCGATGCAGCCGTAGCGCAGCAGCGCACCGGTCTTCATCTGCTGAATGCGGGCGACATCGATCGGCTCGTTGCCGCCAAAACGACCTTCGCCGGCGAGATCGAGAATCTGGCCGCCGACCATGCCGCCGATGCCGGCGCAGCGCGCCAGCGCGCGCGTCAGCAGGAGGCGCACATTGGCGTCGCGGTGGATCTCATCGCGGGTGATGATGTCGAAGGCGAGCGTCAACAGGCCGTCGCCGGCGAGGATCGCGGTCGCGTCATCGGTCTTCTTGTGCAGGGTGGGACGGCCGCGGCGCAGGTCCGAATTGTCCATCGCCGGCAAATCGTCATGGATCAGCGAATAGCAGTGGATGCATTCGAGCGCGGCGCCGGCGAGCAGGGCGGCCTCGCGGGGAACGCCGAACACGGCGGCGCTCTCGACCACCAGGAACGGCCGCAGACGCTTGCCGCCGTTCAGGCTCGAATAGCGCATTGCGTCCATCAGTCGCTTGGGACGGGCGATCTCATCGTGCAGGATGTCGTCCGCCAGCAGGCGTCCAAGCAGGGCTTCGGTGTCATCAGCGGTCTTGTCCAGGCGTTTGGCGAAATCGGACGGGGACGTGCCGGTCATCAAGAAGGGCTCCAGAACTAAAATTCGGCGGGACAATCCTTTATGCGCCCGCCTCAGTCAATCGTTTGGAAGGCCTAAAAAGTGCTGGAAAAGGCCAGAATTATCACAGACTTAATGGCGGGATCCGTGGCCGCGTTTCATTTTGCGCCGGAAAGGTCGATTTGCGCATCGTCAAGACCCTGCTGGTAGCGCTCGTGGTCGTGGCTCTCGCGCCCTACGTGATCGCGCCGTTCTACCGCACCGGCCATCCCGTTTCGACGCTGATGGCCTGGCGGTCGCTCCGGGGTGCGCCGATGCATCGGGAGTGGATTGATCTGGCCGCGATGTCGCCCTCGCTGCTGCGATCGGTGGTGGCGGCCGAGGACGCCCATTTCTGCAAGCATCATGGCATCGACTGGGGCGCGCTGCGCGAGGCGATCGACGATGCGAAGGAGGACGGTACGCCCTTCCGGGGCGCCTCCACCATCACCCAGCAGGTAGCAAAAAACCTGTTCCTCTGGCAGGGGCGGGATTTTGTCCGCAAGGCGCTGGAATTCCCGCTGGCGTTGTGGATCGATCTCGTCCTGCCCAAGGCGCGAATCCTCGAGATTTACCTCAACATCGCCGAGCTCGGTCCCCAGGGCCAGTTCGGGGTCGAGACGGCCAGCGCCTATGCCTTCGGCAAATCGGCGGCCAACCTCTCGCCCCGGGAGGCGGCACTTCTGGCCTCGATCCTGCCCAATCCGGTCAAACGGAGCGCCCGGACCCCCGGGCCTGGCGTCCGCCGGCTGGCGGGGACCTATGTAGCGAGGGCGCAGGCGAACTCGCTTTTGACCTGCTGGCGGGAAAATCGCTGATTTTGAGCCCTTTTCGGACGTATTTTCCGGTCCAAAAGCCTAGATTTACGGCCAGCCTTCCTCTATAAGCCCGGCCTTGATCGGCATTCAGCTCGCCTCGGTTTGCGGGTGCTGAGCCGTCCCCTCGCGGACGATGCCCTGACAACACCAATCCCTAGAGGATATTGAAATGGCCGTTCCGAGAAGAAAAACCTCGCCGTCGCGTCGTGGCATGCGCCGCTCGGCAGACGCCATCAAGAAGCCGACCTATGCGGAAGACAAGGACTCCGGCGAGCTCCGTCGTCCGCACCATCTCGACCTCAAGACCGGCATGTACAAGGGCCGTCAGGTCCTGAAGAAGAAAGAGTCCTGAATTTAGGACCTTTCTCCGGGCAGGATCATTTCGCCTGCCTGATTTCGGCCACCCAATGAGATATGACAATGACGGCGGCGGAGCTAATGCTTCGCGGCCGCATTGTCCTGTCCGGATATCTTGATCGAGAAGGCATTTCGCCGATGGTCGGTTTCCCGCTGCTCCTGATCCCGCTCGCGGTCTACAACATCATCGCCTTCCTGATGCCGTCCGTGTCCTTTACGGACGTGCTGTTCAAGGTGCCGATGATCACGGGCGAGACCTGGCCGGTCACGCTTGCCGACGTGATGCTCGCGCTCGGTATCGTGTTGCTGCTGTTAGAGGTGGTCAAAGGCGCGCGGCCCGGCTCGAAATTCCTGATGGATCATCTGCTGTCGCTGATCGTGTTCGGTGCTGCCGCGGCCGAATTCGTGATGTGGCCCAAGTTCGGCAACTCCACCTATTTCCTGCTGGTGCTGCTCGCGATGGCCGATTTCCTCGGCGGTATCGCCCAGCGCACGCGCCGCCGCGTCACCTATGTCGCGGAGACGACAGTGCCGGCGCCGCGCAAGGCCAAGCGCCAGGCCGAAGCGGCAGCGGACGACGCGGCGCCCGAACCCAAGTTCGAGCCGGTGTCTGCGCCGGCGGTGCCACCCGCGCCTTCAGCGCAGTCGGTCGCCGAATCCGTGCTGAAGGATCATCCCGCGCCGAAGCCGGTGAACCCGCCCTCGCCGGAAATTCCCTCGCCGGATTTGCAACCGGGCAACGGCACGCCGCCGTCTCCCGACGCGCCGCGCTGATCGTGAGTCGCCGCCGCAATGGCGGTGCGCTCCCTCTCCCCGCAAGCGGGGCGAGGTGAAGGGCACCACCTCTCTCAGCAAATTCGTCGTGCTTAAGCCACCTGTCGCGTGCGCGCGGTGACGCTTCCGAGCGGGCGCTTGTCGCCATAGGCCATCTGCGCATCCTCGGACGAGGCGCGGCGGAGCCGGCTGGCCTGGGGCAGGTGCTCGGCATTGGCGATGAGTTGGGTGACGAAGCTCGGATCAGGACGGGGCAGCGGCGCCTTGTGGAGCCACTGCAACGTCGGCAGCAGCGGCACCAGGGCCGTGCCCCTGCCGTTGTCCGTGCAGTCCGATCGATCAGTACTTAACATCGCAATCACCGTTGATCCGGCGAGGCCTGTCGCGTTTCGAGACGCCGGCGCCGGTGCGTGTCATGTACTCGCAAGGCCTATGCCGGCCGGGCCGGTTTGGTTCCGCGGGCCTGCGAAACATGGTTTCCAAATTGTTTATGAACTTTGCCTAGAGTCGGAGTCGAATCTGGCCGTATTCTGTGCCGACTCAGGACTCCCTGCTGTCCCGAAACGAGGCGATTTTGACCCCTGCATTGCCGCAAGCCTCCGACATCCTGGCCGCTCTTGGTCAGGCCGTTTTCGCCTGGGACATCGCCAGCGATTCCATCGTGTGGGGTGAGCAGGTCGCCAGCGTCTTTCCCGGCATCCCGCCCGAGCGGCTCGCGACCGGCGCCGAATTCGCCAAGTTGATCGAGCCCGCACAGACGCTGCGGACCGTCGCGCTGGCGCAGACCTCGCCGGTGCACGGCGCCGACGGCACGCCCTACCGGGTCGAATATGGCGTGCGCATGAGCGCCGCCGATGCCGTGGTCTGGATCGAGGAGACCGGCCGCTGGTTCGCCGGCCCCGATGGCCGCCCGGTGCGCGCGATCGGCTCCATCCGCATCAACAATGAGCGCCACGCCCGCGACGAGGAATTGACCAAGCTGGCCCGGCTCGATCCGCTGACCGGCGAGCTCAATCGTTCCCACCTGATCGCGGCGCTGGCCGAGGCGATCGAGGAGACGACCCGCTTCCGCTCGACCGCAGCCTTCATGCTGGTCGGCATCGATCATCTCGCCCGCGTCAACGACGCCTTCGGCTTCGATGTCGCGGACGCCGTGATCCTCGACGTGGCCAAGCGCATCCGCGCCCGCCTGCGCGGCGGTGACGTGCTCGGCCGTTTCTCCGGCAACAAGTTCGGCCTGATCCTGAAGAACTGCACCGTCGATGACATGAACGTCGCCGCCGAGCGCTTCCTTGCCGGCATCCGCGACGAGGTGGTGCCGACCAAATCCGGCCCGGTCTCGGTCACGGCATCGATCGGCGCGGTCAGCGTGCCGCGCTATGCCCGCAGCACCGACGAGGCCGTCAATCGCGCCCATGAGACGCTGGACGCGGCCAAACAACGCCGCGTCGGTTCGTTCGCGGCGTGGCGCCCGGATGCCGCGCGAGACGCACAGCGCCGCGTCAACATCCGTGTCACCGACGAGATCGTCACCGCGCTGAACGAGCGCCGCATCAAGCTCGCTTATGAGCCGGTGGTCGCGGCCGCCTCGCGCGACTGCGCGTTCCACGAATGCCTGGTGCGGATGGACCAGGGCGACGGCCAGGTGCTGCTCGCGCCCGACATCGTGCCGGTCGCCGAACGGCTCGGCCTGATCCGCCTGGTCGATCACCGCGTGCTCGAGCTCGTGGTCGCCGAGCTCGCGACCGCGCCCGACATCTGCCTCAGCCTCAACATCTCGCCTGATACGACGATGGATCCGGACTGGTGGGCGGGAATTGAGTCGCTGATGCTGGCCCATCCCGGCGTCGCCGAGCGGCTGATCGTCGAGATCACCGAGACGGTCGCGATCCAGGACATCGATGACGTGCGCGGCTTCGTCACGCGGTTGAAGAATTTCGGCAGCCGCATCGCCATCGACGATTTCGGCGCCGGCTACACCTCGTTCCGAAACCTGCGCAAGCTCGGCGTCGACATCGTCAAGATCGACGGCGCCTTCGTGCAGAACATCACCCGTTCCGCCGACGACCGCGCCTTCGTGCAGACCCTGATCGACCTCGCCCGCCGCCTCGACATCAAGACGGTCGCCGAGTGGGTGCAGGACGAAGAGGCCGCCGCCATGCTGCGCGACTGGGGCTGCGACTACATCCAGGGCCGCCTGATCGGGCTCGCCTCAGCCGACCGCCCATGGGGCACGCCGCCGGACAGCGCGCTGCCTGCAGCGAGCTGAGATATCGTAGGGTGGGCAAAGCGAAGCGTGCCCACCATCGACACCACGCGGCGAGAGAGATGGTGGGCACGGCGCAAGCGCGCCTTTGCCCACCCTACGATTGCGCTTGTGGGCTCGGCTCTCTCTTCCGTCATTGCGAGCGCAGCGAAGCAATCCAGTATCTTTCCGCGGCGGCAGTCTGGATTGCTTCGCTGCGCTCGCAATGACGATGAGGCAGCTACGCGACGCAAATACCGGGCACCGCGATCTTCTGGAACAGATGCGGGCTTGCGACTGCGGATGCGGGGTAGGCGGCGATCTTAGCGCGGAATTCCGGGTGGGTGAAAGCGGCGCGGAAATGCGCGTTGGATTCCCACACCGCGTAATTCAGATAGGTCGGGCTGTCGCCGACGGCGCGGTGAAGCTGGGTGGAGATGAAACCGGGCTGGCGCTTCATGAAGGCGGCGTCGTCCTGCCACGTCTTGAGGAAGTCCTGCTCATCCTCGGCGTCGAGCGTGAAGACGTTGACGAGCACCACGGGGCCGGTTTCGAGCGCGATCTGACGGTCGATCGGGAAGGCAGGGTCGAGGGGACGCATGAGGGGCATGACATTGCTCCGGTCAATTTGGTGTCATAATGTCAATTCGACAGTCCCGGATCTAGCTAATTGACATCATGATGTCAATACGGAGCAATAGTGCCAAATGAACAAGACCAAACGGACCCCGGCGGGCGAAGCCCTGACCGGCCTCATCCTCGACCTGTTCCGCGCCAACAGCCTGCTTCTGACCGCTGGCGACCGGCTGGTGACGTCGCTCGGCCTCACCAGTGCGCGCTGGCAGATCCTGGGGGCGATCGCCGACGCCGAGCGCCCGGAGCCGGTCGCCTGGCTCGCCCGCAATCTCGGCGCCAATCGCCAGAACGTGCAGCGCATCGTCAACGACCTCGAGCGGGATGGTCTCGTCGTGTTCGAGACCAACCCGCATCACCGCCGGGCGCAGCTCGTGGTCCTTACCGACAAGGGCAGGCAGGTCTACGACGCCGCCGGCCGGTTGCAGGTCCCCTGGGTCAACGGCCTTGCGGATGGATTGTCGGTCAGGGATATCGACGTGGCCCATCGCGTCGTGACCGCACTGCGAGCCGGTCTGAAAGACGCCGGTGAAGCGAACGAGTAAGCAAGCGAGGCGCCGGGAGACACGAGGCGTACATCGTGTGAGCCCATTTCGGACTCAAATCCGCCGCCGACTCAATCGATGTATCCAAATGCGGTTGGAGGCATGTCCTGAGTTGGGGAATTTGCCATGAGTGATGAAGATTTAATGCGTCATAAGAGACAGAAGCTGATTTCCACTGCCGAAGATATCGTGCGTGATGAGTCTTTCGAACTCTTGTCGCAGCAGCTCTGCGAAGGCGCTAGCTTTTCGGACGATGAATCCCCGTCGAACGACGTTTTTTTGCTTCTTGAGGAGAATGCGCGGCTTCGTGCGCTTGCCATCAGCCTTTCCAGCCTGGTCGGAGACCTCTCCGAACGGGAGTGGAGCAATGCGCTCGCATCGGCCGATCGTGCCACGCTCAATCGCCTGAGGTCGTGTCGGGCGTAACGATAGAGAGAGCGGCGAGGTGAAGCGGAGCGTCACGCCACGCGCCTGACCGCGTTCAGTCGCTCGATCGTGTGGCCGACCTCGGCTGCCGGGCACGGCCTGCCGAAATAATAGCCCTGGACTGCGGTGCAGCCGCATTCGCGGACGAAGTCGAGTTGCTCGATGGTCTCGACACCTTCCGCCGTGGTCTCGACGCCGAGCACGGAGCCGAGGCTGGCGATGGTGCGGACGATGGCGACGCTCTCCGGGCTTTCGCCGAGCGTGCCGACGAAGGAACGGTCGATCTTGATGCGGTCGAACGGAAACTTGCGCAAATAGCTCAGCGAGGAATAGCCGACGCCGAAATCGTCGAGGCTGACGCGCACGCCAAGAGCGCGGAGCTGGTGCAGGATCTCGATTGTCGCCTCGCTGTCGTCGAGCAGCGCTGTCTCGGTGACCTCGAGCTCGAGCCGCCGTGGCGGCAGGCCGGCTTCCGCAAGCGCGCTCGTGACCATCGCCACCAGTCCGCGCGAGCGGAACTGCACCGGCGACAAATTGACCGCGACGGTGACATCGGGCCAGGACGCCGCGGTCGCACAGGCCGTGCGCAGCACCCATTCGCCGATCGGGACGATCAGCCCGTTCTCTTCCGCGAGAGGAATGAATTCGGCCGGCGAGACCAAGCCGCGCGAGGGGTGTTTCCAGCGCAGCAGCGCCTCGAAACCGGTGAGCTCGGTGGTGTCGAGCCGCACCTGCGGCTGGAACACGAGGTGAAATTCGCGTGCCTCAAGCGCGCCACGCAGATCGTGCTCCAGCGCGTGCCGGCCGCGCGCCTGTTCCTCCATCTCGGGCTCGAACAGCTGGTAGGCGCCGCGCCCCTTGGCCTTGGCCTGGTACAGCGCAAGGTCGGCGCATTTCATTAGCTCGTCGGCATCGAGCCCGTGATCGGGCGCGATCGCGATGCCGACGGAAACGCCGACATGGATCGACTGGCTTTCCAGCGGCGGCGGGTGGCCGATGATCTCGACCAGGCGGCGGGCGAGCCGTTCCGCCGATTGCGGCTGCGGTCCGCGCTGGAGAACGGCGAACTCGTCGCCGCCGAGGCGGGCGACGGTGTCATGCTCGCCGACATTCTCCTTCAGTCGTGACGCGACCCAGCGCAGAAGCCGATCGCCGGCGGCGTGGCCGAGGCGGTCGTTGACCGTCTTGAAATTATCGAGGTCGAAGCACAGCACGGCCATCGCTCCGCCGGCGATCGCGACCTGGTTCAGTCCCTCGCCCATTTTCTCGCGGAACAGCGTGCGGTTGGGCAGGTCGGTGAGTGAATCGTGCTGCGCCATGTGCGCCACGCGGGCCTGGGCCTTGTGGCGCTCGGTGACGTCCTCATAGGTGACAACCCAGCCGCCGTGCTCCATCCGCTTGTGATTGAGCTTGATGATGCGGCCGTCGTTCAGGTGACGGTGCAGCGTGTGTTCGCCCTCGCGCAGCCTTTCGACATAGTCGGCATAGATCCTCGCGGCGGTCGTGTTCGGATGGATGCCGAGGTCGCAGCTATGCTCCATGATCTCGCGCATCGAGATGCCGGGCTTCACGATGTCGGGCGACAGCCCATACATCTCGATGTAGCGGCGATTGCAGACGATGACGCGCAGGCTCGCATCGAGCATGCACAGGCCCTGGCTCATGTTGTTCAGCGCCGCGTCGAAGCGGCGGTATTGCTCGCTCAGCTCTTCGATCGCGCGCTCGCGGTCGGTGATGTCCTCGTAGGTGGCGACGAAGCCGCCCTCGGGCAGCGCGCAGTAGCGCACCGAGATCACGGTGTCGTTCGACATGCGCCGGCGCATCGGCGAGGAATCGTGGTTCGCGATCCTCGCGCTGGCGGCTTCCAGCAGCTGTTGCGGACTGTATTCGGAAGTGAACGCCTCGTTCACCATCGACCGCTCGATCAGCTCGCCGAGATGCGTGCCAGGCCTGGTTTCCTCCGGCGACAGCCGATAGATCTTGCGGTAGGTGGTGTTGCAGACGCGCAGGCGCATGTCGCTGTCGTAGAAGGCGAGCCCGTGCGCCATGTTCTCCAGCGCCGCATCGAGGATGAAGTTCTGTTGCCGCAGCGCTTCTTCGTACTGCAGCCGCTCGGTGACGTCCTCATGCACCGTCACCCAGCCGCCGTCGGGCAGGAAGCGGGACACCGCCTGCACCATCCGGCCGTCATAGCGCATCACCAGCAGGGTCTTCGCCTTTCTGCTGCGCACATCCTCCAGCCTGGTGTCATGGAACTCGTCGGCCGACATGCCCGGCAGGTTGCCGCGCGACATCCAGTGTTCGATCACTGAGCAATGCGAGACGCCCGGCTTCACGATGTCGGGGTCGAGATTGTAGAGGTTCAGGAACCGCTCATTGCAGACGACGACACGGCTGTCGCCATCGTACATGATGAGGCCGTGCGACATGTTGGCGAGCGCGTGCTGGCTGCGCTCCGTCTGCACGCGTAATTCCGCCTCGAGCCGGGCGAGGCGGCTGACGTCATCGCAGATCGTCATCCAGCCGCCGCCGGGAAGCGGCTTCAGCTCGAGCGCCATGACGAGTCCGCTCGCGAGTGTCTGTTCGGTGCGGAACGGCTTCCCGCCTGCGATCTGCGCGATTCGCTTCGTATACAGCGCGTCGATCTCGTGTTGCGGAAAGTTGCCGCGCGCCGCGCTGTGTGCGAGCACCTCGCGGTAGCTCGTGCCGACATGCACGATGTCGGCCGACATGTCGAACAGCGACAGATAGCTCTGGTTGACCAGCACGATCCGGTTGTCGGCGTCGTAGACGCAGACGCCCTGCTCCATGTGATCGAGCGCAAGCTGGCTCAGCCCGACGAGGGCCTGCGGGCCCTCTGCGTGGCGTGCACCAAGCTCGTTATCGCGGATCGGCGTCATGGGATCGACGGGTCTCGGCGGGCAATGGACCTAACGCAACGTAATTCAGCCACTGAGCGTAACGAAGAGGCGGGAAAATTCCCTTAAGCGCGGTAGTTTACGGAGGGTGACTGGGGATGCGGAGCGGCGTGCGCCAAGCGCGCGAATGCCGAGATATCTGCAAGCCAGAGTTGGCCGTAAGCGCACGACAAACTCCGCTGTCGTCCCTGCGAACGCAGGGACCCATAACCCCAGGGAGAAGTTTGGCGAAGACTGATCCTGAATGGTCTTCCCGCGGTACCGGCGTCTGGGCTCACAGGTAGATCACGCGGTATGGGTCCCTGCGCCCGTGCGCAATTGCGCACTAGGCAGGGACGACAGCGGATGTTGGGCCCGACCTTACCCTACGGCCCGTACAGCACGAGTTCCGTGTCCGTGAGGTCGCCGAGCTGCGGCCGGTGCGGACCCTTGAAATACTTGCGCCCGCGCCGCTCGGTGTAGATGCCGGCGAGGCCGGGAATCGGGCCATTGGAATCGATCGCCACCGAGATCTTGCCGAGTCGCAGCAGCAGCCGGCCGATGCGGCCTGCGCAGGCGGCGTATTCGGCGGCGCTGCGGCAATAGATCAGCTTCATCGCGGGCGGTGCGATGAAGCCGCGGCGGATGCGCACCGGCTGCAGGATGAAGGGGAACGTCCCCTTCGGCGTGCGGCAGACCAGGCTGAGGCAATTGTAGCGGGCATGCCGCGTGAGGAGCTGCGTCTCGTCGTCGGTCAGCCCCTCGATCGCCTTGGCGTGCTGCGAGATGACCTCGATCTTGCTCCAGCGCGGAGGGCGCGCGAGGGCGGGCACGGAGAAGAAGATGCCGTGGCAATAGGCACGAAAGCCCTGCGTCTCGATGATCGGCCAGGTCCATGGCGCCGGGCTGATGTTGAGATAGGTGACATCCTTGTGCCGCTGCGCGATCTTGGTCAGCAGCGGGGCGTAGTTGCGGTAGGCCGGATCGACATACCAGCTCGACAAATTGCACTGGATGGCGGTCTCTTCTCCGTGCTTTCGCGCCGTGTAGATCAGCAGCAGCACGCCGACGGCCGCGCCGTCATTGTCGAGCATGTAGCCGAAGCGCGGATAGCCCTCCGGCACGGGCCGGAAGGCCTGCCGGCGCAGACCCTGAATCCAGTAGTTGCGCGAGCGGCCGACGAAGCCGCGCGTCAGCAGGTCCGCGACCGCATCGACGTCGGCTTCGGTGATCTCGCGGCATCGGACCTTGGTGTGGATCACGCTCGTTTTACCCGTGGAAATGGGAGGCCTCGTTCGCTCTATCGTTTCAGCACGATCTATTCGGAAAACCGCCCCGCACTTTTCCGGATCATGCTCTAGCGCCAGCCTTCACCATGGGCATCGGCCGTGGCTAACGGCTGCATGCCCGTGATCTCCCGCACCTTGGCGGGCCAGGCGGCGAGATCGGTGCCGTGGGTGTGGAACATGGCGACGGCCAGGCGGTCCATGCCGAAGGCGACGCAACCGGTGTGGGCCGGTTCGCCATTGGCGTCCTGGATGCCCCAGGTCGTGCCGAAATGCTCGCGGTGATAGTTGAAGCTCATGCAGGCGGTCGGCTGATCCTCCGAGCGGAGCGGGATCAGGAGCTCGAACTTGAGCTGCTGCTGCTTCTGGCTCACCGCCTTGATCTGGCCGACGCGGCCGAAGAAGGGGTCGCTGGCATAGTCGACGCGGAAGGTCAGGCCGAGGTCGCGGGCAATCGCCTGCGCGCGGACCATCCAGCGCTCGCGGAAATCGGCGACGTCGTCGGGGCTGCCGATGCAGACATATTCGCGCATCCGGAACGATTGCAGCCGGTCCAGATGTTTCGACGGCTCGCGGCGGAAGCAGTCGGCGGCGACGTCGAAGCGCAGGCCGCCCTTCGGCAAAGGCCCGCGGCTCGCCGCGATCGGATAGACCGGGTAGCAGGCGGCAGGCGACAGCACGAGGTCGGCCGGCGAGAGCGATGAAGTCCAGTCGCCGCCGGCATCGAAGCGGCTCACCGCCGCGTTGATCTCGCGTTCGGTGCCGTGCAGGCCGCAGACGCAGCCGAGCAGGTTCGGAAAGCTCTTGAGATAGCCGGATTTCTCGAGCTGGGCCCGGCTCATCACCGGCGGAAAGCGCATGACCTCGGTGCCGGCCTCGCGATGGCTCGTGATCAGGGCGGCGAGACGCTCGACGACGCCCTCATAGAGCGCGGTGCGGGCGTAGACGCCGTCCGAGCCCATGGGGTGGAACAGCTTGTCGGCGAGATGATCGAGCGGATCTGCGATTTGCGGCGCGGTCTCGGGCGAGTTGGGGAGAACAGCAATGTTCATGTTCGACTTCCTGCTATCTGAAATTGTTCTTTTTGGCCGAAAGGCACGTCAGTCGCGAAGGCTTTCTAGTCGCGAAGGCTTGCCGGAATGCCGCTCATCAGCGTCGACGTGGCGGCATTGGCGAGAATGCGGTCGTTGTTGATCATGATCGGCGAGGACAGCACGTCGCGCAGGTGGCGGCCCATGGTGAACTCGCCGTCGTTGCGGTAGCCGGAGAGGCCCGCGGTGCGCATCGCATGCATCACGGTCTCGACCGCGAGCTCGGAGGCCTGCACCTTCAACAGCGTGATCGAGGACTGGAAATCGAGCGAGCTCAGCGCGCGCTCGTCATGCTCGGCGCGGGCAAAGGTGTCGACATTGGCTGCGATCAGCGCGCGCAGCTTGGCCAGCGACATCTTCGCGGCCGTGAAATGCGCCGCGGCCGGCGGCATCTGGCCGCCCGAGGTGCGGGCCGCCTTGCGAACGAAAGCCTGCGCACGGGTCACGGCCGCAGCGGCGATGCCGGCCCAGGCCGAGGACCAGCACAGATGCGCGAACGGCGTCATGGTCTGGGCATGGATCTTGTCATAGGATTCCGGGAAGATGCGGTCGGCCGGGCAATCGACCTTCAGCTCGAAGCCGGTCGAGCAGGTGCCGCGCATGCCGAGCGTCTCCCAGCCCTGCGTCTGCTTCAGCGAATAATCGTCCTTGGCGAGCGCCAGCAGAACCTGGTCGGAGGCGGCGGCCTCGGTGGCGCGGCGGGCGATGGTAACGAGGCCGTCGGCCTCCGCACCGTAGGAGATCACGGTGGCGTCGCGCACCAGCGAGACTGCGTCGCCGGCGTGGTCGACTGCCGCAGCGCTGGCGCGAATGTTGCCGCCGTTCTGGCCTTCGGTGGTGGAGGAGGCGAGCAGCCACTGGTCGCGCGCGACCCGGCGCATCATCGTTTCCATCCAGGGGATGCCGTGGCCGTGCCTGATAACACAGGCGACCTTGGTCGTGTGCATCGCATAGATCATCGCGGTCGAGGCGCAGGCGCGCCCGAGCATGTAGCAGATGTCGGTGACGTCGTAGATCGAAGCGCCAAGGCCGCCGAACTCGACCGGGATCATGACGCCGAGCAGTTTCTGCTCACGCGCGACCTCGAAAGCCTTGTGGGGGAAGCGGGCGTCGCGATCGACCCCGTCCGCGTCGGCCGCCGCCGCAGTGGCGGTCCGGGTGGCGCGTTCAATGAGGGAGGGGCCGTGTTCGAGAAAGCTCGTTTGCGTTTCGTCGACAGTGAGGACTGCTTCACGCACGTTCATACTCGTCCGCCTCCGGTTTGCCGTTCAGGATCGCCGGCATCATTCGCGATGCCGTGCAAGCGATCCTCCGACCATTTTGCTTGTGAGACGAGGCTACGGATTTAATTCAAATTCGTCGATGAAATAGAGGGTAAACAAACCGCAATTCCCAACGAACAGTTAAGTTCGGGTTGTTTGCATCGCCGACAATTCCGCGATCGCGTTAGGGATCTGGAAGAACCCGGAATTCCAGACAATCTGAGTCATCGTTTACTAAGAAAGGCGAAGTAATGGTGGCGCCCATTGTGGGATCGGACCGTCGCGCCCATCGTAGCCGGCAACCGGTCCGACCGTTGAATAGACAGATGGGAATTTGCCGATGCAGGCCTTCGATACCGACGTGCGCGATCGCATCATCAAGCTGGTGAAGGGCATCCTCGAGCAGAACTCGCTCACCGCGGACATCACACCACAGGCGAAGCTCGTCGATGCGGGCCTGACCTCGATGGACATGGTCAATCTGATGCTCGGCGTCGAAGCCGAGTTCGACTTCACCATCCCGCAGTCCGAGATCACGCCCGAGAACTTCCAGTCGGTCGAGACGCTGGAGCGGATGGTCGCGACCCAGCTGCAGCTGGCGACGGCGGCTTAATTAGACGTACCTATCTCTCCCCGGGTCGTCCCTGCGAACGTCGGGGACGACACTGAGAGTGAGGCGAGCACTCCAGGCTCCTCACAGCACCGGCATCGCCCCACCGCCCCCGTTCCAAAACCGCCGCAAAACTGGCATAGCTTAACCATGTCGCACATGGCGAACGGGTGGAGCAGGCATGACGCAGGCGGTATTGGGCATCATCGGTGGCTCCGGCATCTACGATCTGCCGGGTCTCGAGGGCGCGCGCGAAGAAGTGATCAAGAGCCCCTGGGGCGAGCCGTCGGCCCCCCTGCGGCGCGGCTCCATTGCCGGCCTGCCGATCGTGTTCCTGCCGCGGCACGACAAGGGTCACCGGCTGTCGCCCTCCGACATCAATTATCGCGCCAATATCGATGTTCTGAAGCGGGCCGGCGTCACCGACCTGATCTCGCTGTCGGCCTGCGGCTCGTTCAGGGAGGAGCTGCCACCAGGCACCTTCGTTCTCGTCGACCAGTTCGTCGATCGCACCCACAAGCGCGAGAGTTCGTTCTTCGGCAGGGGCTGTGTCGCGCATGTGTCGATGGCGCATCCGGTCTCGCCGCGCCTGCGCATCCATCTTGCGGCGGCAGCTGAAGCCGAGGGCATCGCGTTTGCGCGCGGCGGCACGTATGTCTGCATGGAGGGGCCGCAATTCTCCACCTACGCGGAGAGCATGACCTACAAGACATCGGGCTATTCCGTGATCGGCATGACCAACATGCCCGAGGTAAAGCTCGCGCGTGAGGCCGAGATCTGCTACGCCACGGTCGCGATGGTGACGGATTTCGACTGCTGGCATCCCGACCACGACGCCGTCACCGTCCAGGACATCATCCGCGTGCTGACCTCGAACGCCGACAAGGCGAAGGCGCTGGTGGCGCGGCTCGCGAGGGACTTTCCGCGCGAGCACGAGCTGTGCCCGATCGGTTCGGACCGCGCGCTCGACACCGCGCTGATCACGGCGCCCGAGGCGCGCGATCCCGAGCTCTTGAAGAAGCTCGATGCGGTGGCCGGGCGCATCCTGCGGGCGTGATACGAAAGGCAGAATGCCATGAAGGTTGACGGCAAGAATTTCCGCAGCATTTGGCGCGAGCGCGATGGCTGGTCGGTCGGCGCGATCGACCAGCGCCGCCTGCCGCATGAGTTCGTCATCGCGAAGCTGACTTCATGCGAAGACGCTGCGGTCGCCATTCGCGACATGCTGGTGCGCGGCGCGCCGCTGATCGGTGCAACCGCGGCCTACGGCATGGCGCTGGCCATGCGCGAGGATTCCTCGGACGCTGGCCTCAAGCGTGCCTATGACACGCTGGTCGTGGCGCGGCCGACCGCGATCAATCTGAAATGGGCGCTGGACGAGATGCGCACGGCGCTCGCGTCGGTCGATCCGGTTGAACGCGCGGAGGCGGCCTATGCGCGCGCCGACGAGATCGTCGAGCAGGACGTCGAGATCAACCGCGGCATCGCCGGTAACGGCCTGAAGCTGATCGAGGCGATCGTCGCAAAGAAGAAGCCGGGCGAGACGGTCAACGTGCTGACCCATTGCAATGCCGGCTGGCTTGCCACCGTCGACTGGGGCACCGCAACGGCGCCGATCTATCTGGCGCATGAGCGCGGCATCAAAATCCATGTCTGGGTCGATGAGACCCGTCCGCGCAACCAGGGTGCCTCGCTCACCGCCTGGGAGCTCGGCCATCACGGCGTGCCGCACACCGTGATCCCCGACAACACCGGCGGACACCTGATGCAGCACGGCATGGTCGACCTCGCCATCGTCGGCACCGATCGCGTCGCCGCCAATGGCGATGTCTGCAACAAGATCGGCACATATCTGAAGGCGCTTGCAGCACACGACAACGGCGTGCCGTTCTACGTCGCGTTGCCGTCGCCGACGATCGATTTCGCCGTTGATGACGGCATCCGCGACATTCCGATCGAGCAGCGCAGCGGCACGGAGGTGACCGACATGACCGGCCGCACCGCGGACGGCCGGCTGGAGACGGTGCGCATCGTGCCGGAGGGCTCGCCGGTCGCGAATTACGCGTTCGACGTGACGCCGGCGCGGCTGGTCACTGGTCTCATCACGGAGCGCGGCGTGCTGAAGCCGGATCGAGCATCGCTGGCGGCTGCCTTTCCCGAGCGGATCGCCGCTGCGGCGGAGTAGTCAGCCTGCCAGGCGAGATGGCTCCACGCCGTCATTGCGAGCGCAGCGAAGCAATCCAGAATCCCTGCGCGGAAAGACTCTGGATTGCTTCGTCGCTTCGCTCCTCGCAATGACAGGCTAAACTAGCGCAGCTTCAGCCCCGTCGCCGCCTCGAGCTCGGCAATCGCCTGGGTCCCGCCGGTCACCTTGATCGTCGTCATGCCCATCTCGCGCGCCGGCTTCAAATTGACGCCGAGATCGTCGAGATAGACGCACTTCTTCGGGTCGACCTTCAGTGTCTCCACCATCAGCTGGTAGATGCGCGGGTCGGGCTTGCGGAGGCCGATCTTGGCGGATTCGATGACGTGGTCGAACAGAACCATCACCTCGGCGATGTAGAGTGAGCGCCCGGTCATGCTGCCGATCGCGTTGGCGGGCAGATTGTTGGTGATGCAGCCGGTCTTGAATCGCGCCTTGATGCGCTTCAGGGCCTCGACCATCTCGGGACGCAGATCGCCCTGAAGCAGCGGCAGCACGTCGCGGCCGCGCACCTCTGCGCCGAGCGCGCGCGATTCTTCGGCGAAGAGCTTGTCGAAGGTGTCGATATCGACCTCGGCCCGCTCGAACTTGGCCCAGGCGTTTTCCAGATGATTGGCGGCGTTGGTGCGCCGGATGATGTCGACGGGGAGACCGCGCTCGGTCTCGTACCGCGCGAACGCCTCGAATGGCGAGCTCGTCAGCACGCCGCCAAAATCAAAGATCACAGCCTCGATCGTCAAGATCCCGCCCTCGTCAATTCCTTTCCAAGAGCGCTAGCATGCGCTATCGGCAAGGGCCAGTCCGAAGCAATCCCGCCGTCACCGATGCTGACGCCAAAGCGTGTTCCCATGAAGAAGCTTGCAACCCTCATCGCAGCCGCGCTGCTGCTCGCCACGCCCGCACACGCCATCGTCGGCGGCGGCACGCCGCAGGCCGATGGTGTCGCGCGCGCGGTCGTCACCATCGTTGGCTCGCGTGGCAATTTCTGCACCGGCAGTCTGATCGCTCCGAAGGTCGTGCTGACGGTTGCCCACTGCGTGCAGCCCGGCGCGGACTACAAGATCGTCGATCGCGGCGCTGACGGTGCGCCGCAATTGCTGAACGTGCGCACCGTCGCGATCCATCCGAACTTCAACATGCAGGCAATGCAGGCGCATCGCGCCACCGCGGACGTGGCATTGTTGCAACTGGAAATTCCACTCAAGGGAAAATCGACGGTGTCGGTCGGTGCGCCGACCATTCCAATCCAGGTCGGCAGCCGCTTCGTCATCGCCGGTATCGGCGTCACCGTGCGTGGCGACGGCAAGAGCGGCGGCGCGACGCGCGTTGCCGGGCTCGTGGCCACGGGCCAGCCCGGCACGTTCCAGATCCGGCTGGTCGATCCCGTAACCAACGGTGTTCGCGACGGAATTGGCGCCTGCACCGGCGATTCCGGCGGTCCGGTGTTCGAGGACAAGCCGAACGGCCCGGTGCTTGTCGGCGTCATCAGCTGGTCCACGGGGCCGAACGGCGCCGCCGGCTGCGGCGGATTGACCGGCGTCACGCCGCTCACGCTCTATCGCGACTGGATTTTGCAGACCGCGCGGAGCTGGGGTGCGGCGTTATAGTTTGACCGCGAATTGATCTGTGTCATTTTGAAGTGGAAGCGCGATGGGCGACCATGCCCGTCGCGGAGGAAACGCGCCGTCCGGTCAAGGGCGGCCACAAAAACAAGCAAGGCATAGAAGCAACAATGAATGTCGCTGTCCGCAGTCACGCCACAACCAAGCAGGCCTCTGAACATTTCGACGTGCTGATCGTCGGTGCCGGCATCTCCGGCATCGGCAGCGCCTATCACATCGAAAAGCAGCTTCCCGGCACGAGCTACGTCATCCTGGAAACGCAGGCGACGTTCGGCGGCACCTGGAGCACGCATCGCTATCCCGGCATTCGTTCGGACAGCGATCTCCATACCTTCGGTTACAGCTTCAAGCCCTGG
The DNA here is from genome assembly GCF_040547725.1 of Bradyrhizobium sp. LA2.1. Classification (NCBI taxonomy): domain Bacteria; kingdom Pseudomonadati; phylum Pseudomonadota; class Alphaproteobacteria; order Hyphomicrobiales; family Nitrobacteraceae; genus Bradyrhizobium; species Bradyrhizobium sp. LA2.1. The sequence continues at coordinate 101,877 of NZ_JBEPQI010000006.1, forward strand.
GTCGGCCCGCCGATCGCGACCGCCGAGGAAATCCTCACCTACATGAACGAGGTGATCGAAGACAACGATATCGCCCCGCACATCCGCTACAAGCACCAGATCAATTCCGCGAGCTGGTCGAGCGAGCAAAATCTCTGGACCATCGAGGCGACGACGACCGACACCGGCGAGGCGAAAACGTTCACCGCCAACTTCCTCTGGATGTGCCAGGGCTATTATCGCCATTCCGAAGGCTACACGCCGGAATGGAAGGGCATGGACCGCTTCAAGGGCCGCATCGTCCATCCGCAGAGCTGGCCCGACGATATCGAGCTCGCGAACAAGAAGGTCGTCGTGATCGGCTCGGGCGCGACCGCGGCGACGCTGGTGCCGAACATCGCCGACGCCTGCGCGCATGTCACCATGCTGCAGCGCTCGCCGACCTATTTCCGGCTCGGCCGCAACGCGATCGAGATCGCCGAGGAGCTGCGCCGGCTTCAGGTCGACGAGGAGTGGATCCACGAGATCGTCCGCCGCAAAATATTGTTCGAGCAGGATGCTTTCACAAAGCTCTGCATTGCCAAGCCGGAGCAGGTGAAAAAGGATCTGATCGGCCAGATCCGCGCGGTTCTCGGTCCGGACTACGACGTCGAAACGCATTTCACGCCGACCTACCGGCCGTGGCGGCAGCGTATCGCCTTTGTGCCCGATGCCGATCTGTTCAAGGGCATCGCCAGCGGCAAGGCCTCCGTCGTCACCGACGAGATCGAATGTTTCGTCGAGAACGGCATCCAGCTCAAGTCCGGCAAGCTGCTGGAAGCCGACGTCGTCGTCACCGCAACCGGCTTCAATCTTGCGGCGCTCGGTGACATCGCCTTCGAGATCGACGGCAAGCCGCTCGCCTTCGGCGACACCGTGACCTATCGCGGCATGATGTTCACGGGCGTGCCGAACATGGTCTGGGTGTTCGGCTATTTCCGTGCGAGCTGGACGCTGCGCGTCGACGTCGTCGCCGATTTCGTCTGCCGGCTGCTCGGCCACATGAAGGCCAAGGGCACGAAGAAGGTCGAGGTCAGGCTGCGGCCTGAGGACCACAACATGCCGATCCTGCCCTGGATCGATCCGGAAAACTTCAACCCCGGCTACATCATGCGCAACATGGACCTGCTCCCCAAGCGCGGCGACAAGCCGGAATGGCAGCACAGCCAGGATTACTGGACCGAGAAGGACGAGATCCCGAAGACGGATCTGGATGACGGGGCGTTTGTTTACGGATGACGGCGCCGTCGGCGTGAGGGGCGGGGATTCTCGCCACACTCTCACTCGCCACACTCTCAACTGTCGTCCCGGGGCGCGAAGCGAGCCCGGGACCCATACTCCCGGGCAGCGGTTATAGGGCTGGCTGGTCACTCCGAGTCTTCGCCAAACCACTTCCTGTGGTTATGGGTCCCGGGCTCGCTTCGCGCCCCGGGACGACACTGTCGGTTGGGTGAACTGCGTCTCAACTCGCTTGCAGTATCGCTACGAATTCCTTCGCGTCGCATTCGTTGCAATCGCCGCCGCCGCGGTCCGGTTCTCCACGCCGAGCTTGGCGTAGATCTGCTCCAGGTGCTTGTCCACGGTGCGCGGGCTCAAGCCCAGAATCTGCGCGATGTCGCGGTTGGTCTTGCCCTTGCTGAGCCAGGCCAGCACTTCGCCCTCGCGGGTGGTGAGGCCGAGCTCGCTGGTGAATTCGGGCGGCAGCGCAGTGCCGGACTCCTTGGACAGCCGCAGCAGGAACTCGTTCGGCGCGGTTTCGCCCATGTAGTAGAGCCGCAGTTGCGGATTGTCGGGCAGGGGAGCCGCCTGCGACTTCGCGCTGCCCTTGTCCTTCGCCTGCTCCAGCCATTGCAGCAGTGATGGCGGCAGGACGAAGTCGTCGGTCTGCGCGCCATGATGATCGGCCAGCAGTTTTTGCGCCTGCGGGGTGGCCCAAAGGATGTGGCCCTGGCGGTTGACCGCGAACAGGAAGCGGCCGGAGACGTCGAGCGCGGCGCGCGCGCTCTGGGTCAGGCGGGCGTTGCCGAGATGGACACGGATGCGCGCCAGCATCTCCTCGATCACAATCGGTTTTGTCACGTAGTCGACGCCGCCGGCCTCCAGCCCACGCACGATGTGCTCGGTCTCGGCGAGGCCCGTCATGAAGATCACGGGCACGTTGGCAACGCCCGCATCGCGCTTGAGCCGGCGGCAGGTCTCGAATCCGTCCATGCCGGGCATCACGGCGTCCAGCAGCACGATGTCGGGCGTGATCTGGTCGACGATGCGCATCGCGGCCGCGCCGTCGAGCGCCACCATCACCGTCATCCCGGCGCCGTCGAGCGCGTCGGTGAGCAGCCGCAGCGTCTCCGGGGAGTCATCGACAACGAGCGCGACATCGCGCTTCCTCGACTCAATGCTCATGCGCATGCAACGTCTTCAATGTGGCCATGTACCGGTCGAGATCGAAGCGGTCGACCAGCGACCGCATTTCCGCGACGAAGTCGGCATGCTCGGGGTGCTCGCTGCCGATCTCGTCCAGCTTCAACTGGATGCCCTTGACGTAGCCGATCTGGCCCAGCCCCATCAGCGCCTCGATGTGCCGCACCGGTGGCCTTGATCCGCTCTCGAGCCGCCAGAACGGCACCGCGATCTGGTCCGCGCCGTACTGCCATTCGATCTTCAGGAGCTGACGGATCGTCTCCAGCAGCCGCGGGATGTCGATCGGCTTCATCAGATAGCCGTCGTGGAAGGGCTGTGCCAGCGGCGTGCCGTGAGCCTCCAGCGCGCTCGCCGACACCATCAGGATGCGCGCCTGGTGATGGCCGCTCGCGCGTAAGGCCTCCGCGACGGCCCAGCCGTCCATGGCAGGCATCGAGATGTCGAGCAGGAACAGGTCGGGCCGGCAATGCTGCGCCAGCGCGAGGCATGCTGGCCCATCGGGTGCACTGAGCAGGATGAAGCCGAGCGGCGCCAGCACCTCGCGCAGGAGGTCGCGATGCACGGGGTCGTCGTCGGTGATGAGGATGGTCTTGCGTGCGCCCCGATAGCCGGAGACCGGCGCCTCCACCGGCGCGATGCGCAGCGGATTGGCGACTTCCGACAGCAGGATCTTGACCTTGAAGGTGCTCCCGGCGCCAACCGTGCTCAGGACCTTGATGTCGCCGCCCATGACGCCGGCGAGCAGCCGGCTGATGGTCAGGCCCAGCCCGGTGCCGGTCTGAGGCTGCGAGACGCCGAGCGCGCCACGCTCGAAGGGTGCAAAGATGCGTTCGAGGTCGTCGCCCTGGATGCCGGGGCCGGTGTCGATCACTTCGAACTCGGCAACGGGGCTGCGATAGTGCACGACGAACTGCACGCTGCCGGTCTGGGTGAACTTGATCGCGTTGGAGAGCAGGTTGATCAGCACCTGGCGCAGCCGCTTCTCGTCGGCATAGACCACGACCGGTAAATGCGCGGGCCGCCTGAACACGAAGTCGATGCCCTTGGCGGCCGCCTGGAGACGGAACATGCCGACGAGCTGGTCGAGGAAATCGCTCAGCCGCACCTCGTCGCGCGACAGATACAGCCGCCCCGCCTCGATCTTGGAAATATCCAGGATGCCGTCGATCAGGCCGGAGAGGTGATCGGCGCTGCGACGGACGACGCGGACCTGGTCGCGCGGCTTGGTGTTGAGCGTCGCGTCCTGCTCCAGGAGCTGGGCATAGCCGCTGATCGCGTTCAGCGGCGAGCGCAGCTCGTGGCTCAGCCCCACCACGTAGCGGCTCTTGGCGAGGTTGGCGGATTCGGCGACCTCCTTGGCGCGCTGAAGCTCGGCGTCGGTGCGCTTGTGCGCGTCGATCTCCTGAATCAGCAGCGTCGTCTGCCGCCGTGTCTCGGCCTCGGCGGCACGGCGGCTCTGCTGCGCCAGCACGAACAGCCAGGCCACCACGCCGATGATGATGCTGAGCGAGAAGAACACCTTCCAGAGCACGTTCGAGACGAGCAAATTCTCGCCGGGCACGCTCGCCGAGGTCTGGAGATAAATCAGTCCCAGCACCAGCGCGACGAGGCCGGCGGAGACCACGAACACGCCGATATAGTGGCCAAACTGCGAGTTGATCCGCCGGTAGATCGGTTCGGGAAGAATCTTGCCGAGCGCTTCGGCGAACTGCACCTGCGCCCGCGCATGCGGCTTGCAGAGGTCGTGACAGCGTGCATCGAGCGAGCAGCACAGCGAGCAGATCGGGCCGGCGTAAGCGGGGCAGGACGTCATATCCTCCGGCTCGAAACTGTGCTCGCAGATACAGCACTGGATCGACTCGATATTGGCCCAGCTCTTCTTCGGCTTGCGCGCGATATAGTATTTTCCGTCGGTGAGCCAGGCGATGACGGGCGCGGTGACGAAGGCGACCGTCAGCGCGACGAAGGCTGCGAGCGACTTCATGGTCGGGCCGAACAGGCCATAGAACGCCGCGATCGAGACGATGGTCGCGATCGTCATGGCGCCGACGCCGACCGGATTGATGTCGTAGAGATGGGCGCGCTTGAACTCCATCTGCTGCGGGCGCAGGCCGAGCGGCTTGTTGACGACGAGATCGGCGACGAGCGCGCCGACCCACGCGATCGCGACGTTGGAATAGAGCGCCAGCGTCTGCTCCAGCGCCTTGTAGACGCCGATCTCCATCAACAGCAGCGCCACCATCACGTTGAACACCAGCCAGACCACCCGGCCGGGATGGCTGTGCGTCAGACGCGAGAAGAAGTTCGACCAGGCGATCGAGCCGGCATAGGCATTGGTGACGTTGATCTTGAGCTGCGACAGGATCACGAACATGCCGGTGAGCGCCAGCGCCAGATCCGGCTGCGACAGCACGTAGCGAAACGCTTCGAGATACATGTGCGCGGGCTCGGCCGCCAGCTCGCCCGAGAGGCCGTGGCTTAGCGCAAAGAAGGCGAGAAACGAGCCCAGCAACAATTTCAGTGCGCCGAAGATGATCCAGCCCGGGCCCGCGATCAGCAGGGCGATCCACCACGACGTTCGCGACGTGCGGCGGTCGCGCGGCAGAAACCGGAGGAAGTCGACCTGCTCGCCGATCTGCGCCACCAGCGAGAACACCACCGAGGATGCGACACCGAACAGCAGCAGATCGAAATGTCCGCTCGGGTCGCCGTGCTCGCCGGCGAACTTGCGCCACTCCGTGAACGAGTAGGGGTTGGCCCAGGCGATCGCGGCGAAGGGCAGGATGTGCAGGATGATCCAGATCGGCTGCGTCCAGAGCTGGAAGCGGCTGATCAGCGTGATGCCGTAGGTCACGAGCGGAATGATCGCCACCGCGCTGATGAGGTAGCCGATCGGGCGCGGAATGCCGAAGCACATCTCCAGCGCCGTTGCCAGGATCACCGCCTCGATGGCGAAGAAGATGAAGGTGAAGGAGGCGTAGATCAGCGAGGTGACGGTCGAGCCGATATAGCCGAAGCCGGCGCCGCGGGTGAGCAGGTCAATGTCGATGCCGCATTTGGCTGCGTAATAGGCAATCGGCACGCCGCAGAAGAAGATGATGATGGAGACGACGAGGATCGCGGCGCTGGCGTTGGTGACGCCGTAGTTCAGCGTGATGGTGCCGCCGATCGCTTCCAGCGCCAGGAAGGAGATGGCGCCGAGTGCAGTGTTGGCGACACGGGCGGCAGACCAGCGACGCGCGCTCTTGGCGGTGAAGCGCAGCGCGTAGTCTTCCAGCGTCTGGTTGGCGACCCACTGGTTGTACTGGCGCCTGACGCGGTCTATTCGCTGCCGCCCTGCCACTCGTTACCCCACTCTCGATACGGACCCGGACGCCTCGCAAATTCCGTACCAAAAGCCTACGTCGGTATTTTGCGGTGCAGTATACGCGATCTTGCGTATGCTTGCGCTGCACAAATTCGAGCCATCCTCACGGCACCAATCGCGTGTCCTCGAACAAAAGTGGGGTGCTCATGTCAGACGAAGCAAACAAGGGTCTGTTGTCGCCGCTCCGGCGTAAACTATTGATGGGAATGGCCGCCGTGCCGGCCATCACGATGCTGCCGAGGGCGTCCTTTGCGCAGGCCCCGGCGACCTCGGCGGTCAACACCACGGGCCTCGCGGTCACCGACACCGAGGTCACGGTCGGCATCCTGCACTCGGCGACCGGCACCATGGCCATCTCCGAGACCGGCTCGATTGAAGCCGAAAAGCTCGCTATCGAGCAGATCAACGCCATGGGCGGCGTGCTCGGGCGCAAGATCAAGTTCATCCAGGAAGACGGCGCCAGCGACTGGCCGACCTTTGCGGAAAAGGCCAAGAAGCTGCTCGTCAACGACAAGGTCGCGGCGATCATGGGCTGCTGGACCTCCGCATCCCGCAAGGCCGTGCTGCCGGTTATGGAGCAATACAACGGCATGCTCTACTACCCGACCTTCTATGAAGGCCTCGAGCAGTCCAAGAACGTGATCTACACCGGCCAGGAAGCGACCCAGCAGATTCTCGCCGGCCTGAACTGGATCGCCAAGGAAAAGGGCGCCAAGTCGTTCTTCTTCATCGGCTCCGACTACATCTGGCCGCGCACCTCGAACAAGATCGCGCGCAAGCACGTCGAGAACGTGCTGAAGGGCAAGGTCGTCGGCGAGGAGTATTATCCGCTCGGTAACACCCAGTTCAATTCGGTCATCAACAAGATCAAGCTGACCAAGCCCGACGTGATCTTCACCGACGTCGTCGGCGGCTCGAACGTCGCGTTCTACAAGCAGCTCAAGGCCGCCGGCATCGACCTCTCCAAGCAGGCGCTGCTGACGATCTCGGTGACCGAAGACGAGATCGACGGCATCGGCGGCGAGAACATCGCGGGCGCCTATGCCTGCATGAAGTACTTCCAGTCGCTCGATAATCCCAACAACAAGACCTTCGTGCCCGCGTTCAAGAAGATGTGGGGCGAGAAGACCGTGATCGGAGACGTCACCCAGGCTGCCTATCTCGGCCCGTGGCTGTGGAAGTTGACGGTGGAGAAGGCGGGCTCCTTCGACGTCGACAAGATCGCGGCGGCATCGCCCGGCGTCGAGTTCAAGGGTGCGCCGGAAGGCTATGTCCGCATCCACGAAAACCATCACCTCTGGTCGAAGACCCGGGTGGGGCGCGCCAAGCTCGATGGTCAGTTCGAGCTGATCTACGAGACCGCCGATCTCGTCGAGCCGGATCCGTTCCCCAAGGGTTACCAGTAAGTCGCGACGTCGCTCGCGCCTTTCCTCAACACCAAGCCTCTCCCTGGCGTGGACAGCAAATCCACGCCCAAGACCCCCGCGTCGCGAACCTGCTCGCGACGCGGGACCTTATCCCTGACGGAGGACATCGATGTTCGGCGACTATTCGCTTGGTGATCTTGGCTCCATCTTCGTCATGCAGGGGTTTGCAGGACTGATCCTGTTCTCAGTCTACGTCCTGATGGCGCTTGGGCTTGCGATCATCTTCGGCCAGATGGGCGTCATCAACATGGCCCATGGCGAGTTCATGATCCTCGGGGCCTACGTCACCTGGATGACCTCGAATTTCTTCCAGGCCTATCTGCCGAGCCTGTTCAGCGGCTACTTCTTCCTGGCGATGATCCTGGCCTTCGTCGCATCCGGCGCGCTGGGAATGCTGGTGGAGTGGGTGCTGATACGGCATCTCTACAAGCGCCCGCTCGATACGTTGCTTGCGACCTGGGGCCTCAGCCTGATGCTGCAGCAGGCCTATCGTTCCGTGTTCGGCGCGCGCGAGGTCGGCGTCGAGCTGCCGCAATGGATGCTCGGCTCGCTGCACGTCACCGACAGCATCGAGGTGCCGATCAACGGCGTCTTCGTGATGTGCCTCACTTTGCTGATCACCATCGGCGTCGCCTATGTCATGTACAAGTCGCGCTGGGGCCGCCAGGTCCGCGCCGTCGTGCAGAACCGCATCATGGCCGGAGCCGTCGGCATCAACACCGAAAAGGTCGATCGCTACACCTTCGGTCTCGGTTGCGGCATCGCCGGTGTCGCCGGCAGCGCCTTTACGATGATTGGCTCCACCGGGCCAACCTCCGGACAGCTCTACATCGTCGATACGTTCCTGGTGGTCGTGTTCGGCGGCGCCGCCAGTTTGATCGGCACCATCGCCTCGGCCTTCTCGATCTCGCAGACGCAATCGACCCTCGAGTTCTTCATGTCGGGCTCGATGGCGAAAGTGCTGACGCTGCTCGCGGTTGTCGGAATCCTGATGCTGCGGCCGCAAGGGCTGTTCGCCCTCAAGGTCCGCAAGTGAGAAACTGGGGCTGATGCAATGACCGACAATCGTTTCTTCAATCGATCGGAGTTCATCGGAATTCTGGTGCTCGCGGTCTTCCTGGTGGTGGTCCTGCCGCTCACACTTGATGTCTTCAGGCTCAATCTGGTCGCGAAATACCTGACCTATGCCTTCGTCGCGCTGGGGCTGGTGATCTGCTGGGGCTACGGCGGCATTCTCAGCCTCGGTCAGGGCGTGTTCTTCGGGCTCGGCGGCTACTGCATGGCGATGTTCCTCAAGCTCGAGGCATCGAGCGTGGAGAACACCAAGATCCAGTCGACGCCCGGCATTCCCGATTTCATGGACTGGAATCAGATCACTGCGCTGCCGCTGTTCTGGAAGCCATTCAGCAGCCTCACCTTCACGATCGCCGCCATCATTCTCGTGCCTGGCATCTTCGCTCTCATCATTGGCACCGCGATGTTCAAGCGCCGGGTCGGCGGCACCTACTTCGCCATCATCACCCAGGCGGTCGCGGCCATCCTCACGATCCTGATCGTGGGACAGCAGGGCTATACCGGTGGCATCAACGGCATGACCGACCTGCGGACGCTCAAAGGCTGGGACATCCGGCCCGACCACGCCAAGATCGTGCTGTACTTCTTCGAAGTGGGGCTGCTGTTCGCCTGCATCATGATCGCGCAGTTCGTCCGGCACTCCAAGCTCGGGCGTATCCTGGTCGCGATGCGCGAGAAGGAGGATCGGGTCCGCTTCTCCGGCTATAGCGTGGCGAACTTCAAGATCTTCGCCTTCTGCATCGCCGCCGTGTTCGCCGCGATCGGCGGCGCCATGTTCGCGCTCAATGTCGGCTTCATGTCGCCGTCCTTCGTCGGCATCGTGCCGTCGATCGAAATGGTGATCTACACGGCGGTCGGCGGCCGGCTGTCGATCCTCGGCGCGGTCTACGGCACGCTGCTGGTCAACTTCGCCAAGACCAGCCTGTCGGAAACCTTTCCCGAATTGTGGCTGTTTGGCCTCGGCGGATTGTTCATCGCCGTGGTGCTGGCCTTCCCGAACGGTCTCGCCGGGATCTGGGGCGACTACGTGCAGCCGCGCATCGATCGCCTGATCTCGTCGCGCAAACCGAAACCTGAAGGGTGGACCGACAGCTCGGTCGCCGACGGCGCCCCTGCGGAGTGAGGAGATCATCATGCTCGTAGGTCACCACGATGCCGATGCCACGCTGGCAGTGAGGAGATAGATCATGCTCGTCGGTCACCAGCCCAAGGAATTCCTGCTCGCCGTCGAAGCACTGACCGTGTCGTTCGACGGGTTCAAGGCGGTCAACGATCTCTCGTTCTACGTCGACGAGAACGAGATCCGCGTCATCATCGGTCCCAACGGCGCCGGCAAGACCACCGTGCTCGACCTGATCTGCGGCAAGACCAAAGCAACGTCGGGCTCGATCCAGTTCCGTGGCAAGGAGCTGACGCGGATGAAGGAAAACGAGATCGTCAAGACGGGCGTCGGCCGCAAATTCCAGAACCCGTCGATCTACGACGATCTCACGGTGTTCGAGAATCTGGAGATCTCCTATCCGCGTGGCCGCTCGGTGTTCGGCGCGCTGACCTTCACCCGCGACGCCGCCGTGCGCGACCGGGTGCACGAAGTCGCCGAAATGATCTTCCTGAAGGATCGGCTCAACGTGAACGCCGATCTGCTCAGCCACGGCCAGAAGCAGTGGCTCGAGATCGGCATGCTGCTGATCCAGGATCCGGATTTGCTGATGCTCGACGAGCCCGTCGCGGGCATGAGCGTGTCCGAGCGCGCCAAGACCGCCGAGCTGCTCAACCGCATCATCAAGAACCGCTCGGTGCTGGTGATCGAGCACGACATGAAATTCGTCGAGGACATCGCCCACAAGGTCACCGTGCTTCACCAGGGGCAGATCCTCTCCGAGGGCACCATGGAAAAGGTGAAGAACGACCCCAAGGTCGTCGAAGTCTATCTGGGCCATTAAGGAGACGCGACGATGCTGGCTATTTCCGATCTTCACGTCGCCTACGGTCAGAGCGAGGTGCTGCACGGGCTCAACGTCAAGGTCGCGCCCAACGAGATCGTTGCGATCATGGGCCGCAACGGCATGGGCAAGACCACGCTGATGAAGTCGCTGATGGGCATCCTCCCCGCCAAAAGCGGCTCGGTGACCATGGACGGTGCCGAGCTCGGCGGCCTGCCGAGCTACGAGCGCGTCGCCAAGGGCCTCGCCTACGTGCCGCAGGGCCGCATGATCTTCTCGACCATGACGGTGAAGGAGAACATCGAGACCGGTCTCGTCGTCTCCGGCGGGACCGAAGTGCCGGCCGACATCTACGAATTGTTTCCGGTGCTGCTGGAAATGAAGGGCCGCCGCGGCGGCAATCTCTCCGGCGGACAGCAGCAACAGCTCGCCATCGCCCGCGCGCTCGCGACCAAGCCGAAGGTGTTGCTGCTGGACGAACCGACCGAAGGCATCCAGCCGTCGATCATCAAGGACATGGCGCGCACCTTGAAGCGCATCCGCGACGAAAAGGGGCTCTCGATCGTGGTGTCAGAGCAGGTCTTGAGCTTCGCGCTCGATATCGCCGACCGCGTGCTGGTGATCGAGAACGGCGAGATCGTGCGCGACGATCCGCGCGACGCCGTCGATGCCGCGCAGGTCTCGAAATATCTGTCCGTCTAACCAACCGCAGTAAAAGGGGAGCTTCTCGATGCCAGAGACACTGATCAAGGTCGATCTCACCAAATCGGCCTACGATAATGACATGGTGCACAACCGCTGGCACCCCGACATCCCGATCGTGGCCTGGGTCAACCCCGGCGACGACTTCATCATCGAGACCTATGACTGGACCGGCGGCTTCATCAAGAACAACGATTCCGCCGACGACGTGCGCGACATCGATCTGTCGATCGTGCATTTCCTCTCCGGCCCGATCGGCGTCAAGGGCGCCGAGCCCGGCGATCTCCTCGTCGTCGATCTGCTCGACGTCGGTCCGATGAAGGAGAGCCTCTGGGGCTTCAACGGCTTCTTCTCCAAGCAGAACGGCGGCGGCTTCCTGACCGACCATTTCCCGCTGGCGCAGAAGTCGATCTGGGACATCAAGGGTCTCTACACCTCGTCGCGTCACGTGCCCGGCGTCAACTTCGCCGGCCTGATCCATCCTGGCCTGATCGGCTGCCTGCCCGATCCGAAGATGCTGGAGACCTGGAACAAGCGTGAGGCCGAGCTGATCTCGACCAACCCGACCCGCGTGCCCGGCCTCGCCAATCCGCCATTCGCGCCGACCGCCCATGGCGGCCGTGCCAAGGGCGACGTCAAGGACAAGATCGGCGCCGAGGGCGCGCGCACCGTGCCGCCGCGCGAGCACGGCGGCAATTGCGACATCAAGGATCTCTCGCGCGGCTCGAAGATCTACTTCCCGGTCTACGTGCCCGGCGCCGGTCTCTCGATGGGCGACCTGCACTTCAGCCAGGGCGATGGCGAGATCACCTTCTGCGGTGCGATCGAGATGGCCGGCTGGTTGCATCTGAAGGTTGAGGTGATCAAGGACGGCATGGCGAAGTACGGCATCAAGAACCCGATCTTCAAGCCGTCGCCGATCACGCCGAATTACAAGGACTATCTGATCTTCGAGGGCATCTCGGTCGACGAGCAGGGCAAGCAGCACTATCTCGACGTCCACATCGCTTATCGCCAGGCCTGCCTCAACGCGATCGAGTATCTGAAGAAGTTCGGCTACTCCGGCGCTCAGGCTTATTCGATCCTCGGCACCGCGCCGTGCCAGGGCCACATCTCCGGCGTGGTCGACGTTCCTAATGCCTGCGCCACGCTGTGGCTGCCGACAGAGATCTTCGACTTCGACGTGATGCCCTCGGCGGCAGGACCCATCAAGCACATCACCGGCGATATCCAGATGCCGATCTCGCCGGACAAATAGTCTCCCTGCGCGACGGGATGCGGGACGGCGCGACTTTGCCGCCCCGCATCCGCCGCGGGAATTCTCTCACAGGCAACAGCGTAGGGATGATGCGATGCCGGTCTATGAATATCTCTGTGACGATTGCGGGCCGTTCAAGGACCTGCGCCCGATGGCGGAATGCGACGATCCGCAAAGCTGTCCGCACTGCGAGACGATGGCGCCGCGGGTGATCCTGACCGCGCCGAATTTCTTCTGCATGCCGGCCGAGAAGCGCAAGGCGCACGCCGTCAACGAGCGCAGCACGCATGCGCCGCAGACGCTCGCGCAATACAAGGCCTCGCACGGTCCCGGCTGCGGTTGCTGTTCGTCGGGCGAGACCGTGAAGGACAAGAGCTCGACGGACAAGACAAAGCCCGCGCGGCTGATGACCAAGACCAGGAGCGGCGCCAAGGGCTTTCCGACGGCGCGGCCCTGGATGATCAGCCACTGACGCCACGCGCCAACATTAAACGAACAAAAGACAGGAGCGGCCCAAATGCTTCACGGTGACATTTCCAGCAGCAACGACACCGTCGGTGTCGCGGTGGTCAACTACAAGATGCCCCGCCTGCACACCAAGGCCGAGGTGCTCGACAACGCCCGCAAGATCGCCGACATGCTGGTGGGCATGAAGGCGGGCCTTCCCGGCATGGACCTCGTGATCTTCCCGGAATACTCCACCCAGGGCATCATGTACGACCCCAAGGAGATGTACGAGACCGCCTCGGCGGTGCCGGGTGAGGAGACCGCGATCTTCGCGGAGGCCTGCCGCAAGGCGAAGGTCTGGGGCGTGTTCTCGCTGACCGGCGAACGCCACGAGGAGCATCCGCACAAGGCGCCCTACAACACCCTGATCCTGATGAACGACAAGGGTGAGATCGTCCAGAAGTACCGCAAGATCATGCCGTGGGTGCCGATCGAGGGCTGGTATCCCGGCAATTGCACCTATGTCTCCGACGGCCCGAAAGGGATGAAGGTCAGCCTGATCATCTGCGACGACGGCAACTTTCCGGAGATCTGGCGCGACTGCGCCATGAAGGGCGCCGAACTGATCGTGCGTTGCCAGGGCTACATGTATCCGGCCAAGGAGCAGCAGGTCATGATCTCCAAGGCGATGGCGTGGGCCAACAACGTCTATGTTGCCGTCGCCAACGCCGCCGGCTTCGACGGCGTCTATTCCTATTTCGGTCACTCCGCGATCATCGGCTTCGACGGCCGGACGCTCGGCGAGTGCGGCGAAGAGGACTACGGCATCCAATATGCCCAGCTGTCGAAACATCTGATCCGCGATGCGCGCCGCAACGGCCAGTCGCAGAACCACCTCTACAAGCTGGTCCACCGCGGCTACACCGGCATGATCAATTCCGGCGAAAGCCCGCGCGGCGTCGCGGCCTGCCCCTATGATTTCTACAAGAACTGGATCGCCGATCCGGAAGGGACGCGGGACATGGTCGAGGCGATGACCCGCTCGACGCCGGGGACGGAGGAATGTCCGATCGACGGCATCCCGAATGGGTCGGCGGCGAGCAATTACTGAGCTATTGCGGACGGCGCGCTTGCCATTCATGCGAATGCGCCGAGGAATGGGGGCACGGGGCGCGGCCCTGGATGATCAGCCAAGATGTGAACGGCTGTACATGGAGCGGACATTCTGACGCATGGGCGCATGCGCGGGGTAGGAATTGAGCCCGGCAAAACCGTGGCTCGGTTGCAACATGAGTTGTTGAATCTGCCCAAGTTGCGGTCCCGTTGGCTGATTCTCGAGGAACCGTAGTTCTACCGGCCAGCCTCATGGCCTAAGTTCCTCGCGGCGCCGCTGGGGAGCGCCGCGGGTGAGGGGAAGAGCGTGGGGGCTTGGTTGCCATCGAGCGGGCGGGGTTGCTCGCGTCGTGCCACCGCTGTTCGCGCGGCATTCTGGATCGGCCTCGCCTTGAGCGCGGCGGCGGCGGCGAGCCCCGCAGCAGCGCAGCAAATCTTCAACGGGTCGCAGACCACGCCGAACGGCGCCGTCAACGGCGGAGGCGGCGTCTGGGACACCACCACCACGAATTGGACGGACGTCTTCGGTTCGACCAGCACTGCTTACGATCCCTCGTCAGTCGGCACGGTGTTCGGCTACTCGGGAGTCTCGACGCCGGCAAGCGGTGGCACGGTGACGGTTACGCCAGGCGGCGTGCAGCTCACCAGCCTCGTGGGCTTCGACCTCACCGGCGACGGTTCTGTCTACACCATTCAGGGCGGCGATCTCAGGCTAGCCTCCGGGGGGACGACGTTCTTCACCAACGATGTCACCGGCACGACAGACCCATCGGCCGTGATCGCCTCGCGCATCACCGGCAGTGGTGGCATCTCCGTGCAGGGACCCGGCATCCTGGCGCTGCTCGGCGCCAACACCTATACCGGCGACACTTTCATCTGTTCGTGCGCAGCGCTGCAGCTCGGTGACGCCACCCACACCGCGAGCATCATTGGCGCCGTTAACAACGAGGGCCTCTTCAATATCGTCAATGCCGATACGTCGGGAATTACATCGCTCCTGAACGCTATCTCCGGCACGACGATGTTCCTCAACGCGACCTCCGCCAGCTCTATGGTGATCACCAATAACGGCCAGCTGTACTTCGGTGATCCGCTCGGGGGCGGCACCGACACCGCCACGGCCGGCCGGGCGACCATCATCAATGACGGCGGCTTGACCGGCTTCTTTGGCCGGACCAATGCGGGCACGGCCAACATCACCAACCAGAATGGCGGCGGCACCGCATTCCTCGATCAATCCTCGGCGGGCTCCGCGACCATCGTGAACAAGGATTTCAGCGGGACCGTGTTTGGTACGCTGTCCGGGTCCGATACTGCGACCGCCGGCAATGCAACCATTATCAACGAGGCCGATGGCCTGACCAATTTCGGTGCGTTCACGACGGCCGGCAACGCCACGATCATCACCAAGGACGGTGGCAAGACCGAGTTCTTCGATAATTCCACCGGCGGCAATGCGCGCTTCATCACCACCGGCACAGGCGTCGTCGATTTCGGGATCAGCCTCGGCCCGAAGGGCGACGGCCGCATCACGGCCGGTTCGATCGAAGGCAATGGCACCTACTATATCGGTGGCGGCAACACGCTCGTCGTCGGCAGCAATAACCGCTCCGCGCTGGTCGATGGCGTCATCGGCGACTACGATCCCTGCGGGTGTGGTTTCATCGGCTCCGGCTCGCTGGAAAAGGTCGGCAGCGGAACGCTGATCCTCTCCGGCACAAACACTTACACCGGTACGACGACGGTGAATGGCGGCATCCTGCGGGTTGATGGCGACATCTCGCAATCGAGCCTGACCACCGTGAATGCCGGCGGTGCGTTGTTCGGCGCCGGGATTGTCGGCAACACCGTTATCGCCACCGGTGGCATCTATGCGCCCGGCGACGGCGGCCCGGGCTCAAGCATGCAGGTCCAGGGCGATCTCACCTTGCAGCCCGGCTCGGTCTATGTTGTGCAGGCCGGTAGTGGATTCAGCACGAGCCATGCGCTCGTCAGCGGCAACGTCACGCTGGACGGGACCGTGGGTGTCGCGCTGTATCCCGGCAGCAAGATAATGCAGCACTACTCGATCATGCAGTTTTTCGGCAGCGCCACCGGTAATTTCGCCGGCGTTGCCGCGCCGGGTGGCCTAGTCGGCACCACGACGGTCGGGTCAAACGAAGTGTTCCTCGATTTCACGCTGAACTATGGCGCGAAATACGCGCTCAACATCAACCAGCAGAACGTCGCCACGACGCTTCAGAATTTCTTCAACGCCAATGGCTTCCTTCAAGCCGAATTCGCGGGCCTCGGCCCCAACGGCCTGACCCAGGCCTCCGGCGAACCGGCAACGGGTTCGCAGCAGACGACCTTCAATGCGATGAACCTGTTCCTTGGCCTCTTGACCGATGTGTTCGGCTCGGGACGTAGCGGCACATCAGGTGCGACGCCCTATGCCGACGAGCCGGGCGCGAATGCCTATGCCGCAACCGGCAAGGGCGGGCGTGACAAGAACGCGCGCGACGCCTTCGCCTCGATCTACCGCAAGGCACCGGCCGCAACCTTCGAGCAGCGCTGGGATGTGTGGGCGGCCGGCTATGGCGGCTCGCAGACCACCGACGGCAATGTCGCGCTCGGTTCGAACAACACCACCAGCAGCGTCTATGGCACCGCCGTCGGCCTCGACTATCGCTTCTCGCCGTCGACGATCGCCGGCTTTGCGCTTGCCGGCGGTGGGACCGGCTTCAACGTCAACGGGCTCGGCTGGGGCCGCTCCGACCTGTTCCAGGCCGGCGCCTTCGTTCGTCACACGGCAGGACCTGCCTATATCACGGCGGCACTGGCCTATGGCTGGCAGGACGTCACGACCAACCGCATCGTCACGGCCGCCGGCGTCGA
Source organism: Bradyrhizobium sp. LA2.1 (assembly GCF_040547725.1). Classification (NCBI taxonomy): domain Bacteria; kingdom Pseudomonadati; phylum Pseudomonadota; class Alphaproteobacteria; order Hyphomicrobiales; family Nitrobacteraceae; genus Bradyrhizobium; species Bradyrhizobium sp. LA2.1. Next base: position 118,524 of record NZ_JBEPQI010000006.1, read on the forward strand.
TCAGCTGCGGGCGCAGTTCAACGCCAACGCCCTCTCGGGCCGTGTCGAGGGCGGTTACCGCTACGCTACGCAGTGGATCGGCCTCACGCCCTATGCGGCGGCCCAGGCCACCATGTTCAGCCTTCCGAACTATTCGGAGTTCGCGGTGGTCGGCAACAGCACCTTCGCGCTCAACTATGCCGCCAAGGACGTGACCAGCACCCGCACCGAGCTCGGCCTGCGCGCCGACAAATCATTCGCCGCGGCCGGTGGCCTGATGACCCTGCGCGGCCGCGTCGCCTGGGCGCATGATTACAATCCGGACCGCACCGTCGGCGCGGTGTTCCAGACCCTGCCGGGATCGGCCTTCGTCGTGAACGGTGCAGCGCTGGCGCGCGATTCCGCGCTGACCACGGCGGCGGTGCAGATGAACTGGATGAATGGCTGGTCTGCGTCGGCGACCTTCGAGGGCGAGTTCTCGAACGTCACCCGCTCCTACGCCGGCAAGGGCGTCGTGCGCTACGCGTGGTAGGGCGCTGCCACCCTCCCCCTCCAGGGGAGGATAAGAAAGAGCGTCACTGCTTCTTCTGCGGAGGCTTGCGCGGCGGGCGCGGGGCGGCGGCAGGCGAGGGCGTGCCAGCCATCTTGTTGGCGGCCTCGCTGACGTCGAGCAGCGAGCGGCGGATGTCCTCGACGTAGGCAGCCGACTTCTTCTTCATGGCATCGGCGAGCTCGTGCAATCCCTTGATCTTCTCGAACAGCTCGTCGGCCTTGCCGTCGGCGAAGCCGGGGACCACGCCTTCGATCTTGGTGACCGCCTTGTCGAAGCCCGCGAAGGCGCTGTCGACCTTGGCCATGACGGAGTCGATTTCGCCGCCCTTGCTTCTGAGATCGGCGGTGTAGTTCTCGAACGTGCGCAGGCCGTCCTTGATCGCAGGGGCATTGCTGACGATCGTGCGATCGACACTGTGCAGGGTGTCGACGATGGATTCGGCGTCGCTGAGATCGGCGATCAGCATGGGGATGCCGTCCGTATCCAGCGGCACCGGTGGGGCTGAGGGCGCGCCGCCGATCAACGAGATCGCGGCAACGCCGGTGAGACCCTGGAACTCGATGCCCGCAACCGTGTCCTTGCGGATCGGCGCGGTGTTGTCGAGCATCACCAGCGCCACGATCTTGCGCGGATTATCCAGCTTGATCGACAGGATCTGGCCCGCGGGAACACCGTCGAAATTGACCGGCCCGCCGCGGCGCAGGCCGCTGGCGGAGCCGCCCTCGAACACCACGCGCAACTGGCTCCGGCTCTGGGCGGTGCGCCATTTCTGCACGCCGAGCACGCCGCCGAACGCCACGGCGATGACCGCCAGCGTCGCCGTTCCGATTACGAGGTTGCTCGCGCGTGCCATGCAGGGCGATTTTACGGCCAAAGCGGGATGGTTGGAAGGACGATGCTGCGGCCGCAATACTAGAGCGGGCGGGTTAACGACTTGTCCGCCGTAGCTCGAAGAGCGAAGGCGGAAGCGTAACCCGCCAATCCGCCTTACGCGACATCAATGCCCGGCCGCGCGTTTTGCAGCAGCATTGTTCAATACGATTAGCGCGTCGACGGCGACGCCCGTTTTGGTGTTGATCAGGAACGGGTTGACGTCGATCGAGGCGATCCGGTCGCCGGCATCTGCGATCAAATTGGACAGGCCGACCAGCGCTTTCACCGCGGAGGCCTCGTGCAAGGCCGGCTTGCCGCGATAGCCACGCATCTTGATACCGGCCTTGGTGCGGCCGATCAGGAGCCGGGCCTCGGCCTCGTCGAGCGGTGCGCCGGCGAGTGCGACGTCCTTCATCAGCTCGATGTCGATGCCGCCGGTGCCGAACAGCACGACCGGACCCATCTCGGCATCGAGCGACGCGCCGACCACGAGCTCGAGATCGGCCTTGACCTGCTGCGCGATCAGGATGCCGTCGAGCTTCGGCTTGCCCTTCAACTTCGCCACCCGCGCGGTGATGTCGGCGAATGCCTTCTTCACCTCCGCCGCGCTGGCGAGGTTCAGCACCACGCCGCCGATGTCGGATTTGTGCAGGATCTCGGCGCTGACGACTTTTGCCACGACCGGGAAACCGATCTGCTTCGCGATCTTCGCGGCGTCCGCCGCCGTCTGCGCAATCGCCTCCTTCGAGATCGGGATGCCGTAGGCCTTCAGCAGCTTCTTCGAGGCAACCTCGTCGAGCGCGGCACCGCTCGCCGATTTCAGCGCCTTCTCCAGCACGGCGCGGGTGGCAGGCTTCGAGCTCGAGGCGATGTCGGGCACTGCCTTGCGCAGCTTCGCATAGTCGAGCAGCGATTTGATCGCGGTCACCGCGCGGTCCATGCCCTGCATGACCGCGAGATGCGGCAGCGATTTGCGCAAGCCTTTGGTGAATTCGGTGAAGCCGACCGACATCGCGCTGATGTAGATCACCGGCTTGCCGGCCCGGCTCGCCATCCCATCGACGATGCGCAGATTGCGCTCGCGCAACTCGTGCGGCGCCTTGGGCAGTTCGGCATCGATGATGACGATGTCGATATCGGGGTCGTCGATCGTCAGCTCGATCGACTTCATGTAGACGGAGGGATCGACCACCGCGGCAAAGCCGGCATCGAGCGGATTGCCCACGATCGAGCCCGGCCCGAGCATCTTCGCCAGTTCGGAGCCGACGTGCGGGCTCAGCGGCGCAAAGTTCAGGCCTTCGGCATAGAAGGCGTCAAGCAGCATGCCACGCTTGCCGCCTGATAGTGTGACCGCGGCGAGCCGGTCGCCCTTGGGCACGGCCGCGTGAACGAAGCATTCGGTGGTCTCGATCAGCTCGTCGAGCCCGCCAACCCGGATCACGCCTTCACGGGTCGCGATGGCGTCGAACGTCTCGATCGAGCCTGCGAGCGCACCGGTATGCGCCATCGCCGCCGCGCGGCCGCCCTCGGACGAACCGAGCTTGAGCGCGATGACCGGCTTGCTTGCGGCGCGCGCGGCCTTGCAGGCGTCGCGAAACGCCTTCGTGTTGCGCACGCCTTCGAGGTAGACCACGATCACCTTGATGCTCGGATCCTCGGCAAAATAGCGCATCAGGTCCGGCGTCTCGAGCCCGGCCTCGTTGCCGGTCGTCACCATGTAGCCGACCCCGACGCCGCGATCCTCCAGCGCCTGCCGGATCGCCATGACGATGGCGCCGGATTGCCCGGCGATCGCCACCGCACCCTGTTCCATGGTGACGACGCGGTCGTCGATATTGGTGAAGAGCTTCTCGCCCGCGCTTAAGTTTCCGAGGCAGTTCGGGCCGGTGACGGCGAGCCCCGTTTCGCGTATCGCAGCTTGCAATTCGGCAGCGAGCTTCTGGCTCTCCTCATCCTGCAACTCGCTGAAGCCCGAGGTGACGATGGTGGCCGAGCGCGCGCCGGCCGCGGCGGCGTCGCGGATCACCTGCACGGCAAAGCGCGCGGGCACCAGCACCAGCACGTGATCGGGCTTTTCCGGGAGGCTCGCAAAATCCTTGTAGCAGGGCACGCCCCAGACGGTGTCGCGCTTGGCGTTGACCGGATAGAGCCCGCCCTCGTAGCCGTACTTGACGAGGTTGTTCCAGATGCGCTCGGCATAATTGCCGGGCTTGTCGGTCGCGCCCACCAGCACGATGTTGTGCGGGTGCAACATGGCGTGGATGCCCTTGACGACATCGCTGGCATCGGGCGCTGGAGACCATGGACGCGGAGAAACAGACGCAGCAGGTACCTGGGCTTCCATGGCGCTTTACCTCTTGTTCTTGTTGCAGCGCCCTGTCTTGCGCCGGCGTCTGGCGGGGCTGATCGTGATGGCTCCATGCCGCGTGGCGGAATGCTGCGTGCTTCGCGACAAGGCTAGCATCACCAGACTTTTGGCGAAAGTGCGAACGATCGGACGACGTGCCACGACTGCGTGACGCGCATTCTTTCAAATGGTGATCACGCCTCTGCCATCGTTCAGTAGCGCAGCAGGCGCAGCTTGTAGGCGTAGTGATAGGCCAACTGCTTCGCGAGATAGGAAGCGATGGCGCGCCGGATCTGCATCTGCGTCGGATCGAAGCCAAGAACGCGGCGCCGCAGGATGCCCATCTCCCTGACGCCGAGCGCGTAGGTCGAAGCCGTCTTCTGTGCATCGTGGATGCGGAAGCAGGCGAGAAATCGCGGCAGGCGCACGAACTTGAATTCCGCGGCTTGCGCCCGCAGGATGAAATCCCAGTCCATCGCGTAGTGGAAGCTCTCGTCGATGGGCCCGATCCTGTCCCACACGCGCTTGCGCCAGAACATCGTCTCCTGCGGGATGTAGTCGGCATATTGCAAAGCCTTGCCGTCATGCGGCGGCAGCACGGCGCGTCCAACCTCGAGCCCCTCGCGGTCGACGAAGACGCGATGGCCGTAGACGACGTCGACATCGGGATGCGCCATGAAGTAGTCGGCGACATAGGCGAGCGCTCCGGGAAGCAGCATGTCATCGCTGTTGAGATAAGCCATGATCTCGCAATCGGCACCGGCGAAGCCGAGATTGATGGCGTTGGACTGGCCCTTGTCCGGCTCGCTCGTCCAGCTGATGTTCTCGCCTCGGCTCTTCAGGAGATCGATCGTGCCGTCGATCGAGGCGCCGTCCTGCACGTGATAAGTGAGCTTCGGATAGTTCTGACTGACGATGCTCTCGATCGTGGCGCCGAGATATTGCGCCTGATTGTAGCTTGGCGTGACCATCGTGATCCGCGGCGCATTCGCCGGGATCGCAGGCGCAGGCGGGAAGGCAGTCAGGTTGAGCAGGCGCGGCGGATATTGCTCGAAGGTCCACATCGGAGGGCGTCGCCAGAGGCTCCGCAGCGAGGATCGTCTCTGTCCGGCAGCAATGAGGTCCTGATTCCGTTCCAGGAGCGCGACACGATTTTCGAGTTGTTCCAGCCGCTGTTCGAGGCGCTGCCTGAACTCGTCGTCCATTACAGGTTGTCCTGAAAATTACAGCGTCAAAAGATCAATCGGCTGTTCTTACAGGTCTATAGGAGACGACGCCAGTTCAGCGGCCCGATCAAGCGCGGTTCCCCGGCTGTTCGGCGCGGTCTCTATCGATCCCGGATGGCCGATTGCGAACCGCTATTCACCTGTTTCGATCAAGGTGGCATGCAGGGTGTAGCGCTCGGGTCCGGGCGTGACGGCGTCGAAGGGCCAGCAGGTTGTGAGCACCAGCTCGACATCCTGCGCCGCGGGATCGATGCCGGACTCATCGAAGCGAACCACAGCGGAGGAATCCGCCCGATAGCGAAAGTGCTTTCCGTCACGGCGTGTGACATCGATTACGTCACCAATGGCGACATTCCGCAGGAAGCGGAAATGTGTATCGCGGTGCGCGGCATATACCGCAATGCCGCGCTCGCCGGCATCAGCCGTTTGGTGGATATGGCCGGGTCCGAACGCGAGGGCCTGGCCGCTGGTGCCTTCCAGCACGATCGCGCTGGCGCCGATCCGCTTCACCTCGATCCGTGCGACCGGCCAGGTGTCGGCCCATGACCATGGCTTGACCACGCCGCCGGTCGCAACGCTCCTGTCGAACGCGCGCTCCAGCAGCACCTGCGCGAGCCAGGCCTTGGCATGAATGTAGGCGCCGTCGCCGAACAGGATGAGGCCGACAAGTGCGAGAGCGAGAGGGGAGATCAGGCGGAGCATTGTTTCCACACGCGTCATTGCGAGCGCAGCGAAGCAATCCAGAGTCCTTCCGCGGAGGCAGCCTGGATTGCTTCGCTGCGCTCGCAATGACGGCAAGAAGAAAAAGGCGCGCGCGGCCGTTGGTACGGGACGGGCAGCCGCGCGCGCTAACAGAGGAGTTCGGGGGGCTCCTCTCTCAAGCGGCGTCAGTGAGCAAGGGCTGACGCCGGTTGAACACGTACAGGATCAGGGCGAGCACGATCAGGATGAAGCCTGCGATCATCTTGAGCTCGGCAGAGGTCGCGGTCTTGGGCAGACGGATCGCATCCGGCGCGGCGGGCGTCGGCCGCCTCGCCGTCGGCTGGTTGCGCGCATCCGCATGGCGTTCGCGCAATTGTGTGGGCGTCAGATGCGGTCGCTCGCCAAAGACCTTCTCGAAATCCCAACCGGCCGGCAGGTTGAGCGGCAGCTCGCTGAGCTTGAGCGGCGCGCCCTCGGGGCGGCTCGGCGTCTTGTTGACCGCGACGAGGCTGGTCAACCGCGTGACGATCTGGTGGTCGAGCGCCAGCGCGAGGATCGCCTTGTCGGAGTCGTCGGGCGTCATCTCGCGCATGGTACGCGCCACCTCGGCATCGCCGATCTTGCGCTTGGCCCAGAGTTTTGACAGGCCCTTGCCTTCGGCGGCGTTTTGCAGCGGCAGCGTCACCGACCACGGGCGGTCGCCAACGCGTCCCTTGATCTCGAGCGAGCCGGCGAGCTTGTCGAGCTTTGCCGCCAGCACCAGCGGTTCGTCGCGATAGACGTCGGGAATGATCGCAGGCGTCACGTCCGCCTTGGTATCGGAGAACTTTACGCTGAGCCCGGTTACCGCGGGGTTCTCCAGCTTGGCGAACAGGCCGCGCATGCGCTCCTCGACCTGCTCGACGGAGCCGATATGGGTGAAGGCCCCACGGCCGAGCTCGGCGGCGCGCGTCATCAGATAGGTGTTGGGCGCGGATCCGATGCCGACCATGAACACGCGCGAGCGGCCCCGCATCGCAGTGATCGTTTCGAACAATTGCTGCTCGTTGCCGATCGCGCCGTCGGTCAGGAACACCACCTGGCGGACCATGCTGGTGTCGCCAGCCTTGTCGGTCAGCGCGGCGCGCATCGCCGGCACCATCTCGGTGCCGCCGCGGGCCTGCAAGGCACTGACGAACGACGTGGCTTCACCGACATGCGTGGCGTCGGCCGGCACGGAGGCCGGGAACAGCACGTCCATGGTGTCGTCGAAGCGGATGACGTTGAAGCGGTCGCCGGGTTGAAGGCGAGAGAGCGCGTAAGTCAGGCTGGCCTTGGCCTGAACGATCGACGTACCGCCCATCGAGCCCGAATTGTCGATCACGAACACAACCTCGCGCGGCAGCGGCTTCTGCGTCGCCTGCTCGGCACTGGGCGGGGTGACGAAGGCGAGCAGATAGTCGGCATCGCCGACACGCTCGCGGAACAGGCCAACCGACGGAGCCTTCTCCGCGGCCGGCTTCCAGGTCAGCTCGAAATCGCGGTCGGCGGCCACGGCGCCGTCAGCGAGCGTGACGATTCGCGTCGCATTGTCCGGGCTCTCGACCTTGACGTTATGGTGGTGACTCCTGACCTCGCCGAGCACGAAGCCTGCCTTCAGGCGCACCGTGATGCTGGTCGGATTGACCGGCGCGTTCCTGGCGGGATCCAGCACCGGCGGCGAGATACGGTCGCGGTCCGGCACCGGCTCCGAATTGGTCGCGCCCCAGCCTGAGCCGTCCTGGCGGAAGTCGACGCTCTGCACGATCGGCGCCGGATTGTAGCGCGGCCCGACCACCAGCGGCAGCCGCAGCGAATATTCATTGCCGGATTGATGCACCGGCTCCTGATATTCGATCTGCACCAGCACGGTTTCGCCGGGACCGATATTGGCGACCGAATTGGTGAAGATGTTCGGCCGCTCCTGCTCGGTGAGCGCGGCCTTTTGGCCGGCGCGGCGCGCCTGCTCGTAGATCACGCGTGCCTGCTGCCGCTCCTTGATGCCGCCGATGATGACGCGGTCGCCGACCACCATCTTCAGCGTGTCGACGGCGCCGCCGGCGGGAAGCGGATAAACGTAGGTCGCCTCGACCCAGTCCTTGGTCGGATTGCGGAAGACCTGGGTGACGCGGGCGCGCAGCGTCGGGCCTGATACCGTGATGTCGACGTCGATGCCGAGGCGGATCGCCTCCGTGTAGGCACCGTCCTCCTTCAGGAGAAGGGTGCCGGATTTGGCATCGCCGGGCTGGAGCAGGCTGGCCTGCTCCGTCGTCGCCGACCATCCGGGCTCAAGACTCACGAGCAGGGCCACGAAGGCGACCAGCATCACCGCGATGCCCTGCACCAGAAGAAACAATCCGAGCTTGATCAGCCGCCCCAGCATGGGGTGCCCGTCGCTGTCGGCTGTGTCGTAGCTATCCATTTCGCCTGCTCCCGAAGGGTGTTCGCTGGCTCGGAGCATCCGTCGGGAGCGCCTATATGCGCGAGCAGAATGATCGGCAATGTTCCGCCGCGGCCGGCCCCGGCAGGCCAAGGCCGGGATCGCCATGTACGGTTTTGTGCTGGTTTGTCTGCCCTGCTAGACTGGCGTCCGTGGAGCAGGGTTGACGATGCAGACGCAGGATAAAGTCACCGACAGGCAGCTTTCGGACGAGCAGAGCCGCGAGATCGCGGAGACCATTCGCGAGGAGCTCGCCAGGCGCCGGATTTCCCGGCAGGCGTTGGCCGAGCAGGCCAAGCTCAGCCTGTCGACGCTGGAGAAGGTGCTCGGCGGCCGGCGGCCGTTCACGCTGGCAACGACCGTGCGGCTGGAGCAGGCGCTGGGCGTCTCCTTGCGTAAAAGCGCCGCCGTGGTGACGCCTCCGGCCGCAAACGATGTCGCGCCCGACAGCCTCGGCTCCTATGCGCATCGCGCGGTGACCTGGCTCGAGGACGTCTACATCACGCTGCGACCGTCCTTCGGCGACAAGGATGCGATCTTCGCCTATCGCACCGAGATCGTCTGGGAGCCGAAGGTGTCTTCACTGGTGTTCCGCGAGGGCGAGCGGACCGATGCCGCCTATGAGCATACCGGCGAGGTTGCGGTGCCGCATCAGTCCGGCTTCATCTATCTCGTCATCATCAAGCACGGCCAGCATCGCGTGATCACGGTGTCGCGGCCGACGGTTGCCGGCGAGATGTACGGCATCATCTCGACGCTCCGCGCCGGACCCGGCTCGCAACTGACGCCGATCGCAGCGCCGATCGCCTATGTGCCGCTCCGCAACGTCGCGAAGCCGTCCCTGGGACGGGTCGGCCCCGACGATGCCAACCACGCATTGTATGGAAAGCATCTGCGCCGCACGGTGGAGGAATCGTTCGCGTTGTTTCTGTCGGTATAGTCCGCGAGAAAGAGTCCGGAATGGCGTCGCGTGCATCTATAAGGGAACATGCAGGACGTGCCCGCACCATACGGTGGTGAATCTCCGCTGTTCTCCATCATCATCCCGCTGGAACATCACCGCGGGCAGTGGGAGCTGTCCTGGCTCGGCTGGACGTCGCAGACCGCCGACAAATCGCTTTACGAAATCATTCTGGTGGTGCCGCCTGATTTCGAGGCACTCAATGAGCTGAAGGCGCTGGCCGGCGGCAAAGCGCGCCTCGAATTCACCAATTCGGACCATGACATCGGGCTCTGCGCCTTCGGCGCCGCCAAGGCCCGCGGCAAATATCTGTTCTTTACGGAGTCGCATTGCCGGCCCGAGCCTGACGTGATGGAGGCCTGCATCCGCGCGATCGGCGCTCGTCCCGACTGGGCGGGGTTCTCCTGCCAGTCGGTGCCGATCTGCCATAATCGGCTGTCCGTGGCGGAGGCCGCCATGTACCAGGCCGACATCGAGTTCGGCATGAAACAGCATCCCTGGCGCAAGGTGCTGGACCAGTGCTTCGTGACGCGGCGCGACGTCTATTGGGAATGCGGCGGCCTGCGCGAGGAGCTCGGCCATTTCGCCGAATGGGTGCTCGCCGCCGCGTATCACGCGAGGGGCCATACGATCGGCTATCTCGAGGAGGCGCGCTTCCATCACTACTATATCGGCGAAATCGGCGAGCTGAAGACATTCACGCTCGATTTCGTGCAGGGCGAGATCCGCCATCTCAGCGAAGCGCGCAACGATCCCGGCAGCGAGCTGCTCGAAACTCCGGTCGAGTGGAGCAGCCGCGGCGACTTCAACGTCGTGCTGGCGCGTAGCGCCCTTGGTGCACGGATGCGCGCCGGCCGCGTGACAAGCGAAGGCCTGCAGGCGATCGGGCGTTGGGGCGCGATCGCACTGGCCGGCGACCGCCTTGCGCTTGGTCTTGCACGTGTGTCGGCAGGCTATGCGCGCTGCAGTCTGACCCTGCTCACCATGGGCGGCTCTCGCGGCAGCATCGCGCGCTGGCTGAAGCGTTATATCGCCGCGCTGATCCACTATCAGCGCCTCTATTGTATCCGTGGCATTCGGGGGAGCCTTGGCGGAGCTGCGCAGAATCTCGGCGATCAGATGGTCGCACAGGCCGGCTTCCATGCCTGGGAGGTCTGGCAGGGCCGCAGCTTCCGCTGGAGCGAGCCGGAAGCCGCCTTGCGGATCGAGGCGCCACCGGGGCGCACCATCATTCGGATCGCGTCGCCGGAGATTCGCGGGCCGCTTGATCGGATCGGCGTGCAGTTCTATCTCGACGGCGTGCGCGTTGCGGATACCGCGACTGCGATCGACGCGGGTGCCTTCGTTCTTCAGCTCGATCTGCCGCCATCGGGCAGGGCGATCCTGGCATGGGCCTGTCCGCGCTTTGCGGCCATCGATGACCCGCGCCGGCTCGGCCTGCCGGTCGCGGGGATCGACGTCAGTGCGGGCGAAGACGTCAGCTGGACGTCTCCACCCGTTGCTGCGATGCGTGGCTAGCCGCCCGTTTCGGCGCTGATGATGTCGCCGAACAGCTCCCACTGGCCCTTCTTGAACCGCCACATCTTGAGCTGCTCGATTGGCGCGAAGTCGGTGGCCGAGGTGTTGATCTTGATCCCCGGGATCAGCGTATCAGGGACGAAGTCCTTCAGGCTCGCGGCCTGCTTCATCACGTTCTCTCGGGTCAGATTGTCACCCGACTGCTTCAGCACCTGCACCATCGTCTGGGCCGCGGCATAGGCGTAAACCAGATTGGCGTCCGAGATGTTCGCGCCGGGCATGTACTTGTCGATAAAGGTCATGAACTTCTTCATGCCCTCGTCGTCCTTCCACTGCGGATCCGACGCATCCTTCAGATAGCCGGCCGACAGCACGCCCTCGGATGCATCGAGGCCGGCCGGCTTCATCACCGCGCCGATCGACACCGAGACGTCGGTCATCAGGTGCATAGGCTTCCACTCCAGCTCCGCGATCTTCTTGATCGCCTGGGCCGCGAACTTTGGGGTCGCGATGTTCACGAAGACATCGGCGCCGGTGCCCTTGAGCTTGACGATATGGGCATCGATCGACGGCTCCGACGTCTCGTAGCTCTCCTCCGCCACGATCAGCTTCGACGCCTTTTCGCCGAACACGTCCTTGATGCCGGCGAGGTAGTCTTTGCCGAAATCGTCGTTGGCATAGAAGATCGCGACCTTCGCGTCCGGCTTCTCCTTCAGAATGTATTTTGCGAAGATCTGTGCCTCGACCCGGTAGCTGGGCTGGAAGCCCATGGTCCAGGGAAAGTTCTTCGGGTCGTTCCACTTGCTGGCGCCGGTGGCGAGGAAGAGCTGCGGCACCTTCTTTGAATTGTGATATTTCTGCACGGCGGTCTGGGTCGGCGTGCCCAGCGCGTTGAAGACCAGGAAGACCTCGTCGCTCTCGATCAGCTTGCGGATCTGCTCCACGGTCTTCGGCGGCGAGTAGCCGTCATCATAGGAAATCCAGTTGATCTTGCGGCCGTTGATGCCGCCCTGGTCGTTGATCATCTTGAAATAGGCTTCCTCGGTCTTGCCGATGATGCCGTAGGCGGACGCGGGACCGGAATAGGCCTCGACATTGCCGATCCTGATCTCGGTGTCGGTGACGCCGGTGTCGTACGCCTTCTGCGCATACGCGGACGGGGTCGCAAGCAGCGTCAACGCCGTTGCCGCGGCAAGCAGGGAGAGTTTCTTGTTCATGAAAATTCCTTGGGGTTTTCTTTGCGGTTTCTTCTGGGTTGGAGCAGGCACGTCAGAAACGAAGAAGCGCCCCCAAGGGGCGCTTTGATCAGGCGTTGGCGACTTTCTTGTCGACTTCGGACGCCACCGAGAATTCTTTCCGCAACGTCGGCTTGTGGATCTTGCCGGTGGCGTTGCGCGGCAGCGCATCGACGAAGCGCACCTGTCGTGGGCATTTGAAGCGCGCGAGATTGGCCGCGCAGTGCGCAAAGACATCCGCCTCGGTCAGCCGCTGACCGGGCTTGGCCGCGACGATGGCGAGGCCTACCTCGCCCCATTGCGGATCGGGAATGCCGATCACGGCGGCTTCCGCGATCGCGGTGAGCTGATGCAGGACGTTCTCGACCTCGGCCGGATAGACGTTCTCGCCGCCCGAGATGTACATGTCCTTCCAGCGGTCGACGATATAGTAGAAGCCTTCCTCGTCGACGCGCGTCGCATCGCCCGTGTGCAGCCAGCCGTCGGTGAAGGACGTCTTGTTCGCCTCCGGCCGGTTCCAGTAGCCCGGCGTGATGTTCGGGCCCTTGACCCAGAGCTCGCCGAGTTCGCCGACCTCGGCGTCGCTGCCGTCGGGGCGCACGATCCGCACCTCGGTGTGCAGCACCGGCTTGCCGGCCGAGCCCGCCTTGCGCGCCGCATCCTCGCGATCCAGTACCAGTACGGCCGGCGAGGTCTCGGTCATGCCGTAGCCCTGCTGCAGTGCGACGCCGCGTGCCTCCCAGACTTTCAGCAGGGGCACCGGCATCGGCGCGCCGCCGACACCGCAGACGATCAACCGGGTCAGGTCGGTGGTCGCAAAGGCCGGATGCTGCGCCATGAACTGGTAGATCGCGGGCACGCCGAAGAACACGTTGATGCCCTGTGCGGGATCGTTGATCAGGCCGAGCGCCGTACCGGGATCGAAGGCACGCATGATCATCACGGTGCCGCCGGCATGCAGCACCGGGTTGGTGTAGCAATTGAGCCCGCCGGTGTGGAACAGCGGCAGCACGGTGAGCAGCACCGAGGCCGGGCCGATGCAGGCCGGGCCGCCGAGATTGACGCAATTCCAGAACGTCATGCCATGGGTGATGGTCGCGCCCTTGGGATGGCCCGTGGTGCCCGATGTGTACATGATGGTCGAGACGTCATCGAGCGTGACCTCCTCGGCGCGGGCAAGCGGCTTGGCGGACGCGATGCCGGTCTCGTAAGCGCCGCCGGGGCCGAGCAGCAGGCTGGTCGCGACGTTGCAGAGCTTTGCGACGGCGAGCGCGGTCTCGGCGAGATCAGTGTCGTGAATCATCACCTTCGGCGCGCAATCGCCGGTGATGAACTGGAGCTCGGGAACGGTGAGGCGGGTGTTCAGCGGCACGAAGACCGCGCCGAGCCGTCCGCAGGCGAACTGCACCTCCAGCGTGTCGGTCGTGTTCAGCGCCAGCACCGCGACGCGGTCGCCGCGCGACACCTTGAGTGCGTCACGGAGAAATCCGGCCAGGCGCGAGACGCGGGCATCGAGCTGCGAATAGGTGAAGCGGCGCTCGCTCGCGAGGTCGATCACCGCGACCTTGTCAGGCGTGCGGCGGCCGTGATGGACGATCCAGTCGTAATAACGAACGGCCAAAATCCCTCCCTCGGCGGTCTTGTGCCGCCTGCGTCCCTATTTGCCGGGCACCATGCCCGGCGTGGCCCTGGGGCCAGCCGGAGTTTGTGCGCACGTCTTTTTTTGCCCCGGAGTTGGCCTGCGAGCGGCGAAAATCGTCTTGCGTTGAGTTGCTAGGCGATGGGCTCCCGTGCAGCGGTTCCCCCGGTCAGCCACTCTGCGCAAGTGAACGGCAGATGTTCCGGCCATGGTGGCCAACACGAATCCGCCAGCAGGGCGAGACGACGATGAAGAGCCCGTTCTATACCGCCGAGCATGACGCCTTCCGCGAGGTGATGCGCCGCTTTGTCGAGAAGGAGATCACGCCCTTTGCCCATGAATGGGACGAGGCCGGCGAATTTCCCCGCGTGCTTTATCGCAAGGCGGCCGAGATTGGCCTGTTGGGGCTCGGATTCCCCGAGGAATATGGCGGGATCGCCGCCGACCAGTTCATGAAGATCGTGGCGAGCCAGGAATTGGCGCGCGCCGGCGCCGGCGGGGTCAGCGCCAGCCTGATGAGCCACACAATCGGCTCGCCGCCGATCGCGCGGGCGGCGCGCCCGGAGCTCAAGGCACGGGTGCTGCCGCAAGTGCTGTCGGGCGAGAAGATCTCCGCGTTGGCGATCACCGAGCCGGCCGGCGGCTCCGATGTCGCGAACCTCCGCACCAAGGCGCGGCGCGATGGCGATCACTACGTCGTGACCGGCGAGAAGACCTTCATCACCTCAGGGGTGCGCGCCGATTATCTGACCGTTGCGGTGCGTACAGGCGGCGAGGGCGCCGGCGGCGTCAGCCTGCTTCTGATCGAGGGTGACACGCCCGGCCTGTCACGGACGAAACTGAAGAAGATGGGCTGGTGGGCCTCCGACACCGCGACGCTGCATTTCGATGACTGCCGCGTGCCGGCCGAAAACCTGATCGGCGAGGAAGGCCAGGGCTTCAAGATCATCATGCGGAATTTCAACAGCGAACGCATGGGCATGGCGGCGGGCTGCACCGCCTTCGCGCGGGTCTGCCTCGACGAAGCGATCGCCTATGCCAAGGAGCGCAAGACTTTTGGCAAGCCGCTCGCCCAGCACCAGGTCATCAGGCACAAGATCGTCGACATGGCGCAGAAGGTCGCGGCATCCCAGTCGATGCTGGAATTACTGGCCTGGCGGCTGGAGCAGGGCGAGAGCCCGGTCGCCGAGATCTGCATGATGAAGAACCAGGCCACGCAAACCATGGCGTTCTGCGCCTCGGAAGCCGTGCAGATCTTCGGCGGCGCCGGCTTCATGCGCGGCATCAAGGCCGAGCGCATCTACCGGGAGGTCAAGGTCAACGCCATCGGCGGTGGGACGGAGGAGATCATGAAGGATTTGGCCTCAAGGCAGATGGGGTTGTGACTTTCTGTCATTCCGGGGCGACGCGAAGCGTCGAGCCCGGAATCCATCGGGCCGCACACACCGCAGAGGAATGGATTCCGGGTTCGCGCTTCGCGCGCCCCGGAATGACGAGAGGAAAAAATGCTATTCACCGCCGACCACGACGACATCCGCCGCTCCTTACAAAAATTCATCGCCAACGAGATCAACCCTCATGTCGATGAATGGGAGAAGGCCGACATCTTCCCGGCGCATGAGCTGTTCAAGAAGATGGGCAGCCTCGGCTTCTTGGGGCTGAACAAGCCGGTCGAATTCGGCGGCTCCGGCCTCGACTATTCCTATGCGCTGATGATGGCGGAGGAGCTTGGCGCCATCACCTGCGGCGGCGTGCCGATGGCGATCGGGGTGCAGACGGACATGGCAACGCCGGCGCTGGCGCGGTTCGGGTCGGACGAGGTGCGGCGCGAATTCCTCAGCCCGTCGATTACCGGCGACTACGTCGCCTGCATCGGCGTCTCCGAGCCCGGCGCGGGTTCGGACGTTGCCTCGATCAAGACAAATGCACGCTCCGACGGCGACGATTACGTCATCGATGGCGGCAAGATGTGGATCACCAACGGCACCCAGGCCGACTGGATCTGTCTGCTCGCCAACTCCGGCGATGGGCCGGTTCACCGCAACAAGTCGCTGATCTGCGTGCCCATGAAGAGCAAGGGCGTCACGGTGGCGCGAAAGCTCGACAAGATGGGCATGCGCTCCTCGGACACCGCGCAGATCTTCTTCGACAATGTCCGCGTGCCCAAGCGCAACCGCATCGGCGAGGAGGGCAAGGGCTTTACCTACCAGATGATCCAGTTCCAGGAGGAGCGGCTCTGGGGCGCGGCGGCCTGCCTCAAGGCGCATGAATACATCATCAACGAAACCATCGAGTACACGCGTAACCGGAAGGCATTCGGGAAGTCGATCCTCGACAACCAAATCGTGCACTTCAAGCTCGCGGAGATGCAGACCGAAGTCGAGCTGTTGCGCGCGCTGATCTATCGCGCCGCCGAGCAACTCGTGGCCGGCGAGGACGTGACCAAGCTTGCGACCATGGCCAAGCTGAAGGCCGGGCGGCTCGGCCGCGAGCTCACCGACGCCTGCTTGCAATATTGGGGCGGAATGGGCTTTACCAACGAGACGCCGGTCAGCCGTGCCTATCGCGATAGCCGGTTGACGTCGATCGGCGGCGGTGCCGACGAGGTCATGCTGATGGTCCTGTGCAAGATGATGGGCACGCTGCCCGGCAGTAAAGGGAATGCCTGATGATCACGCTCTATCACTGCGACGCCGCGCGCTCGTTCCGTCCGCTCTGGATGCTGGAGGAGATGGGACTTCCGTATGAATTGAAGATGCTGCCGTTCCCGCCGCGGGTCTTCGCCAAGGAGTACCTTGCGCTCAATCCGCTCGGCACCATTCCCTTCATGGTCGACGGCGAGACGAAGATGACCGAGTCTTCCGGCATCTGCCATTACCTCGGCATCAAGCACGGACCGACGCCGTTGATGGTCGGACCCGAGGATCCCGCCTATGGCGCGTTCCTGAACTGGATGTATTTCAGCGATGCCACGTTAACCTTCCCGCAGACGCTGGTGCTCCGATACACCCAGCTCGAGCCGGAGGAGCGCCGCAATCCGCAGGTCGCAGGCGATTATGCAAAATGGTTCCTGGGGCGCCTGCGCGCGGTCGAGGCGGCGACGGCCAATGCCGAAACATTGTGCGCAGGCCGCTTCACTGCCGCTGACATTGTCATCGGCTACGCGCTCCGGCTCGCCAACAACGTCGGCCTCGCCAAGGATTTCGGGCCAAATGTCGCAGCCTATTGGGCGCGGCTGCAGCAGCGCGACGGATTCAAGCGCGCGGTTGCCGCGGAGCAGAAGGCCGGCGTCGAGCAGAATGTTGCGCCGCGCGTGAGGGCGTAAGCATTCCGTAGGATGGGACTGCGGTCTCATCGCGGTTTCGGGACGACTGATCATCGTCCCGGAATGGTAATCTTTTGCGCGCCATGACAGCGCTATCGCGCCGTGACAGCGCCCAAATTTCCGCTAAGGTGACCTCCGTCCGCAGCGGCCAAAGAGCCGCGCGAGGAGGATCCCAATGGAAGATAACGGTCGCGAATCCGACCATCTGATGCTGATCACGCCGGAGCGGGTATTCTATGCCGGTCTGCTCGGCCGCCCCCGCAAGCGCACCCCCGGCTGCTGCCACGTCTATGTCGCGGTGAAGGGCAGCCTGCATCTGACGATCGAGGACGCCCTCGCCACCGGCGAGCTGTTCGTGACCCTGCCGAACCAGCGGCATTCCATCGCCAGCGACTACCGCACTGCAATCAGCGTCACGCTCGAGCCGGAAAGCATGCCGGACGGCGTGATCGAGGCCCTGGCCGAGCGGCTGACAGGACCTGACCGGGCCGCCTATGCCCGCAAGATCCTCGCCGCCTATGCGCTGCTGCGCCAGAGTCGCTATGGCGACATCACCACCGCCGAATTCGACGAGATGTGCTTTGGCGAGGCCCTGCCGCGCCGCGTGCTCGATCCGCGCGTGATGCGCGCCGTCGCCCGCATCGGCCGCTTCTCCGGCGAGCCAGTGACGGCGGATACGTGCGCCGCCGAAGCGGGCCTCTCGGCCTCGCGCTTCCTGCATCTGTTCAAGGAAGAGACCGGCATCTCGTTCCGCTCCTTCCGCGCCTGGAAGCGTGCGCGGCATTTGCTGCACTTCGCCAACCAGGACCTCAATCTCGCCCACCTCGCGCAGGACATCGGCTATCCCGACTCCACCCATTTCAGCCATTCGATCCGCCGCTTCTATGGATTGAAGCCGCGCGCGATCTTCGTCGGCTCGCGCGACCTCGCGATCTACCGCAGCACCGAGACGGTGAGGCTCGCGGAGGCGAGCTAGCGTCGCTCTGGTAGGGTGCGCAAAGCGAAAGCGTGCCCACCATCTTCGCCAAGCGTTGAGACGTGTGGTGGGCACGGCGCAAAGCGCCTTTGCCCACCCTACGATAGCTCGTCTTTGGCTAGCTTCTCCGCGCAAGAAGCCGGATGCCCGCGCGTCACATGATCACAAGCGTTGAATTCTCAACGTGCGAGACATTAGTGGCATGAGCGACAAGGCCGTCATCACCTGCGCGCTGAACGGCGTGCTCACCGATCCGAAGCAGCACAACGTGCCTGTGACGCCCGAGCAGATGGCGCGCGAAGCCAAGGCTGCGTTCGACGCCGGCGCCAGCATCATGCACATCCATTTGCGCCAGCAGGCGCCGGACAAGGGACATCTGCCGTCCTGGGACGTGAGCGTCAGCAAGGAGATTCAGCAGGCCATCCGCGAGGCCTGCCCCGGCGTCATCATCAATCACACCTCGGGCGTGTCAGGGCCGAACTACAGCGGCGCGCTCGACTGCATCCGCGAGACCAGGCCCGAGATCGCGGCCTGCAACGCCGGCTCGCTGAACTATCTGAAGGTCAAGGCCGACAACACCTGGGCCTGGCCGCCGATGATGTTCGACAACGCGGTCGAGAAGGTGAAGGACTATCTCGACGTCATGAACGCGGTCGGGACCATCCCCGAGTTCGAATGTTTCGACGTCGGTATCGTCCGCTGCGTCGGCATGTATCACCAGGTCGGCATGTACAAAGGTCCGCTCGAATACAATTTCGTGATGGGCGTTGCCTCCGGCATGCCGTCCGATCCCGATCTGCTGCCGATCCTGATCAAGCTGAAGCGCCCCGAGGCGCATTTCCAGGTCACCGCGATCGGCCGCGAAGAGATCTGGCCGCTGCACCAGCGCTGCGCCGAGCTCGGCGGTCATCTCCGCACCGGCCTGGAGGACGCCTTCTATCTCGCCGACGGCAAGAAGGTGACGTCGAACGGCCAGCTCATCGAGGCCATCGCCGCCTGCGCCCGCCGTGCGGGCCGCGAGATCGCAAGCCCCGCCGAGGCGCGGAAGATCTTTGGGACGAATAGGTAAGGTATCGCCTCAACCGTCATTGCGAGCGAAGCGAAGCAATCCAGGGTCTTTCCGCGGTGACGGTCTGGATTGCTTCGTCGCTTCGCTCCTCGCAATGACGAGCAGGATAGAGTTATGTCCATTCTCGACAACACCATTTCCCCCGGCAGCGCTGCCTATCACGCCAATCGCGACGGCATGCTCGGTCTGATCGACCGCATGCGCGCGCTGGAAGAGCGCACGCGTGCGGCGTCGGCGGCGGCAAAGGATCGCTTCCACAAGCGTGGCCAGCTGCTGCCGCGCGAACGCGTCGCGCTGGTGCTCGATCCCGGCGCGCCCTTCATCGAGCTGTCGACGCTCGCCGGCTACATGTTCGACGTATCAGATGCGAACAAGAGCGTGCCCGGCGGCGGCGTCATCGCCGGCATCGGCTTCGTCTCGGGCATCCGCTGCATGGTCAGCGCCAATGACGCCGGCATCGACGCCGGTGCGCTCCAGCCCTATGGTCTCGACAAGACGCTCCGGGTGCAGGAGCTCGCGCTGGAGAACAAGCTGCCCTACGTCCAGCTCGTCGAAAGCGCCGGGGCCAATCTGCTGCGCTACCGCGTCGAGGACTTTGTCCGTGGCGGCAACATCTTTCGCAATCTCGCGCGGCTCTCGGCGGCTGGGCTGCCGGTCGTCACCGTCACGCATGGCTCGTCCACCGCGGGTGGCGCCTACCAGACCGGCCTGTCCGATTACATCGTCATGGTGCGCGGCCGCACCCGCGCCTTCCTTGCCGGGCCGCCGCTGCTGAAGGCAGCGACAGGCGAGATCGCGACCGAGGAAGAACTCGGCGGCGCCGAGATGCACACGCAGGTCTCCGGCCTTGGCGATTACCTCGCGGAGGACGACCGCGATGCGTTGCGCATCGCGCGCGAGATCATGGCGGCGCTGGAATGGGAGCGGCCGGGCCGAGCGGATTCACAGTTCAAACCGCCACGCTACGACCAGGACGAGCTGCTCGGCATCATGCCAATGGACCACAAGCGCACCGTCGACATGAAGCAGGTGATCGCGCGCATCGTCGACGATTCCGACTTCACCGAGATGGCGCCCAATTACGGCCCCGCCACCGTCTGCGGTCACGCCCGCATCGAGGGCCAGGCGATCGGCATCATCACCAACAACGGCCCGCTCGATCCCGCCGGCGCCAACAAGGCGACGCATTTCATCCAGGCCTGCTGTCAGACCCGCACGCCGATCCTCTATCTCAACAACACCACCGGCTACATGGTCGGCAAGGCCTATGAAGAAGCCGGCATGATCAAGCACGGCTCGAAGATGATCCAGGCGGTGACCTCGGCGACGGTGCCGCAGATCACCATCTATTGCGGCGCCTCGTTCGGCGCCGGCAATTACGGCATGTGCGGGCGCGGCTTCCATCCGCGCTTCTGCTTCTCCTGGCCCAACGCCAAGACCGCCGTGATGGGTGGCGAGCAGGCCGCCGAAACCATGGCGATCGTGACCGAGGCCGCCGCCGCGCGCCGCGGCAAGCCGGTCGAGAAAGAAAAGCTCGACGCGATGAAGGCGCAGATCATCGGCGTGTTCGACGGCCAGATGGACGTGTTCTCGACCAGCGCCCGCGTGCTCGACGACGGCGTGATCGATCCGCGCGACACCCGCGCGGTGCTGTCCGAGGTGCTCGCGATCTGCCGCGAGGGCGATGCGCGCACGCCCCAGCGCATGCAGTTTTCGGTGGCCCGCCCATGAGGAACGGATCAGTGCAGCACCGGCCGTTCTTTAGGGTTTTAGTTGCCAATCGCGGCGAGATCGCGCTGCGGGTGATGCGGAGCGCGCGGCAGCTCGGCCTCGGCGTCGTTGCGGTTTATTCGGATGCCGATCGCGATGCGCTCCACGTGCGGCAGGCCGACCAGGCCGTGCGCATCGGCGAAGCCCTGCCGGCGCAATCCTATCTCAACATTCGCGCGATCATCGCTGCGGCCAAGGCGAGCGGCGCGGATGCCGTGCATCCCGGCTACGGCTTCCTCGCCGAGAACGAGGATTTTGCGCAGGCCTGCAAGGATGCGCGCCTCGTCTTCATCGGTCCCTCGCCGCAGGCGATCGAGGCCATGGGTAACAAGGCCGGCGCCAAGGAGATCATGAAGAAGGCCGGCGTGCCCTGCGTGCCCGGCTATCAGGGTGCCGACCAAAGCGACGAGGTCATGCTCGCGGAAGCCAGGAAGATCGGCTTCCCCGTGATGATCAAGGCGGTTGCGGGCGGCGGCGGCCGCGGCATGCGGCTCGTCACCGATGCTGCATCCTTCCCCGATGCGCTGCGCAGTGCGCGGTCTGAAGCCAAAGCCGCATTTGGCGATCCGACCGTCATCCTCGAACGCGCCATCCAGAATCCCCGACACATCGAGATCCAGGTGTTCGGCGACAGCCATGGCAACGCCATCCATCTCGGCGAGCGCGACTGCTCGGTGCA
Source organism: Bradyrhizobium sp. LA2.1 (assembly GCF_040547725.1). Lineage (NCBI taxonomy): Bacteria > Pseudomonadati > Pseudomonadota > Alphaproteobacteria > Hyphomicrobiales > Nitrobacteraceae > Bradyrhizobium > Bradyrhizobium sp. LA2.1. Next base: position 139,834 of record NZ_JBEPQI010000006.1, read on the forward strand.
GCGGCGACATCAGAAGCTGATCGAGGAGGCGCCATCGCCGGCGGTCACGCCGGAGCTGCGCGCGAAAATGGGTGAGGTCGCGGTCGCGGCGGTCAAGGCGCTGCGCTATGAGGGCGCCGGCACGCTGGAATTCCTGCTCGACGCGAGCGGTGAGTTCTACTTCATGGAGATGAACACGCGTCTCCAGGTCGAGCATCCCGTCACCGAGGCGATCACCGGGCTCGATCTCGTCGAGCTGCAGCTGCGTGTCGCGCGTGGCGAGCCTCTGCCGGTGAAGCAGCAGGACATCCGATTCTCGGGCCACGCCATCGAGGTGCGGCTGTGCTCGGAAGATGCCGCGCAGGATTTCATGCCGCAGTCCGGCCGCATGGCGCGCTGGCAGGTGCCTGACAGCATCCGCGTCGAGCACGCGCTGCAATCGGGCGCGGAGATCCCGCCGTTCTACGATTCCATGATCGCCAAGGTGATCAGCCATGGCGCGACACGGGAGGAGGCGAGGGGGCGGCTGATCGTCCGCCTGGAGCAACTCACTGCATTTGGCGTGACCACCAATCAGGCGTTCCTGATGTCGTGCCTGCGTCATCCCGGATTTGCCAAGGGCGAGGCGACGACAGCCTTCATCGGGACGCATCGCGACGAGTTGCTGGCGCCCTCGGCGAATGCCGCATTCGATACGGCACTTGCGGGCCTGCTGCTCTACGTCACCAATCCGCGCGCGCCGTCATGGCAAAGCGGACGGAGTCTGGCGGCAACATTTCCGCTACCGGCGAAAGTCGAGATCGCCAGCCACACCCACGAGCTCGAAGTCACGCGTGAGCGCGGTGGCGGCTACATCGTCGCCGCCGACGGCCGTCAGGACAGGTTCGAGATCGACCAGCTCGATCCCGACGCCATCCGCTTCCGCCACGACGGCGTGATGGACAGCGCAAAATTCCTGCGCGATGGTGACCGGCTCTACCTTCAGCATCGCGGCATCCCGCTTGCGGTCACCGATCTCACCCTTGCCGCGCCAAAGGCGGCTGCGAGCAATGGCGGCGATGGCAGAGTCCGCGCCGCCATGAACGGCCGCGTCGTCGCCGTGCTGGTCAAGCCCGGCGACCGCGTCACCGCCGGTCAACCGGTGATGACCTTGGAAGCAATGAAGATGGAGCACGTCCACAAGGCCGGTATCGACGGCGTGGTCGCCGCGATCGACGTCGCCGAAGGCGAGCAGGTCACGACGGGCAGGATCGTCGCGGAGATCGGGGCGGGTTAGCCTCTCTCCGTCATTGCGAGCGAAGCGAAGCAATCCAGTCTGCATCCGCAGAAGCGCTCTGGATGGCTTCGCTGCGCTCGCAATGACGATGGGGAGAGATGCCGTCTCAAACTCAACTCACCGCCGTGGCTGCACGCGGGTGTCCAAATAAATCCAAATAATACAATATGATACTGCCTGTTTGATCTCGCTCACGATTATTATTGAACATTGTTCAATTCTGGGTTACTAATATTGAGCGATGTCAAATCATGTGGAGGCCTGCATGTTGCGCGCAAATCACCACGCCCGAGAGACCGATGCCCTGCTGCCGTCAGTGTCCCGCCGGTTCTCGTTCGCCCCGCCGCAAGTTCGCGAAAAATATTTGATCGGTGCGCTCTTCGTCTTGACGCTGGTGGCGCTCCTCGCACCCGCGATGCCCGCCACCGGCTGGCACATCCCGCATTTCGTCGACACCCGCACCTGGCTGGGCGTGCCCAACGCCGGCGACGTGCTGAGCAATCTTGCCTTCCTGGCGATGGGCGCTTGGGGCTTGCTGCGCCTGCGTGCCCACCCTGATGCGCCCGCAGGTGCAGGTTGCCTCTTCGTGGGTCTGATCCTCACTTGCATAGGATCGTGCATCTATCATCTGGATCCCGACGCGCCGCAGCGGCTGGTGGCCGATCGTCTCGGTATGGCGGTGGCGTTCGCGGGCTTTCTGGGCATCGCGGCCAGCGAGCGCATCAGCGTGCGTGCCGGTCAGGCGGTGGTGGTGCTGGTGACGGTTGCGGGCCTGCTCGCGGCCTGGGTGGCACGCGAGAATCTCACGCCATGGGTGGTCGTGCAGTTCGGCGGCATGGCGTTGGCCGTGGGACTGGCGTTGACACGGCCCCGGCCCGGTGCGCTTGGCGTGTCTCTGGGCGGCGTGATCTTCTTTTACGCGCTGGCCAAGCTTTTCGAGCTGGGTGACGTGACCATATTTGAAGCGACAGGCCACATTGTCTCGGGCCACACGCTCAAGCATCTGGCCGCCGCGCTGGCGGCGTGGCCGGTGATCCGGGCTTTGCGGCCTACTGGCTCCGTCCCGTCCCCTCGTTGAGCAGGCACGCCACCTGATGTCCGCCGCCTGCGTCCACCAGCGCCGGCCGCTCCGTCTTGCACCGCTCGATCGCAAACCGGCAGCGGGTGTGAAATGCGCAGCCGGAGGGCGGATTGACCGGACTCGGCACGTCGCCGTCGACCAGCGGCGCGAGCTTCTTGGCAAACGGGTTTGCAACCGGCACTGACGCGAGCAGGGCCTGCGTGTAGGGATGGCGCGGATTGCGGAACAGCTCGTCCTTGCCGGCGATCTCGACGATGCGGCCGAGATACATCACGGCGACGCGGTGGCTGATATGGGCGACCACGGCGAGGTCATGCGCGATGAAGAGATAGGAGAAGCCGTGCGCCTTCTGCAAGTCGATCAGGAGATTGATCACCTGCGCCTGGATCGAGACGTCGAGCGCGGAGACCGGCTCGTCGCAGACGATCAGGCGTGGCCCCAGTGCCAGCGCGCGTGCGATGCAGATGCGCTGGCGCTGGCCGCCGGAGAATTGATGCGGGAAGTTGCGCATCTGATCAGGCCGCAGGCCCACCTGCTCGAACAGTTTTGCGGTACGCGCTTCCAGCTCCTTCCCGCTCGCGAGCCCATGCACGGCGAGGGGTTCACCGACAATATCGCCGGCGGTCATGCGCGGATTGAGCGAAGCGAACGGGTCCTGGAACACGATCTGCATCGAGCGGCGATGCGGCCGCAGCGCGGTCTTGGAGAGACGGGTGATGTCCTCTCCGTCAAGGCGGATCTGACCCGAGGTCGGCTCGACCAGCCGCAGCACGCTGCGCGCCACCGTCGACTTGCCGCAGCCGGATTCACCGACCAGGCCGAGCGTCTCGCCGGTATGAACCGAGAACGAGACGCCGTCGACCGCATGCACGGTGCCGACCTGCCGCCGCAACACGCCGGCGCGCACCGGATAGTGCTTCTTGAGATCGGTGACTTCGAGCAGCGCTTCGGTCATGCCACCTCCGCCACTTCGGCCGCGCGCCAGCACGCCGCGAGATGGCCGCCGCCCCAGTCCTCCAGCGGCGGATATTCGGCCTCGCAACGCTTGATCGCGAGCTTGCAGCGCGGCGCGAAGGCGCAGCCTTTCGGCAGCCGCACCAGCGACGGCACGGTGCCGGGAATTTCGTTGAGCCGCGCCTGCACCGGAATACCTGACGCCGGCACGGCCGGGATCGAGGCCATCAGCCCGCGCGTGTAGGGGTGCTTGGGATCGGCGAACAGCGCTTCCACCGTTGCCTCCTCCACCTTCTTCCCCGCATACATCACGATCACCCGCTGCGCGGTCTGCGCGACGACGCCGAGATCATGCGTGATCAACACGAGGCCGGTGCCGAGCTCCTTCTGAAGGTCGAGGATCAGCGCCAGGATCTGTGCCTGGATGGTGACGTCGAGCGCGGTGGTCGGCTCGTCCGCGATCAGCAGCGCCGGCCGGCAGGCGAGCGCCATCGCGATCATCGCGCGCTGGCGCATGCCGCCGGAAAGCTGATGCGGATATTCCCGCGCGCGCCGCGCCGGTTCGGGAATGCGTACCAGCCGCAGCATCTCGACCGCGATGTCGCGCGCTTCTCTGGCCGGCATCGCCCGGTGCAGCCGCACCGCCTCGACGATCTGGTCACCGATCCGCATCACCGGATTGAGCGAGGTCATCGGCTCCTGGAAGATCATGGAGATGCGATTGCCCCTGACAGCGCGCATCTCGGCTTCATCCAGCGCCAGCAGCTCGGTGCCTTCGAGCGTGACCGACCCGCCGACGATGCGGCCGGGCGGATCGGGCACCAGCCGCATCAGGGACAGCGCGGTGACGCTCTTGCCGCAGCCGGATTCGCCGACGATCGCCAGCGTCTCGCCGCGCCTCACGGTGAAGGAGACGTCGTCGACGGCCTTGAACAGGCCGGAATTGGTGAAGAACACCGTCTTCAGGTTCTTCACATCGAGCACGAGATCGGATCTGTCTGCCATCAGCCGCGCTGCCGGGGATCGAGGATGTCGCGCAGGGCGTCGCCGAACAGATTGGCGCCGAACACGGCGAGGCTGATCGCGATGCCCGGGAAGATCACCAGCCATGGCGCAGTGCGGACATATTCGGCGGCGGATTCCGAGAGCATCCGGCCCCATGACGGATAGGGCTCGGGAATGCCGAGGCCGAGGAAGGAGAGCGAGGCTTCGGTGAGGATGGTCGAGCCGAGCTGCGCGGTCGCGAGCACGATCAGCGGCGCCAGCGTGTTCGGCAGCACGTGGCGCAGCGCGATCCGCACCTCGCTCATGCCGATCGACTTGGCGGCTTCGATAAAGGGCAGCTCGCGCAGCGCCAGCGTGTTGGCGCGAATGACGCGCGACACCGTCGGGATCAGCGGAATGGCGATGGCGATGATGACGTTCGGCAGGGACGGACCGAGCGCGGCGGTCATGATCAACGCCAGGACCAGCAGTGGAAGCGCTTGAAGAATGTCGGAGACGCGCTGGAATACGAGGTCGACCCAGCCGGAGAGATAGCCGGAGGTGAGGCCAACGATGACGCCGATCGTACCGCCAAGTGCCGTCGAGCCGATGCCGACCGCGAGCGAGATCCGCGCGCCGTGGATGATGCGGCTGAACACGTCGCGGCCGAAGGAGTCCGTGCCCATCCAGTGCGCCAGGCTCGGGCGCGCCAGCGCACGGGCGGCGTCGATGGTCAGGGGATCGTAGCGCGCGATGAAGTCGGCAAAGATCGCCGTGAGCACGAACAGCGTCATGATGATCAGCCCGGCCGCGCCCAGCACGTGCCGCTGTGCCAAATACAGTACGCGCCGCCAGCCGCCGGTCGCATGCGCGCCGGCCCGCCTCAGTTCGAGATCATAGTCAATCGCGGCCAAGCTGATCTCCTAATCCGTATACCGGATGCGCGGATCGAACACCGCGTAGAGCATGTCGACGATGAAGTTCGCGCTCACCACCACGACCGCGATCAGCATCACGAGGTTCTGCACGATCGGATAGTCGCGCCAGCGGATCGCTTCGACCAGGAAGCGTGCGACGCCGGGGATGTTGAACACGGTCTCGGTCACGATCAGGCCGCCGATCAGGAACGCGGCCTCGATGCCGATCACGGTGATGACGGGCAGGATCGCGTTCTTCAGCGCATGCTTATAGTTGACGGCGGCGTCGGAGGCGCCCTTGGCGCGCGCGGTGCGGATATAGTCCTGCCGCAGCACCTCGAGCATCGAGGATCGCGTGATGCGCATGGTCAGCGCCGCGCTGCGGAAGCCGACGGCTGCCGCAGGCACGGCGTAGGTCGCGAACGCCTCGAGCCAGGTCTTCGGATTCGGATTGAAGATCGGCATCTGGTTGAACATCGCCACCGACGCCGTGAGGATCAGCAGGCCGAGCCAGAACGAGGGCAGCGACAATCCGCTGAGGCTGACGACGCGCAACGCGTAATCGAGCCGTGTGCCCTGCTTCACCGCGCTGATGACGCCGAGCGGAATGCCGATCGACGCCGAGAACAACAGCGCCAGCCCGGCGAGCCGCGCGGTGATCGGGATCCGCGGCAAAATCTCCTGAAGCGCGGGCTTCTCGGAAACATAGGAGTAGCCGAAATCGCCGCGCAGAAAGCCGCTGATCCAGTGCCAATACTGCACGACCAGCGGCTGGTCGATGCCGAGCTCCTTCTCCAGATTGGCCTTGTCGGCGGGGTCGACGTAGCCCGCCGCGGCGAACAGGATGTCGACGATGTTGCCGGGCACGATGCGCAGCAGGAAGAAGATGACGACCGAGATCCCGAACAGGGTCACGAGCATCAGGAACAGGCGCCGCACCAGATAGGCAAACATGCATCGCCTCCTGTCGAAACCGTCAGCCGCCTGCGCTACTTGTCCATCCAGACGTCCTCGTAGCGATACCCATTATAGGAGCTGTTCGACATCACCGTTACGCCCTTGACATAGGGCTGCCAGCAGGAGCCGGTGCGCGCGTGGAAGATGATCGGGCGGGCGACGTCCTCCTGCAGCTTCTTGTCGATGTCCCACACCAGCTTCTTGCGCTTGTTGATGTCGGTCTCCTGCGACTGCACGTCGAACAGCTTTTCGATCTCCTTGTTGCAGTAATTGGTGTAGTTGCGCTCGGACCCGCAGGAATAGTTCTCGTAGAACGACTGGTCGGGATCGTCGACGGCGTTGCCGGTCAGATTGAGCCCGAGCATGTAGTCCTTGCGTGCGATCTTCGGGAACCAGTTCGCGGTCTCGACCACGTCGAGCTCGCCGTCGATATAGATGCTCTTGAGCTGGTCGATCAGGATCACCGCGGGATCGCGATAGACCGGGATGTTGCGGGTCGAGACCTTGACGGCGAGATGCTTGTCCGGCCCGTAGCCGGCCTTCTGCATCAGCTTCCTGGCTTCCTCGCGGTTGGCGTTCACATCGGGGCCATAGCCGGGAATGGTCTCGAGCATCTCCTTCGGCATGCCCCACAGCCCGTTCGGCGGCGGCAGCATGGTGCCGCCGACATCGCCCTGCCCCTCGAACATGATCGAGATGAACGCCTTGCGGTCGAGCGACAGCGCCATGGCGCGGCGGATGTCGATATTGTCGAACGGTGGCGCGGAGGAATTGACGATGATGTTGGTGGCGACATTGTTGGGCTCGACCACGCAGACCGCTTTCGGCGCCTGCGATTTGACGTCCTTCAATAGCGGAATGCTCACTTCGGTCGGGAACGCCATGTCGAACTTGCCGGCGACGAAGGCGAGGATCGCGGTCGAACGGTTCGGGATGATGGTGAACTCGATGCCGTCGAGATAGGGCCGCCCCTCGCGCCAATAGTCGGGATTGCGGGTCAGCTTGATCGATTCATTGGCCTTGAACTCGACGAATTTGAACGGGCCGGTCCCGATCGGGTGCGTGCGCATGTCGCCGGGCGAGACGTGACAGGGATAGACCGGCGTGTAGCCCGAGGCGAGCAGGGCCAGCAGCGACGGCTGCGGCCGCTTCAAGTTGAAGGAAACTTCGAGGTCGCCGTTGGTGGAGACGTCGTTGACCTGTTCGTACCAGGTCTTGCGCGGATTCTGCCGGAACTTCTGCTGCGACTTGCCCATCAACATGTCGAAGGTGCATTTGACGTCCGCGGAGGTGAACGGCTTGCCGTCATGCCATTTCACGCCCGGGCGCAGCTTGAAGGTCAGCGTCTTGTTGTCGTTGACCCAGGCCCAGCTCTCGGCGAGTTCCGGAATGATATTGTCCATCCTGTTCTGCGCCTCGTCCTGCTTGTAGATGACGAGGTTGTTGAACACAGGCATGAAGGGAACATTGAGCGAATAGGTCGCGCCTTCATGGATCGAGGCATTGCCGGGGCTGTCGCGGTGGTACATCCGCAGGATTCCGCCCTGTTTGGGCCCGCCGGCGAGCGCGGTGGTCGAGGTCGTCAGCACAGATAGCGCCGCCACTGCGGCGAGCGCCCACACGCTCCGCATGCTCATCCTCCCTGGACATTAGTCTTTTGGGCCTTTGCGGCCTGTTTGTCAGACGATAGCGACGCACGTGCAGCGAGGCAACCGGCAAGGCCGCTCGCCGCCTCGACAATTCGGATGACGGAAGGCCGCAGGCGTTCACACTCTCTTCATGTGAGAGTGCAGGTGCGAAGGGACGGTTCCTGTGCAGATGTTGCGGGCAGCTGCCTCAACAAACTCCGCCGTCGTCCCGGACAAGCGAAGCGCAGATCCGGGATCCATAACCACAGGAAGTCGTTTGATGAAGACTCGGAGTTACCTGCTCGCGTGACGACTCCTGCCGGTGGTTATGGGTCCCGGGTTCGCGACTTCGTCGCGCCCCGGGACGACAGTGGGGCTCACACGATCCGTGACGTCTTGTTCCCCCAATAGCGGTCCCGCAGCAGCCGCTTGTACAGCTTGCCCGTCGGCAGCCGCGGCAGTTCCTTCTCGAAATCGACCGAGCGCGGCACCTTCTGCCGCGACAGCGATTGGCCGCAGAAGGCGATCAGTTCTTCGGCGAGCGCCTCGCCCGGCACGATGCCGGGCATCGGCTGCACCACCGCTTTCACCTCTTCGCCGAGATCGGGATTGGGCACGCCGAACACCGCGGCATCGGCGACCTTCGGATGGGTGATCAGCAGGTTCTCGCATTCCTGCGGATAGATGTTCACCCCGCCGGAGATGATCATGAAGGTCGCGCGGTCGGTCAAATAGAGGAAACGATCCTCGTCGACATAGCCGACGTCGCCGACCGTGCTCATGCTGCCGTCGGCCGAGCGCGCCTCCCTGGTCTTCTCGGGGTCGTTGAAATATTCGAACGACGATGCCGTCTTGAACCAGACCTGGCCCGGCGTGCCGGTCGGGCACGCCCTCATGTTCTCGTCGAGAATGTGGAGGTCGCCGAGCAGCACCTTGCCGACGGTGCCGCGGTGGCTAAGCCATTCCTCGCTGTTGCAGGCGGTGAAGCCGAGGCCTTCGGTCGCGCCGTAATATTCGTGGATGATCGGCCCCCACCATTTGATGATGTCGTCCTTGACCAGTGCCGGGCAGGGCGCTGCGGCGTGGATCGCGATCTCCAGCGACGACAGGTCGTAGCGGCCGCGCACCTCCTCCGGCAGCTTCAGCAAGCGCGAGAACATCGTCGGCACCAGCTGGGTGTGGGTGATACCCCATTGCTGGACGAGCTGGAGATAACGTTCGGGATCGAACGTCTCCTTGATGATCACGGTGCCGCCCATGCGGATCGTGAGGTTCACCGCGGCTTGCGGCGCGGAGTGATAGAGCGGGGCAGGCGAGAGATAGACCATGCCCTCGCGATAGCGCCAAAGCTTTGTCAGGAAATCGAACAGCGGCAGATTGTGCTTCGGCGGTTCCTCCGGCAGCGGGCGCAGGATGCCTTTCGGCCGTCCGGTCGTGCCGGATGAATAGAGCATGGCGGTGCCGAGCCATTCATCGGCGATCGGAGCCTCGGGCAGGTCGGCGGTCACCTCGGCGAGGCCGACGATACGGTCGCTCTCGCCGGGGCCGTCGGCGACGATGCAGAGCTTGATGTCCGGACAGGCCTTGATCGCCTCGCGGGCGATGTCGAGTTTCGCAACGGACGTGATCAGGATTTTCGACTGGCTGTTGACGAGGAGATAGGCGAGCTCGCCCGGCGTCAGGAACGAGTTGATGCAGGTGTAGTACAGCCCGGAGCGCTCGCCCGCGCCGCAGGCTTCGAGATAGCGCGAATTGTTCTCCATGAAGATCGAATAATGGTCGAGCCGCTTCAAGCCGTGCTCGCGGAACAGATGCGCCAGGCGGTTGCTGCGCGCATCGAGCTCGCGATAGGTGACGGCCTCGCCGGTTGCAGCCATGATGAAGGCGGGTTGGAGCGGGCGTAGACGAGCATGCTGACCTGGATACATCAGTCCTCCGGCTTGAAATTATGCGGCGAGAAGCAGGATTTCGCGAATGTCGGCGGGGCCGTCGATCTTGCGCGGGTTGCGCGGGATCCAGTTCGTGCGCATCGCCTGTTCGGCGATGGCGTCGAAATGCTCCGGCGAGACGCGGACGTCGGCGAGGCTGCGCGGCATGCCGAGCGAGCGGATGAAGGCATCGAGCACGTCGCCGGCGTTGTGGCCGGGAAAACCCATCGCGGCGGCGACGATCATCTGGCGCTCGGAATTGTCGCGCGCATTCCAGCGCATCACCGCCGGCAACATGATGCAGGAGGTGTAGCCGTGCGGCACGTCGAAGGCCGCACCCAGGACATAGCCGATGCCGTGGCTCGCACCCATCGGCACGCCGGCGGCGAGCGCGCCCATCGACAGCCAGGTGCCGATCTGCGCATCCATGCGGGCGTCGAGGTCGGCAGGGTCGGCCTTCACCCGCGGCAGCGCGTCGGCGAGCATGGCCAGCCCCTTCACCGACTGCGCGTCGGCATAGGGGTGCGTCTCGCGCGAGCAGATCGCCTCGACGCAATGGTCGACGGCGCGGATGCCGGTGGAGAGAAACAGCCATTCCGGCGTGTGCACGGTGATGGCGGGATCGAGGATGGTCGCACGCGGCACCGTGAGCGGATGCCGCAGCATCTGCTTCACATGCGTGCCACGGTCGGTGACGCCGGCGATCGCGCTGAACTCGCCGCCGGCGATCGTGGTCGGCACGCTGATCTGCCGCACGTCAGGGGCGGTCATCTCGGGCGCGACGCCCTTGTGGACGCGGATGCGCTCGATGCCGTCGACATCGTCGATGCCGTTGGCAAGGCAGAGCTGCACCGCCTTGGCGCCGTCGGTGATCGAGCCGCCGCCCACGGTGACGATCAGGTCGGCGTTCACTTCGCGTGCGGCATTGGTCGCCGCGATCACTGCCTCGCGCGGTGTGTGCGCCGGCATGGCGTCGAACAGGCCGGCGCAGCGCGCGCCGAGCGCGTCCTTGATCTTCGCGATTTCGTCGGTCTGACGGTTCAGCGTGCCCGAGACCATCAGGAAGGCGCGGCGCGTCCCCAGCCGGTCCATCTGCGCAACGACGGCCTCGGCCGCGGGATGGCCGAACACGACCTCCTCGATCGCGCCGTAAACGACACGTCCCTGGTGCACGCCTGTCCTCCCAGGACAATTCGGCTTTGTTTTTCTGGGAGTAATCTAGCCGAGCGGACGGTGTCCGTCATGTGCGAAGACGCTGGCCACGCTCCCACCCTCCCCTTGAGGGGGAGGGTCGATCGCGCGCAGCGCGAGCGGGGTGGGGTGATCTCTCCACACGGATACTGTTCGACGCGGAGAGACCGTCACCCCACCCCGTCTCATGTCTCGCTTCGCTCAACATGAGCCGACCCACGGGCGAGCTACGCTCGTCCCGGACCCCTCCAGGGGAGGGTGGCGAGCGCCGCGTCTTGATTGCTGACCTTACGCCGACGCGCATCAGCTGCCGCTTGTCATCATCTCTCTCGCTGTCAACCCGTCATCCGGCTAGGGCATCCTCCCAAGCGTTGCGCGCGCTTTCGTCTTGAAGATTTCATCATTGAAACCCATCTTGTGTCGCCCGCGGGTAGGCGAGTACGCTGCTTTTGCTGCGGCAAATGTGCGAGGGACTTGGGATGAGCGGACCGGACCGAAACGAGCATTTTGTCAAAACGCACGATTTCGTCCTACCTCGACTTTGCGCAATTGCCGGGCTCCTCGCCGCGACGTTCGCTCTCACTGGTTGCGGACAACCGGCCTCGCAGGCCGCCGCCCCACCGCCGCCGCCGGTGACCGTCGCCCAGCCCGTCAAGCGCACCGTCACCGATTGGGACGAGTTCACCGGTCGCTTCGAGGCGGTCGAGGAGGTGCAGGTGCGCCCCCGTGTCGGCGGCTTCGTCAACTCCGTCGAGTTCCAGGACGGCGCGATCGTGCATCAGGGCGACCTGCTCTACGTCATCGACCCGCGCCCGTTCGAGGCGGTGGCCGAGCAGGCGGACGGCCAGTTGTCCGACGCGCGTGCCAAGGTGGAGCTCGCCAAGCGCGAGCTCGACCGTGGCCTGAACCTGGTCCAGACCAGCGCGGTCTCCGAGCAGGCCGTCGACCAGCGCCGCCAGGCCTTGCAGGCGGCGCATGCCGCGGAGACGCAGGCCGCAGGTGCGCTGAAGGCCGCCCGGCTCAACATCGAGTTCACCCATGTGACCGCGCCGCTCACCGGCCGCGTCAGTCGCCATCTCGTCAGCCCCGGCAATCTCGTGCAGGGCAGCGATACCGGCACCTCGACGCTGCTCACCTCGATCGTCGCGCTCGACCCGATCTACGTCTATTTCGACATGGATGAGGCGACCTTCATCAAATACAGCAAGCTGTGGTTCGAAGGCCGCCGCCCGAGCTCGCGCGACACCGCGAACCCGGTGCAGGTGACGCTCGCCGGCGAGACCAAGCCGTCGCATGAGGGCACCATCAACTTCCTCGACAACCGCCTCGATGTCTCCACCGGCACGCTGCGCAGCCGCGCCGTGATCAAGAACACCGATCTCTCGATCCTGCCGGGCCAGTTCGGCCGCGTCCGGCTGATCGGCAGCGCACCCTATGAGGCGCTGCTGATTCCCGACGTTGCCGTCGCAACCGACCAGTCCCGCAAGATCGTGTTCGTCGTGAAGCCGGACGACACCGTCGAGGCGCGCCCCGTGGTGCTCGGTCCGCTCGATGAGGGCCTGCGCGTGATCCGCGAGGGGCTGAAAGCGGAGGACCGCGTCATCGTCAACGGCATCCAGCGCGCCCGCGTCGGCGCCAAGGTCGCTCCGTCTCCCGCGCCAGCGCCGGCCAAGTCCGGTGACAAGTCATGAACCTTGGCCGTCTCTCCATCAACCAGCCCATCCTGGCGATGGTGCTGTCGATCGTGCTGCTGATCGTCGGCGCGCTCGCCTATACGACGCTGCCGGTCTCCGAATATCCGCAAGTGGTGCCGCCGACCGTCGTCGTCACCACGCAATATCCCGGCGCCTCGGCGCAGACCGTGTCCGACACGGTCGCAGCTCCGATCGAGCAGCAGATCAACGGCGTCGAGGACATGCTGTATCTCTACAGCCAGGCGACCTCGAACGGGCAATTGACGATCACCGTCACCTTCAAGCTCGGCACCGATCTCGACAAGGCGCAGGTGTTGGTCCAGAACCGCGTCGCGATCGCACAGCCGCAACTGCCGGACGAAGTGCAGCGCAACGGCGTCGTCACGCGCAAGAACTCGCCCGACATCCTGATGGTCGTGTTCATGCTGTCGCCGGACGATACGTTCGACCAGCTCTATATCTCCAATTACGCGCTGCTCCAGGTCCGTGACCAGTTGCTGCGGATCGACGGCGTCGGCGATATCCAGATCTTCGGCGCACGCGACTATTCGATGCGGCTCTGGCTCGACCCTGATCGTATCGCCAATCTCGGCCTGACCTCGACCGAGGTGCTGGCGGCGATCCGTGCCCAGAACGTCCAGATCGCGGGCGGCCAGATCGCCGAACCGCCGATCGCCGACCGGGCCTTCCAGCCAAACCTCGTTTTCACCGGGCGCCTGAAGGACCAGAAGCAGTTCGAGGACATCCTGATCAAGGCCGGCTCCGACGGCCGCACGGTGCGGCTGCGCGACGTCGCCCGCATCGAGCTCGGTGCTCTCGCGTACTCCACCAACAGCTTCCTGCTGCGCAAATCAGCGGTCGCCATGCTGGTGACGCAGCGGCCGGGATCGAACGCGCTCGCGACGGCGAAAAACATCTCCGACACGATGACGACGCTCAAGCAAAGCTTCCCGAAGGGCCTCGACTACAATATCGGCTACAACCCGACCGAGTTCATCGCGCAGTCTGTCCACGAGCTGATCAAGACCATCTACGAGGCCATGCTGCTCGTGGTCATCGTGGTGCTGGTGTTCCTGCAAGGATGGCGGCCCGCGATCATTCCGATCATCGCGATCCCGGTCTCGCTGGTCGGCACCTTCGCGGTGATGGCGGCGCTCGGCTTCTCCATCAACAACCTCACTTTGTTCGGCCTCGTGCTTGCGGTTGGCATCGTGGTCGACGACGCCATTGTGGTGGTGGAGAATGTGGAGCGCCATCTCGAGCACGGCCTAAGTCGGCGCGATGCGGCGCTGAAGACCATGGAGGAGGTCGGCGGCGCGCTGGTCTCGATCGCGCTGGTGCTCTGCGCCGTGTTCGTGCCGACCGCATTCATTGGCGGCATCTCCGGGCAGTTCTTCCAGCAATTCGCCGTCACCATTGCGGTGGCGACCGCGATCTCCTGCTTCTGCTCGCTGACGCTGTCGCCGGCGCTGGCTTCGATGATCCTCACGCCGCACGCAGAGAAGCGACCGCCTGCCGCCTGGAATCTCCTCGCGCGTGGCTGGAATGCGTTCACCGGCGTCTTCAACCGCGTGTTCGACCGGCTCTCGCATGGTTATGCCGGCCTCGCCAATTTCGTGATCCGCCATTCGGTGGTGATGATCCTGATCTATGTCGTGCTGATCGGCAGCGCCGGCTGGCTGATCGCGACCACGCCGCAGGGCTTCATTCCCGCGCAGGATCGCGGCTACGTCATCATCTCCGTGCAATTGCCGGGCGCGGCGTCGCTGGCGCGCACCACCGAAGTCGTGCGCGAGATCGAGCGGATCTCGCTGGACACGCCCGGCATCGTCCGCGTCGCCGCCTTCGCCGGCTTCTCGGGCGCCACCCGCACGCAGGCGGGCAATGCTGCGGCGCTGTTCCCGGTTTTCGACGAGCCCGAGGCGCGGATGAAGAAGGGATTGTCTGCGAACGCCATCACGGTCGAACTGCGCAAGCGCCTGGCCGCAATCCAGGGCGCCTTCATCATCGTGATTCCGCCGCCGGCCGTGCCCGGCATCGGCACCGGCGGCGGCTTCACCATCCGCGTCCAGGACCGCCAGGGCCGAGGACCTGAGCTGCTCGCCGCGGCCACCGACGAGCTTGTCGCCGCGGCGCGCAAATCGCCGTTGCTGCTCGGCCCCACGGTTTTCTCGCCGTTCTCGGCCAACACGCCGCAGCTCTTCGTCGACATCGACCGCACCAAGGCGCAGAAGCTCGGCGTGCCCATCGCCAGCATCAACGACACGATCCAGACCTACTTCGGATCGACCTACGTCAACGACTTCAACCTGTTCGGCCGCACCTATCACGTCACCGCGCAGGCTGACTTCCCGTTCCGAAAAGAACCCAGCGACCTCTCGCGGTTGCGCACGCGTAACGCCTCCGGCGACATGGTGATGCTGGGCAGCGTGGTCGAGTTCAAGGACGTCTCCGGCCCCGACCGCGTCGCGCGCTACAATCTCTATGCTGCGTCCGAGCTCCAAGGCGAGCCGGCGCCGGGCACCAGCTCGACCACCGCGCTCAACACCATCAAGAAGCTCGCGGACGACATCTTGCCGAGCGGCTTCACCTTCGAATGGACCGATCTCTCCTACCAGCAGGTCACCGGCGGCAATGCGGGCCTGCTCGTGTTCCCGATCTGCGTGCTGTTCGTCTATCTCGTGCTCGCCGCGCAATATGGCAGCTGGACGCTGCCGTTCGCGGTGATCCTGATCGTGCCGATGTGCCTGTTGGCCGCCACCATCGGCGTGCGCATCATGGGGCAGGACGTCAACATCCTCACCCAGATCGGATTCGTCGTTCTGGTGGGGCTAGCTGCAAAGAACGCGATCCTGATCGTCGAGTTCGCACGCGACATCGAGAAAGAAGGCAAGCCGCGGCTGGAGGCCGTGATCGATGCCTGCCGCCTGCGCCTGCGGCCGATCCTGATGACCTCCTTCGCCTTCATCCTCGGCGTGCTGCCGCTGGTGATATCGTCCGGCTCCGGCTCGGAGATGCGGCAGGCGGTCGGCGTTGCCGTGTTCTTCGGCATGATCGGCGTCACCCTGTTCGGCCTGCTGTTCACCCCGATCTTCTATGTGGTGGTGCGGAACCTGGCGGAAGGGCGGAACGAGGGGAAGAAGCCGGAGGTGGCTGCTTCTTAGTCGTTGCGGGTGGCCACTGGCGTATCCACACCCTCGCTGTCGTCCTCGCGTAAGCGGGGACCCATACCCCCAGGGGGAAGTTGCGGCGCGAGACAGGTAACTCCGAGCCTTCGCAATGCTTCTCCCTGTGGTTATGGGTCCCGGGCTCGCGCTACGCGCGCCCCGGGACGACAGCGGTGGTTGGCGCGCAGAATCCCATACTAACGGCCTACGCCGAAATGGATGGGCAGGCGCGGGGTTCTTCACTAGTATCCGCGCGATTTCAAAACAGAAAACTGCTGGGAGCCAACATATGAAATCAGCACTTTTGGCCGCTGTCGCAACGTCTGCTCTGTTGCTGGCTGCGCCGGCCTTTGCGCAAGGCGTCAAGATCGGCATTCTCAACGATCAGTCCGGCGTCTATGCCGACTACGGCGGCAAATACTCGGTCGAAGCCGCCAAGATGGCGATCGAGGATTTCGGCGGCGAAGTGCTTGGCCAGAAGATCGAGATGGTCACCGCCGATCACCAGAACAAGCCGGATCTCGCCACGTCGATCGCGCGGCGCTGGTACGACGTCGAGAACGTGGACATGATCACGGAGCTGACGACCTCCTCGGTCGCGCTCGCGATCCACGAGCTCTCCAAGGAAAAGAAGAAGATCGACATCGTCGTCGGCGCCGCGACCTCGCGCCTCACCGGCGATGCCTGCCAGCCCTACGGCTTCCACTGGGCCTATGACACCCGCGCGCTCGGCGTCGGCACCGGCGGCGCGCTGACCAAAGCGGGCGGCGACACCTGGTTCTTCCTCACGGCCGACTATGCCTTCGGCTATGCGCTGGAAAAGGACACCAGCGAGATCGTCACCGCCAATGGCGGCAAGGTGGCCGGCTCGGTCCGCGTGCCGCTCAACTCGTCGGACTTCTCCTCCTTCCTGCTCCAGGCGCAGAGCTCGAAGGCGAAGATCGTCGGCCTCGCGAATGCCGGCCTCGACACCACCAACTCGATCAAGCAGGCGGCCGAGTTCGGCATCGTCTCCGGCGGCCAGAAGCTTGCCGGCCTCCTGATGACGCTCGCCGAGGTGAATGGTCTCGGCCTGCAGGCCGCGCAAGGCCTGGTGCTGACCGAGGGCTATTACTGGGACCTCAACGACCGCACCCGCCATTTCGGCGAACGCTTCTTCAAGCGCACCAGCCGGATGCCGAACATGATCCAGGCCGGTACCTATTCGGCGACGCTGAGCTATCTCAAGGCGGTCAAGGCCGCCGGCACCAAGGACCCCGACGCGGTCGCCAAGAAGCTGAAGGAGCTACCGGTCGACGACGACTTTGCGCAGGGCGGCAAGGTGCTCGAGAATGGCCGCATGGTCCACGACATGTATCTGTTCGAGGTCAAGAAGCCGTCGGAATCGAAGAAGCCGTGGGACTATTACAAGCTGCTCGCAACCGTCCCCGGCGACAAGGCATTCTTCGCCGCCAAGGACAGCGGCTGCCCGCTGACGAAGTAAGGCTCTCGTGTCCCGGACGCGCTGCAGCGTGAAACGCTGCTGCGCAGAGCCGGGACCCACATTTCTCCATGGGGCGAGACCAGATTGGGTCCCGGTTCAGCCGCGCGGCGTTACACGCTGCACCGCGCCCTGGAGACGGGCGCGCGTGATGCCGCGCCTCACACCATCCGCAACACCACCGCCCCCAATGCCCCCGCCCACAGCGCAATCGCCGCAATGCCCTGGATCGCAAAGCCCGGGCCGCGCTTTGCCGCCGCCTGCGAATAGCCGATGAAGTAGACGATGCGGCCGATGATCCAGACCGCGCCGATGCCGGCTGCAATGGCGTCGCCGATATAGATCGCGAACAGCCAGAGCGCCGGCAGGAAGACCGGCATCCATTCCAGCGTGTTCGCCTGGATGCGGAAGGCGCGCTCGAAATCCGGGTGGCCCGACATTGCCGGCACCTTGACACCGGTCTTGGTGCGCGCGCGCGAGACGTTGATGCAGGTGAACATGTAGAATGCGATCGCCAGCAGCGTGACGAGGGCGGTGAGATGATACATCGCAGATCCTTTTGAGGAGGTCGCGCCTCAATAGCCGGTCAGCTCGAGATAGCCAACGCCGTCATGCGTGCCGGCAAAGCTGATCGGCCCTTCCCAATAGGAGAAGCCGGTCCCCATCCAGGCTTTTGGGTTAAGCGGCTTGCAGGCAATCGAGAGCGATCGTGAGGGGATCGCGATCTGCCATTCCACCGGCAACTTGCGCCCCGCGATCTCGGCGGTCGCTTTCGGACTCATCTGGATATCGTCACCCGCGATCATCTGCGTGTCACCCGCGGCGCTGATCCAGTTGCCGAACGGGTAGTCCTTGCCGTCCTTCTGCCGCAGCCGGTACAGCATCAGCTTGTCGCCGGATGCGAGATGTAGCGACAGCCAGTCCCAGCCGGTCTGGTCGGCATCGAGCGGCTGGCTGCTCCACTCGCGGTCCATCCAGGCCTGGCCCGAGACATCGACGGATTTGTCGTCGATCGTGAGGCTGCCGCGGGCGCGGTAGAACGGCTGGCTGTAATAGTAGGACGCCTGCCCGCGCTCGGACTTGCGGCTGTAGCCGTGATCGCCCTGCAACACCACCGGGCGGTCTGCGTCAAACGTCAGCGCATAGCTGAAATCGGTGCCCGACGCCTTCAGCGTCAGCGGCGCCAACGTGCGATCGTCGGTGCGCTCGGACCCTTTCATCTCCCAATCATCGATCCACGCCGCAAATGGCTTTGCGGTGACGCCGGCCTGTCCAATGCCGCCGCGCGAAAACACCTCGCTGAAGCGGTGGGTGTCGGCGCGAGTCACTGCCGCATGTGCCATCCAGATCTGCTGATTGGCCCAGCCCTCGCCTTGCGGGCCTGGCTGCGCGGCCTGGCGGAACAGCGTCCATTGCAGGCCGCAAGCCGCGCCGCTGCCATCGACGAGGTTCGCGGTGAGATACCACCATTCGATGCGAAACTCCGGATGCGGGCCGTGATCGGCCGGGAAGCTGAACGTCTTTCCCGGTGTCACCTTCGCAAAGCCGTCGGCGGTCTCGCCGAGCCCGGCATAACCTTGCGCGCCAGCGCGGCGGGCCGCCGCGAGTGCGGCGATGCCGCCGGCAAACGCGCGCCGCGTGATTTTATCAGCGCTCATTGGCAAACACCTTGACGAGGCTCGCCGGCTGCATCCGCGCCAGGCGTATCATCGGCAGCAGCGCGGCGAGCAGCGAAGCGATCAGCGCGACCGCGACCAGCTCCACCAGCTGCAGCGGAAACACGTGGAACGGCAGCCGCCAGCCGAACGCCTTCACATTGACGATCGCGATCAGGCACCACGCCACCAGCAATCCGAGCGGTACGGCCAGCAGCGCCGTGAACAGCGCAACCGACAACGTCTTGGTCAGTTCGATCGCGGCAAGGCGCGGCCGGGTGATGCCGATCGCCCACAACGGCGCAAGCTGCGGCAGGCGGGAATTCGCCAGCGTCAGCAGGCTGGTCAAGAGCGCAATGCCGGCAACGCCTAGCGTGAAGGCATTCAGCGCCGACGTTACCGCAAAGGTGCGGTTGAAGATCCGGATCGATTCCGCCTTCACTGTCGCCTGATCCGCGACGCTGCGGTCGTCGAGCGCGAATTGCTTCTGCAACGCCGCGATCAGGCCGGGGATATTTTCCTTCGCGACGATCAGGCCGATTCGCGTCTGCGGCGTCTGCGGAAAGTGCCGGATCAGCGCCGCGACGTTGACGGCGAGCTGCCCCTTGGGGTTGCCGTAGTCGGCATAGATGCCGGCGATGTCGAGCTCCCAGGTGCCGCCGGGCGCCGGCACCTCGATGACATCGCCGACGCGGACGTTGAGGCGGCGGCTCAGCTGCTCGCTGATGAAGGCGGCATTGCCGGGCACGAGCTGGGTCCAGGCGCGCGGCGCGGTCTCCAGCAGCGGCCAGCGTTCGCGATAGAGCGCGTGATCGGGCAGGCCGAGCAGCTCCACCGGCTGCCCCTGAACCTGCGTATCGGCGCGTCCGCCTGACAGGATCGCCTTCACGTCGCTGCGCTCCTTCAGCCAGCTCCGGATCGCGACGCCTTGCGCATTGTCGGAGGCGCTGATGTAGACGTCGGCGGCAAGCCGGCCGTTAAGCCAGCCGACGAATGTGCGGCTGAAGGTCTCCACCATGGTGGACACCCCGACATTGACGGCCAGCGCGAGCAGCAGCGCCATCAGGGCCAGCGACAAGCCGGAGAGCTGTTGCCGGCTGTCAGCCCAGAACCACAGCGCGAGCGGCCCCTTCGCCCAGCGCTGGCCCACGAGCAGGATGATTTCGAGGAATGCCGGCAGGATCAGCGCCGCACCGAACATCAATGCGGCCAGCACGCCGAATCCCGCAATCAGCGATTGTCCGTAGTGCAGGAGCAACAGCGCGACCGCGAACACGGCGCAGGCCGCAATGCTTTGCAGGACCAGCCAGCGGCGCTGCCGCTGCTGCCAGGCGTACGGCTGTGCGGTCGCCAGCACCGGCATCCTGATCGCCTTGATCAGGCTGGTCGCCGCGGCCACGAGTGCACCCGCAATGCTGATGCCGATACCGGCAAGCCACCATTCGGAGCGCAATGTGAGCTGTCCCGGGATCTGCGCGCCATACAGCCCGCGCAGCGACGCCGCGACGTCGGGCAACAGCGCAGCCGCGATGAAATAGCCGCAGACGAGCCCGATCAGTCCGGCGACCAGCGCCAGCGCCACCAGCTCGACCACCAGCACCGTGTTGACCAGCCGCGCCGAGGCACCGCAGGCCCGCAACGTGCGCAGCATCGGCAACCGCTGCTCGAAGGCGAGGCCGACGGCGGAGTTGACGATGAAGAGACCGACGAAGAACGACAGCAGGCCGAAGGCGGTCAGGTTGAGATGGAAGCTGTCGGTGAGGCGCTCCAGCTCCGTCTCCGCATTCGGCTCGACCAGCTGCAACTGCTCGCCAACGACGCTCGCCAGTGGCGCCGGCTTGCCCTTGGGCTTGCCGATCAAAAGCCGCGACACCTGGTCCGGCTTGTTCAGTAGCCGCTGCGCCACGCCGATGTCGACGACCAGCACGCCGGGCACGAGCTGCGGCAGCACGCGCAGCGGCGGCAGCTTTGCGCCGTTGCTGATCGGCGGTGCCGCGCCTTCCTGTTCCTGCAGATCGCTCAGCGTCTCCCGCGCCACCAATGTCTGGCCGGGCGGCGCAACAAAACTGCTCAAATCCGAGGCGCCGAGGCGCGGCGCGTTGCCGACGTCGGCCGGCATCGTGACCGGCTCGATGCCGAGCAGCCGCACCGAGCGCCCGTTGACCTGGACGCGGCCTTCCAGCACCGGCGAGACCGGCCAGCCCGCGCGGCGAAGCTTGACGAACAGCTCCTGCGAGAAGGTCGCGGCATCAGGCGCCACCAGCATCGCCGTGCGCACGCCGCCGAACGTCGCCGCCGCGCGGTCATAGGCATTGCGGGCCTGCTGGTTGATCGCCTGCACGCCGCTCCACAGTGCGGTCGCCGCGATCAGCCCGATCAGGAGCGTCGCGAACTGCATCTTGTGCCGCCGCCAATGGCTCAGGAGCACCGCGAGGACCCACAGCGCGCGCCTCATGCGATCCGCCCCGCATGCAAGGTGACGTGGCGGTCGAGCGTGCCGGCCAGATGCAGGCTGTGCGTCACCATCAGGAAGCCGCAGCCGGTGCGTGTGACGAGATCGCGCGTCAGCGCCAGCACGTCGTCGGCGGTATCTTCGTCGAGATTGCCGGTCGGCTCGTCCGCGAGCAGGAGCGACGGCTTTGTCGCCAGCGCCCGGCCGATCGCGACCCGCTGCTGCTGGCCGCCTGATAATTGCTCTGGATGACGCTTGAGCAGATTGCCGAGCCCGAGCCGCTCGACCAGCTCCTTTGACCATGCCGCATCGTGACGGCCGGCGATCCGCGCCTGGAAGACCAGATTGTCGGCGACCGACAGGCTCGGGATCAGATTGAACTGCTGAAAAACCAGGCCGATCCGGTCGCGCCGCAGCTCGGCCCGGCCCGCGTCCGAGAGCTTGGTGACCTCGGTGTCCTCCAGGCGAATTGTGCCGCTGTCGGCCGCATCCAGACCCGCGATCAGGTGCAACAGCGTGCTCTTGCCGCTGCCGGACTCGCCGGTCAGCGCGACGCGCTCGCCGGCCTTGAGGTCGAGGTCGACACCACGCAGCACGTGGACCGGCTCGCCGGCCGAGGAGAAGGTCTTTGAGAGGTTTCGGATGCTCAGCAAGGTCAATGCGCCGGACGGAATTAACTCAATGCTGCGTAGCACACTTGCCGTGGAAATGCCGGGGTTGCGTTGGCCTTGAAGCCGTTGTTAGCTCCCAAAACGGCCAAATCAAAAACGTGCCGACAAAAAGACATACGGGGAGATTGATGAGCGCTCAGGGAACGCCCGACGTTGCGGGCAGGACGGCAGGGGAAACCAAGGCAACGCCGAAGGGCGCCTGGACCGTCACTTTTCTCCTCTTTCTCTTCATGGTGGTGAACTTCGCGGACAAGATCGTCGTCGGTCTCGCCGGCGTGCCGATCATGACCGACCTGAAGCTCGATGCCGAACAATTCGGCCTGCTCGGCTCCTCGTTCTTCTTCCTGTTCTCGATCTCGGCCATCGTGGTCGGCTTCATCGTCAACAAGGTGCCGACGCGCTGGGTGCTGCTGACGCTGGCGGTGATCTGGGCGTTGGCGCAGTTTCCGATGGTCGGCACCGTCTCGTTCACCACGCTCCTGATCTGCCGCATCGTGCTGGGCGCGGGCGAGGGACCTGCCTTCTCGGTCGCAGCCCACGCCATCTACAAATGGTTTCCCGACGAGAAGCGCACGCTGCCGACCGCGATCCTGTCGCAAGGCTCGGCCTTCGGCGTCATCCTGGCCGTGCCGGCCTTGAACTGGGTCATCGTCAATCACTCCTGGCACTACGCCTTCGGCGCGCTTGGCGTCGTCGGCCTGCTCTGGGTCTGCGCCTGGCTGACGTTCGGCAAGGAAGGCCCGCTCGAGGACACGCAGGTTCTCGCCGTCACCGAGCCGAAAATCCCCTATGTGCAGCTTCTGACCTCGCGCACCTTCCTCGGCTGCGTGATCGCGACCTTCGGGGCCTATTGGGCGCTGTCGCTCGGCCTCACCTGGTTCACGCCGTTCATCGTCAAGGGCCTGGGCTTCTCGCAGAGCCAGGCCGGCTACGTCTCGATCCTGCCCTGGGTGTTCGGCGCGACCGTCGTCATCCTCACGGGGTGGGTCTCGCAGGTGATGATGGCGCGCGGCTACACGACGCGCATCTCGCGCGGCGTGCTCGGCTCGGTGCCGCTGATCATCGGCGGCCTGATCCTGGCGATGATGGCGCATGTGCAGGGTGCTGGCCTGCAGATCGCGCTGCTCGTCGTCGGCTCCGGCCTGTGCGGGGCGATCTACGTCGTCTGCCCGCCGATGCTCGGCGAGTTCACCCCGGCGTCGCAGCGCGGCGCGGTCATCGCGATCTACGGCGCGCTGTACACGCTGTCGGGCATCATCGCGCCGAACGTGATGGGCGCCGTGATCCAGCGCTCCGGCAACATGGTCGACGGCTACCTGACCGGCTTCACCATCAACGCGGTGGTCATGGTCGGCTCCGGTGTCATTGGTCTGCTGCTGCTCTGGCCGAACACGGAAAAGGCCAGGCTGACCCGCGGTGCGGCCCCGCAGGCCGCGGCGCTGAAGGGCGCGGTGTCGCCGACGTAAGGGGCGCGATTGCTCCAGGCACACTGTCGTCCCGGGGCGCGCGAAGCGCGAGCCCGGGACCCATAACCACAGGGAGTGGTTTGGGGTGAGTAGGTAACTCCGAGCCTTCGCAAAACGATTGCTGCGGCGTATGGGTCCCCGCCTTCGCGGGGACGACAGCGAGAGTGAGGCGCGGCCTTCGCGCTTCACTGCATCTCACAGCGCTAGCTCGCCATCCCCTGCGCACCCCGGATCAACTTCCCCGGTCGCCTTCCCGTGGCCTCACCCTGCCGCCGCGTCACCACGCCCGACACGATCGTCGCGTCATACCCATCGACATCCTGCAACAGCCGCCGCCCGCCGACCGGCAGATCGTAATGCACCTTCGGCGGATGCAGATGCAGCCGGTCGTAGTCGATCACATTGACATCGGCTTTGTAGCCGGGGGCAACGAGCCCGCGATCGGTGAGGCCGACCGAGAGCGCGGTCTTGCGCGACTGCGCGGCGACCACGAAGGGAATCGTGAGCTTCTCGCCGCGCGTGCGGTCGCGGGTCCAGTGCGTCAGCAGATAGGTCGGGAAGCTCGCGTCGCAGATGATGCCGCAATGCGCGCCGCCGTCGGAGAGGCCCGGCACCGATTGCGGATCGATCAGCATCTCGCGCGTCGCATCGAGATTGCCGTCGGCATAGTTGAGGAAGGGCACGTAGAGCATGCCGCGGCCCTCATCCGACAGCATCGCATCGTAAGCGAGCTCTTCCGGCTGGCGGCCTTGCTTGCGCGCCTGCGGCCCCAGCGCGTTCTCCGGCGGCTGCTCGTAATCGGGGGGATCGCCGAGCAGGAACATCTTGTCGTAGTTGGGCCGGAAGAACAGCGGATCGTCGGTCGCGGTCGCCGTCTCGCTCAGGATCGCCTTGCGTACCTCCGGCTGATGCAGCCGCGCCAGCCGCTCCTTCAGCGGCAGATGCGCAATCGCCTTGTAGCTCGGATGGGTCTGGAACGGATTGCGCGACAGCTCGAGGCCGAGCAGCAGGCCGACCGGGCGTGCCGCTATCTGCGCGGTGATGGAAAGGCCGCGCCTGGCGGCCGCATTGATCTCGTCCAGCGTCTGGCGCCAGCGGTTTGGCGCCTTGTCGTTCTGCGTGATCGAGAACGAGATCGGGCACTTTGTGGCATCCGCCACCCGCAGCATCATCGGCAGATCTTCGTGGAGGGTGGAGAGATCCAGCACGAATTGCAGCACGCTGCGGCCCTGGCTGTGCATCGCGCCGGCAATCGCGGTGAGTTCGTCCTCGCCCGCCTTCAGCGTCGGCGTGAAATCGCCCGTCGAAGTGCGGTGGTTGAGCGTGCGCGAGGTCGAGAAGCCCAGCGCGCCCGAGCGCACCGCCTCGCCCGCGAGCTTCGCCATTGCCGCGTTGTCCTCGGCGGTCGAGGGATCGCGGCGCGCGCCGCGTTCGCCCATGACATAGACGCGTAGCGCCGCATGCGGCAGCTGCGCGCCGACGTCGATGTCGAAATCGCGCTTCGACAGCCAGTTCATGTAATCCGGAAAGCTTTCCCACGCCCAGGGAATGCCGGCGCTCAGCACGGGCTCGGGAATGTCCTCGACGCCCTCCATGAGCTGGATCAGGCGGATGTGGTCGGCGGGCTTGCACGGCGCAAAGCCGACGCCGCAATTGCCCATGATCGCCGTGGTGACGCCGTTCTGCGACGACGGCGTGATGTCCTGGCTCCAGGTGACCTGGCCGTCATAATGGGTGTGCACGTCGACGAAGCCTGGCGTGACGAGCTTGCCGCGCGCGTCGATCTCTTCCTGTCCCTTCGCGGAGATCTTCCCGACCTCGGTGATCTTGCCGGCGGTGATGGCGACATCGGCCTCGAACAATTCGCCGCCGCTTCCATCCGCGACGGTGCCGCCGCGGATCACGAGATCAGGGGTGCTCATGGTGTTTCTTCCCAGTTTGTTGTTTTGCTTGAGCGCATTTTCGGGCGCGCAAGCGAAGTGTCAACCGCGGGGAAGTGCGCTCAGGGTTGCGTGGCAGCCTTGGCTTGCGGCTTCCGCTCCGTGAACGGCGACAGCACCACGGTTGCCACCATGAAGATCACGGACGCCCCGAACACCCAGTGCGGCGCGCTCTGGTCCATGATCCAGCCGAACAGCAGCGGGCTGACGATGCCGCCGAGATTGAAGCCGGTGGAGACGATGCCGAAGGCGCGGCCGGCCGCACCCGGAGGCGCCGCATTGCGCACCAGCATGTCCCGCGACGGCGCGATCACGCCGGAGAGGAAGCCCGCCATCATCATCGCGGCGGTCAGCATCCAGCCGGGCAGCGTGACCAGCGCGATCAGCAGCACGATCGCTGCGTTCGCGGCAAAGCAGGCGGCTGCGACATAGCCGTGGCGCGCGGTGCGGTCGGCGAGGAAGCCGCCGGCGAGCACGCCTGCGGCGCTGGCGGCGAGGAACGCGGTGAGCGCGACGTTGGCGGCGGAGTAGGACGCGCCGTAACCGCTCATCAGCGCCACCACGCCGAAATTGTTGATGCCGGCGACCGACAGGCTGAGCAGCATGAACAGCGCGGTGAGCGTGATCAGCGCCGGCGTGATCACGGCCTGCTTCGGCGCGTTTTCGTTGCCCGGCTTGGTCTTGTGCGCGCCGGCATCGGGAATGTTCATGACGACCAGCAGCAGGGCCACCAGCACGGCGATCGCGCCCGACGCGATCAGCGCACCCGTGCCGCCGGAGACGGTGACGAGCGCCGCGATGATCGCCGGCGCCACGGCGCCGCCGAGATAGCCGGCAAAGGTGTGGACCGAGAAGGCGCGGCCCATCCGCGCCTCGTCCATATGCTCGGCCAGGATGGCGTAGTCGGCGGGGTGGTAGACGCTGTTGGCGAGACCCAGCAGCACCGCGCAGGCAATCAGCGAGGCATAGCTGAGATGCAGGCCGAGCAGGATCAGCGCGAAGCCGCCGAGCGCGAGCCCGCCCAGCAGGATCTTGCGCGCGCCAAAATGGTCGACGAGATAGCCGGTCGGCGCCTGCGTCAGGCCGGATACGACCGCAGAGACGGTGAGCGCGAAGCCGAGCTCGATATAGCCGACGCCGAGCTGGCTCTTCAGGAACGGAAACAGCATCGGCAGGACCAGCAGATGGAAATGGCTGACCCAATGCGCGATCGAAATCCCGGTCAGCGTGCGCAGCGCGCTGTCCGCCTTGCCTTGTTGCGGTGCGGCGAGAACGTCGACCATTGCAGTTCCGTTTCACGTCCTAAAGGGGGACGCGCAAACTATCGGGCAGAGCCGTTATTTGTCCATGAACGCGGGCGCATGGCAGGTAGCGCGGGTGGGGCGCCGCGATCTGGGGGAGGGAACGCACCGTTCGTGGGGCAGGCTTCAACTCACAACGGCTCGTCATCCGAACCGTAGCGGTCGCGTTTCGGCGTCGCGATGTCGCCGTCGTCGCAATCGTCGTCGTCGAGCGGAGGCGGGGGCTTCTTCGCCTTGTCGTCCGCTTGCTTGTCATCAGCGACTTTGGGCGGCTTGCGCGGCTTGGCGGTCTTGGCCATGGGTGATCCCGGATGGTGATGCGTCATCCGCTTCTACCCCGAAAATATGTGCGGTTCCTGACTTACCGCAAGAAGGGGGCGTCAGTGCACCACAGGCCCGCCGGCCTTCTTCCAGGCATCGATGCCGCCGGCGATGTGGGCAGTGTTGCTGAGGCCGGCTTCCTTGGCGGCGGCGACAGCCATCGCCGAGCGTTCGCCGAAGGCGCAGAAGAACACGACGCGGCGGCCGGTGGCGGCCGCGACCTCGCGCAGCATGCCGCCGGGCTTCAGACTGTCTTCAACGGACGGATAGGGCGTATGCAGCGCGCCTTCGAGCATGCCGTGCTTCATCCGCTCATTGGTCTCGCGCAGATCGACCAGCAGGATATCGGGACGGCCGAGGATGCGGATCGCCTCGACGGCGCTGACCGCGCGGCCCTCTTTCTCCAGCTCCTCCTGATGCAGGCCGACATGCATGTTGGCGGGCACCGCGACGTCCATCATCTTCGGATTGGGCAGCTTCAGGTTCGCCATCAGCTCGATATATTCGTCGACCGAACGCACCTGGAGCCGCGGATTGTAGCGCTTCTCCTCGCCGATGGTGGAGACCGTGTCGCCCTTGTAGTCATGCGCCGGGAACACCATCGTCTCGTCCGGCAGCTTGAGCAGACGGTTGAAGATCGACTCGTACTGCGCGCGCGACGAGCCGTTCTGGAAATCGGTGCGGCCGGTGCCGCGGATCAGAAGCGTGTCGCCGGTGAAGACGCGGTCGCCCATCAGATAGGAGTAGGAATCGTCGGTGTGGCCGGGCGTGTACATCACGTCGAGCGACAGGCCCTCGATCGTCACCTTGTCGCCGTCGGCGACCCGCATCGCCACCACGTCGGCCTTGGTCTGGTCGCCCATCACGGTCATGCAATGGGTGCGGTCGCGGAGCTCACCGAGGCCGGTGACATGGTCGGCATGCAGATGGGTGTCGACGGCTTTCACCAGCTTGAGGTCGAGCTCGCGCAGCAGCTGGCAATAGCGGTCGACCTTCTCCAGCACGGGATCGAGGATCAGCGCCTCGCCGCCGGGGCGGCTGGCGAGGACATAGCTGTAGGTGCCCGAAACGCTGTCGAAGAGCTGGCGAAAGATCATGGCAAGACCCGGCGTGGAACTGGTTTCGAGGATTCTACTACGCCAGAGGCTGGAAAGAGAAGCAATTCACTGTGTAGACAAGAAAACTTAGAAGATTTTTGTTCTGCGTGATGGGGCCGCGGCCGGATCGGCAGAGCCGGATTGCGCGCCCGAGAGCCGTCAGGGACGCCATGGTGTCGCCCCACCCACCGCTGTCATTCCCCGCGAAGGCGGGGAATCCAGTACGCCGCGGCTTCTCCGTACCCCTCGCTGTCTCTGGAATACTGGATCGCCCGCTTTCGCGGGCGATGACAGTGAGTGTGTTGCAGGGACGTGCCACAAACTCCGGGCACCCCTACGGCCGCACCACCGTGTACCCATTCTCCGCCAGGAACAGGATCTGCCCGACGCCCACCTGCACCGGCGTCGCAGTCGGAATGAACTCCGGCCGTCGTCCGGTCTCCCGCTCGATCGTGTCGACCGTGTTGAGGCAGATATCGAAGCGCACGCCCTGTACGATCAGGCTTTCGACCTGCTTGCGGCGCTCGTTGCCGGTGAACAGGAGATCAATGCCGGGACCGAAGGCCACCACCTCGATCGCGACCTTGTCGGGATCGTAGGCCTTCAGGAGATTGTTGGCGACGCTTAGCACCAGCGCGTGCTTCTTCGCATCGCTGTCGGAGAGCTGAAGCACGATCTTGTGCTCGGCGAACGGCTTGTCCTGGAGCGGCACCTGCTGTGCCGAGGCCCACGGCGTGGCGAAGGCGAACGTCGCCAGCAGCATCGCGCGACAGATTTGCCACCGCATCATCCCTGTCCTGCAATGCCTGGATTGCCCTCGACGCCCTTCAGCGTCACGCCGGAGCCGAGCCGCTCCTGAAACATCCGGCCCGAGCGCAGATATTTGGCGACGACATCCCACACCGGTGCGCCCTGCTGGCCGTTGACCGAGGCCCAGCCCGCGACCTTGTAGCGGTTGCTCGCGCTGAGCGCCTTGCCGCCATTGAGCTTCAGTTCGGAGATGCGGCTGCCGATCGCAGCCGTCGGCGTGCAGGTGTAGCTGAGCCCGCCGGCGCGCACCATGTCGCCGCCCTGCTGGTAATAGGGATCGGGGTTGAAGAGGTTGTCGCAGATGTCTTCCAGCACCTCCTTGATCTGGGCGCCGGTCATCTCCTGCACATAGGTCTCGGGATAGGTGATCGCGGTTTCCGCGAGCACGTCCTCCATGGTCAGCGGCTGGCCGGACAGTGCGGTGACGCCCCAGCGGAAGCCCGGCGACAGCGCGATCTCGGCATCGAGCTCGCTGCGCAGCGCGGTGCAGATCAGCTCGTCGACGGGGCCTGCGAAATTGTCGCGGCGATACAGCAGGCGGTCGGGCGTTGCGATCTTCTCCGACCAGTCGGTCACATGCGGCGCGCGCACCCGGCCGATCAGCTCGGCCATGCCGGGGTCGGGCTTCAGCAGCTCGGAATAGACCGGCAGCAGATGGTACCTGACATCGCCGACCTTGCCCTTGTCGAGCGCGAGATCGAGGACGCCCAGAAATTTTCCGTTGGAGCCGGCATTGGTGACGAGCGTCGTGCCACTCGCGTTCTTCACCGCGATGGGCTGCGGGATCGCATCATGGGTATGGCCGCCGAGGATGACATCGATGCCGGTGACGCGGCTCGCGAGCTTGAGATCGACGTCCATGCCGTTGTGCGACAGCAGGACGACCGCATCGACCTTCTCAGTGCCGCGCAAGGCATCGACATGCTTCTGCAACTCCTCCTCGCGGATGCCAAAAGTCCAGTCCGGCGTGAACCGCTTGGGATGCGCGATCGGCACATAGGGGAAGGCCTGGCCGATGATCGCAACGCGATGGCCGCCGAGCTCCTTGATCATCGAAGGCTTGAACACGCGCCCGCTCGCCTTGTCGAAGGCGGGGGCGTCGTTGAACGCGGCCTCCTCGGTCAGGAAGACGTTCTGCGCCAGAAATTCGCCCTTGAAGCGCTCGAGATTGTCGCGGAGCGCCTGCTCGCCATAGGTGAATTCCCAATGCCCGGTCATCGCCTCGATGCCGAGCAGATTGGCGACCTCGACCATGTCGCGGCCCTGCATGATGTTGGCAAGACCCGTTCCCTGCCAGAGGTCGCCGCCGTCGACGAGCACGGAGTGCTTTTCGCCGGCATCGCCGCGCAAGCGATCGATCAGTGTCTTCAGATGGGCGAAGCCGCCGAGCTTGCCGAAGCGGCCCGCGGACTTCTCGAACTCGAAGCAGCTGAAGGCATAGGCATCGGCGCTGTCGGAGCGGATCCCGAACCGTTCGAGGAAAGCGCGGCCAACCAGATGCGGCGGCCGTCCCGCCATCTCGCCGATGCCGATATTGACGCTGGGCTCGCGGACATAGACCGGGTTGAGCTGCGCATGCGTGTCGGTGGTGTGCAGGATGCGCGCATTGCCGAACCGTTCGAGGTCG
Source organism: Bradyrhizobium sp. LA2.1 (assembly GCF_040547725.1). NCBI lineage: Bacteria > Pseudomonadati > Pseudomonadota > Alphaproteobacteria > Hyphomicrobiales > Nitrobacteraceae > Bradyrhizobium > Bradyrhizobium sp. LA2.1. Next base: position 170,410 of record NZ_JBEPQI010000006.1, read on the forward strand.
TAAATGCTCGCGGTCTCGGCGCCGCGCGCAAGCCGCGGCAGGCTGAGCGATGTGGCGACAGCAGCGGTGCTCTTCAGGAAATCGCGGCGGCGGATGGCCATCCAGAAATTCTCCGCGCCTCTCAACGGCAATTCGACGGTTCCACGAGATTTTTAGTCTAGCGGATTTCCATCGCCTTCCACGCCTCTTTTTCTGACGTCGCCTGGAAGATCGAGGCCTTCGCCAGCGCCTCGGCTTCCTTCGAAGCGACAACCGCGCGGTCGAAATCGCCGCCGTCGGCCGCCTTCTTGGCTGCCGCCAGCGCAGATACGGTCACGGTCCACTGGTTGCGCATGCCGGCTGCCTCCTTGGAGGCGGCCTCCGCAGCGGCATAGGCCGCCTTGTAGTCCGCCTCGTTTGCCGCGCGCGCTGCTGGCGCGAGGCTCAATGCGAGCAACATGGCGAGAGGAAGTGACAGCTTCATGGCCGCGCTCCCGGCCCTGAAATCGGCAGGCCGTTGGCGACGTAGGACAGGAAATATTCGACGTCGCGATATTCATCGGCCTGCGGCTCCAGCGGAACCGCGCGGGTCTGGCTGTTACAGGTGACGAAGCGGCGGCTGGTCGTGCCCATGCCGCTCCATTCGGAGCGGTAGATCGGCATCGCGTTCAGAATGCCGAGCGCCGGTGCCAGGATCTCGGCGCGGATGCGCTCGCCCGGGCTCTGCACATGGCAGCTCGCGCAGGAGAAATTCATCTGGCCGCGGCGCGTGTAGAAGTAGCGCTTGCCGTTCTCGTACGCGGCGAGCGCGCGGGGATCATCGGGGATCTTGATATCCATCGGCTTGCCGCGCGAGGTGAACGCCATGTAGGCGGTGAGCGAAGCCATCTCGTCCTTGACGTAGGAATAGGGCGCCTCGCCATTGGCCTCGCGGCAGCGGTTGAGCGCGAGCTCCAGCGTGACGACCTTGCCTTCCCCAGTGTCGAAGTAAGGATAGTTCTGGCGGATGCCGATGCCGCCGTTCGGGAAGCAGTCGGCATAGGTCTTGCCGTTCTTGAACGGGGTCGCGAACATCTCCTTGCCGGCATCGAGCGCGAACTCGTAGGGCGGGAATTCCTCCTTCTCCTGCCACTGCCGCTTCATGTCCTCGTTCATCGAATAAGGACCGTTGACGAAATCCTCGTGCTTCACGGTCGGAAACTTCTGGAAGAAGAAGTTCTGGAACGCCTTCGCATCGGCAACGGGATCGACCTTGTCGGCCGCGATCACGCGCGGAGAGGTGAGGGCGAACGCGACCAGCGCGGCGCTCACCGAACCAAGCAGGAGACAGAAGCGGACATTCATCACGAAATCTTCGCGGTGGTCGCGTCCGACCCGCCCTTGTTGTCGGTCCAGGAGACCTTGAGGTCGTCGCCCTTTTTGGCGCCCTTGAAGCTGAACTTGACGTAGGGGTCCTTGGAGACCGCGGTGCCCCAATCGGCGACGAAGACGTCCTTGCCGTTACATTCGAACTTCAGTCGCTGGATGAAGTGCGCCGGAATCACCTCGCCCTTGGCGTCCTTGACCAGGCCAGTGTCCATGGGGTGCTGAATCAGCACCTGCACCTCGGTGATGTCGCCGTTGGCCGTGGCGCGGACGCGAATGCTGGATGCCATCTAACTTCTCCTAACCACCGCAGCCGCCGACTGTGACTTTGACTTCCTTGGTCGCGCTGTAGAGCTTGCCGTCGGCTTCCACGATCGCGGTCACGTTGGTGGTCTTGGCCATCTTCAGGCGGTTGGCGACAGCAGGGATCGTGCCATCGGCAATCTTGTAGCTCGCCGCGAGCGCGCTCGGATTCTCGGCCACGAAGAACGAGATCGAGGTGACCTTGTCGAGCGTCGTCGTCACCGAGATCGGCACCACGCCGCCGTTCTCGGCGATCTCGGGCGCATCGAGCTTGACCTTGTCGGACGGCTCGGCGGTCTTGCCGTAGAGCGCCTTGATCGCGTCCGCCTCGCTCTTCTGCTTGAACGCCTCTTCCGGATATTTGTCGTTGGCCGCCGCACGCGCGGGCGCGAACGGCAGGTTGCCGAGGCCGAGCAGCGCGACGCCGGCTGCGCCCTGAAGGATCAGGCGCCGCGTCGGATGAGGGCCGGTGGTGATGGTCATCTCAAATCTCCTGGACATTCTCTTGGCGTGCCGGCGGTCACAGGGTCTGGAGGAAATCAACGATCGCGCTGATCTCCTGCTCGGTCAAAATCCGGTTCCGGCCGAACGGCGGCATCATGGTCTGCGGATTGCGCTTGGTCTCGTCGAAGATGATCGCGACCAGCTCGTTGCGATCAGGGTATTTTGACTTGATGTCCTTGAGCTCCGGTCCGATCGTGCCCGGCAGGTCGCCGCCCTTGATGACGTGGCAGGTCAGGCAATTGCCCTTGCCGCGGTCGAAGGCGAGCTTCTGGCCGGCAGCCACGGCGGATTGCGCCCGCGCGGGGCCTGCGGCAAGGCCGGCGGCGATCGCCAGCAGGACGTAAAGGACGGGCGTCCGTGGGAAGGCGGTCAAGGCGTCATTCCGAGGCGTTATGTCGATGATCTCGTTCGCGGAAATATAGTGTTCCAAAGCACAAAGGGCATCGGCTGACAATCAAGACTATGCGCGCGGCAAAATGGAGTTAATATCTTCCGCATTGCAACTAAAGAGCTTATTTGTCCGGCGGATTCGGGCCAGGAGCGCTGGCCGGCTGTTTTCGGGGCGTTTGGGCGCCCATCGTGTTTTTTTCCCGTTCTCGTTTTTTCAAGGGGACCTCAATTGGCAGAATATGTCGTCGAATTTGGCAGGGACGGCGGACGGGTCGAGTCGGATGGGCGGCTCGATGCACCGGCATTTCATCGCAATCACGAGCCGCTCTGGGCGGCGCTGGAAAAGCATCTCGCAGGCCTGAGCGGCAACGTCGTCGAGCTCGGCAGCGGAACCGGCCAGCATGTGGTCCATTTCGCGCAGCACACACCCGGCCTGATCTGGTGGCCGAGCGACCTCAACCAGCGCCACCTCAAGAGCATCGAGGCCTGGCGCGTTCATTCGGGCCTGCAAAACATCCGCTCACCCCTGCGGATCGATCTCACCGACCCCGATTGGTGTCCGGAGATGCGAAGCGGACAGGGCCCGACGAGTCTTGCCGCATTGTTCTGCGCCAACGTCATCCACATCGCACCATGGAGCGTGGCCGAGGGCCTGTTCGCCGGTGCCGGCCGCTACTTGCGGGCCGACGGCAAGCTGTTCCTCTACGGCCCGTTCAAGCGCGACGGCAAGCACACCGCGCTCAGCAATGCCGTGTTCGACACCTCCTTGCGCGAAGGCAATCCCGAATGGGGCGTGCGTGATATCAGCGACGTCGAGACGCTCGCCCGCGGAGCCGGCCTTCGCCTCGTCGACACGATCGAGATGCCGGCAAACAATCTGACGCTGGTGTTTTCGCGCTAGCGACGCAGGAGGTGCGCTCCCTCCCCCCTTGCGGGGGAGGGCGGGCGAGAGGGGTAGCCCAGGAAACGGTCTATCCATCTACGACCTGCCGCGCGCGCAAATCGAGAGAGTCCCCCGCGTGGCCACCCCTCTCCCTGCCCCTCCCCCGCAAGGGGGGAGGGAATGAGAGAGCAGTGGCCGCCTCACGTCGTGACGCGATCAAAGTCCCCGAGCGGCAGCGCGACTACGCCTCGCCGTCCTTCCACCCGATCCTGTCCTTCAAGAACCGGAAGCCGATCACCTCGAACCCCGCGCGCTCCTTGTTGTCCTTGCCGTAGCCGTGGCCACCTGCTTCCGGCTCGTAGAACCAGGCCTCGTAGCCCATCGCCTGCAGCTTTGCGGCCATCTTGCGCGCGTGGCCGGGATGAACGCGGTCGTCGCGGCGTGTCGTGGCGATCAGGATCGGCGGATAGGACTGGCCGGCTTTCACGTTGTGATAGGCCGAGTAGGTCTTCAGCCACTCCCACTCTTCGGGTTTATCAGGGTCGCCATATTCCGCGATCCAGCTCGCGCCCGCGAGCAGTTTTGTGTAGCGGCGCATGTCGATCAGCGGAATGGTGCAGAACAGCGCGCCGAAGCGCTCGGGGTAGCGCACCAGCATGTTGGTGATGAGGATGCCGCCGTTCGATCCGCCTTGCGCCGCGATCCGCTTTGGCTGCGTCACGCCGCGTCGCACGAGATCGGCGGCCACGGCCGCGAAATCGTCGTGCGAGAGTTTCTTGCCGGCGAGCCGGCCGGCATCGTGCCAGCGGGTGCCGAACTCGCCGCCGCCGCGCAAATTCGCCTGCACGATGGTGCCGCCGCGCTCGAGCCACAGCTTGCCGAGCGAGGGGTTGTAGTACGGCTTCACCGCATGGGCGAAGCCGCCATAGGCGCTCATATAGACGGGCGCAACGCCGGTCTCGCCGGCGGGACCGGTCTGGACATAGGGAATGCGCTCGCCATCGATCGAGATCGCCTCGTGCTGTGTGACCACGAGGCCGTCGGCGGTGAACGTCTTCGGCGCCTGCTTCAGCACGGTCGGGCTTGCGACGCCGCGCTCCAGCAACAGCAGCGACGGCGGCGTGAGCGGGTCCTGCACATTGGCGAGCAGGTCTCCATTGCTCTCGGACGGATGGCGATCGAGCGGCCAGATGTCGACGACGCCGATTTGCGGGAGGCCGGGAAGCGTCTCGCGGCTCCAGCCCGTCGCTGATGGCGTGCAGATCTCGAAGCGCGGCTGCAGCTCGTCGAGGATCGACAGCACCAGCTTGCCGCCCGCCCAGAACAAGCCTTGCAGAGCGCGCCGCGGCGCGGGCTCGAACAGGACCGCGAAATCGCGGTGGCCTGCGAGGAACGCGGAGAGCGAGATGCCGAGCACGGTGTCGGTGGCATAGGTCCGCCCCTCGACCGTCCAGTCCTTGCGCAGCTTCATCGCGAACCAGTCGCCATGCGCCTGCATCCAGATGCCGGTCGGCAGATCGAGCTTCGTCGTCGCGCCAGCCGCATCGCGCAGCCAGATCGCATGGTCGAAGAAATCGATCTGGTCGACGATCCAGACCCGCGGCGCCGGTCCCGTGTCGTCGGCCACGCCTGACATCGCCATGTGGTCGGCCGTGGTCTCGAGGATCGTTTGCGCCTGATCGACAGGCTGGCCGCGCCGCCACACGCGAACGGTCCGCGAATATCCGGAAGTAGTCGCCATGCCCTCACCATGGGCGCTCGACAGCAGCAGCGTATCGGCATCGATCCAGTCCACGTCGCCCTTGGCTTCCGGCAGCACAAAACCGTCCGCCACGAAACTCTTCGTGTCGAGGTCGAACTCCCGCAAGGTGACGGCATCGCTGCCGCCGCGCGACAGGCTCAGAATGGCCCGCGAGGTCCCTCGCAGCGAGTTGATCGAGCTCAGCAGCCAGTCTTCGCCTTCCTTTGCCGCAAGCTGGTCGATATCCAGCATGACCTCCCACGCAGGACTCGCTTTGCGAAACTCCGCCAGCGTGGTTCGCCGCCACAGGCCGCGCGGGTTGGCGGCATCCTTCCAGAGATTGTGTAGATCGCTGCCGCGCCGGCTGACATAGGGGATGTTGTCGGGACGATCGTAGATCGCCGCGAGGACATCGCGGTCGCGCTCGAAGGCCGCGCCCCCGAACGCGGCGAGCGTCAGTTGATTCTGCCGCGCGACGAAATCGAGCGCCTGCTTGCCTTCGATCTCCTCCAGCCAGAGCCAGGGATCGTCGTCGGGAGCGCTGAGCGTGGGCCGGTCGTCGACGGACATGAACGATACTCCTGCAGGTCGCGGCGGATAGGATTTGATCGAGCGCAAGCCGTCAATAGCGCGGGCCGGTATCATCCGCCCGATTGCGTCAGAGGCATGGCCTGCGCCCGTTTGCGCCGGTTGCCCGCCCTCCCACGCCCCTCCATAGTGCTGGGAATCAACAAGGCTCTTGTGAGCCCCTTGGGGCGGAAATGCCGATGTTAGACGTGACTACAGCCCACGAAATCGCTGCCGACGCCCGCGTGCGTGCCAATGTGGTGCGCCTTGCCGCGGCGCAGGCGCTGACCGGCGCCAACTCGGCCGTGATCTTCGCCACCGGCTCGATCGTCGGCGCGACGCTCGCGCCCGACATGTCGTTCGCGACGGTGCCGATCTCGATGTATGTGCTGGGGCTCGCCGCCGGCACGCTGCCGACCGGTGCGATCTCGCGCCGCTTCGGCCGCCGCGCGGCCTTCATCGTCGGCACGGGTCTGGGCACGCTCACCGGTTTGTGCGGCTCGTTCGCGATTTTGCATGCGTCGTTCGCACTGTTTTGCGTCGCGACCTTCCTCGGCGGGCTCTACGGCGCGGTGGCGCAATCCTATCGCTTCGCCGCCGCCGACGGCGCGAGCGCGGCCTACCGGCCGAAAGCTGTGTCCTGGGTGATGGCCGGCGGCGTGTTCGCCGGCGTGCTCGGTCCGCAGCTCGTGCAATGGACCATGGATGTCTGGTCGCCCTACCTGTTCGCCTTCAGCTTCCTGGTGCAGGCCGCCGTCGCGCTGGTCGCGATGGGCATCGTCGCCGGCGTCGACATGCCGAAGCCGGCACCGGCAGATCTGCACGGCGGCCGGCCGCTGCTCGAGATCGTGACCCAGCCGCGCTTCATCGCGGCGGCGCTGTGCGGCGTCATCTCCTATCCCATGATGAATCTGGTGATGACCTCGGCGCCGCTCGCCATGAAGATGTGCGGCCTCAGTGTCAGCGATTCCAATTTCGGCATTCAATGGCACATCGTCGCCATGTACGGGCCGAGCTTCTTCACGGGCGCGCTGATTGCGCGTTTCGGCGCGCCCAAGATCGTCGCCGCGGGCCTGCTGCTGGAGGCCGTGGCCGCCGGCATCGGCCTCTCCGGCCTCACCGCGATGCATTTCTGGGCCACGCTGATCGTGCTCGGTGTCGGCTGGAATTTCTCCTTCATCGGCGCCTCCGCGCTGGTGCTGGAGACGCACCGTCCGCAGGAGCGCAACAAGGTGCAGGCCTTCAACGATTTCCTGGTGTTCGGCATGATGGCGATCGGCTCGTTCTCCTCCGGCCAGCTGCTGGCGAATTACGGCTGGTCCGCGGTGAACATGGTGGTATTCCCGCCGGTGGTGCTCGGCCTCGCCGTGCTCTCACTGGCGTCCTGGGCCCGCCGCCGCAAGGCGCGGCTGGACGCGGCGATGGGCGAATTCCCGGATGCGATCTGAGTTGGCAGGAGGCTGTCAGCAGCGTTGATAGTTCGATCGCTGTCGAAGTGATTTTTGGAGGCGGTTTATTAGATGATGCGTCATGGCCGGGCTCGTCCCGGCCATCCACGTCTTGGGCGCGGATCGAAGAACGTGGATGCCCGGGACAAGCCCGGGCATGACGGAGTAGGCAGCATGCTCGACAATCCTCAACAGTCTCGCATCGACGAATCCTCCCTCCGCTACGAAGGCTGGCGCATCGTCGCGGTCTGCTTCCTGCTCGCGACCTTCGGCTGGGGGCTCGGTTTCTACGGCCAGAGCGTCTATGTCGCCGAGCTCCAGCGCGCGCGGGGCTGGCCGGCTTCGCTGATCTCCTCGGGCACGACGTTCTTCTATCTGTTCGGCGCGCTGCTCGTCGTCTTTGTTGGCGAGGCGGTCAGAAAATATGGCCCGCGGCTCTGCCTGATCGCCGGCACGCTGGCGATGGCGGCGGCCGCGGTCGCGATCGGCGCGGTGCGCGAGCCCTGGCAGCTCTATCTCGCCGACGCCGTGCTCGCCTTCGGCTGGGCCGGCACCAGTCTCGCCATGATCACCAACACGATCAGCCTGTGGTTCGACCAGAAGCGCGGCATGGCGATCAGCCTGGCGCTCAACGGCGCCAGCTTCGGCGGCATCGTCGGCGTGCCGCTGCTGGTGACCCTGATCGGCCATGTCGGCTTTGCCAGCGCGATGTACGCCGCCGCCGGCGCCATGCTGGTGTTGCTGCTGCCGGTGATCCTGCTTCTCGTCGGCCGGCCGCCCGATCTTCACGGCTGGCACGCGACGGCGAAGGCCAGGCCGCAATCGTCGACGGAGATCCGCGCATGGGCGCTGCGCGACGTCGGCTTCCTCACGGTGACCATTGCGTTCGCGCTGGTGCTGTTCGCGCAGGTCGGCTTCATCGTGCACCTGATCTCGTTCCTCGATCCCGTGATCGGCCGCGAGCGCGCGGCGGTGGCGGTCGCGGTGCTGACCGCGATGGCGGTGATCGGCCGCGTGCTGTTCTCGATGGTGATCGACCGCCTCAACCAGCGGCTGGCGTCAGCGCTGTCGTTCCTCAGCCAGGCTGCGGCGCTTTGCGTCGTCATCAATTTGCACAACGACTATGCGCTGATCGCGGCTTGCGCGGTGTTCGGCTTCTCGGTCGGCAATCTCATCACGCTGCCGTCGCTGATCGTGCAGCAGGAATTCGACTCCGCCTCGTTCGGCGTGCTGATCAGCCTGAATACGGCGATCAACCAGGTGACCTATGCGTTCGGCCCGGGCGTCGTCGGCTTCCTGCGAGATTTCTCGGGCGGGTATGAGCTGCCGTTCTATCTCTGCATCGCGCTGGAGGTGGCAGCGGCGGCGCTGATCATGGTGCGTGGGACGCCGCGAGCGAAAACGGCATAGAGGCGCGACGGCGCCTCAACACACTCCGTCATTGCGAGCGCAGCGAAGCAATCCAGAATCTTTCCGCGGAGACAGTCTGGATTGCTTCGTCGCTTCGCTTCTCGCAATGACGAGGAGAGAGCGGTATTTAAGCCTCGCGCTGCTTCAGCAACCCCTCGACATCGAGCCGCTTCGTGAACATCGCAAGCTTGCCGTCCGGCCCGAGCGGCCATTGCTCTTTCGGCTTGTCCCAATACAGCTCCACGCCGTTCTCGTCGGGATCGCGCAGATACAGCGCCTCGCTGACGCCGTGATCGCTGGCGCCGTCGAGCGCAATGCCGGCCGTGAGCACGCGATGCAGCGCATCCGCAAGCGCGGGCCGCGTCGGATAGAGGATCGCGGTGTGGAAGAGGCCCGTCGTGCCCGGCGGCGGCGGCGAGCCACCCTTGCTCTCCCAGGTGTTGAGTCCGATGTGGTGATGATAGCCGCCGGCCGAGATGAACGCCGCGCCCGAGCCCATGCGCTGCATCAGCTCGAAACCAAGCACGCCGCAATAGAAGCCGAGCGCACGATCGAGATCGGCGACCTTGAGGTGAACGTGGCCGATCCTTGTGCCGGCATGGACGGTTGGGCTTTGCGACATGGTGCTGCTCCGTTGACCAACTCCAGATAAGGCCGGCTTCGGGACAGTGCTACCTGCCTATCCCGAAACCCATCGTTTCCGGATACGAAACTATGAGAGCTCCGGCACCTCGCCCTCCGGCAGCTCGAACTCAAACGTGTTCAGCGTCATCGACACCATTGTGTAATAGCCGCACAGCCCGATCACCTCGACGACGCCGCGCTCGCCGAGCAACGCGACGGCCGCATCGTAGAGGCCCTTCTCGACGCCATGGCCTTCATGCAACGATTTCGCGACGTCGTAGATCATCTGGCCCTTGGGATCGTCGAAGACAGGCGTGCGGCGGTCGCGGATCGCGTCGATGATCTCAGGATCCATGCCGCCCTGGAGCGCCAGGCGCTTATGCGCATACCATTCGTAATGCGCAGTCCAGTGCCGCGCCGTCACCAGGATCGCAATCTCCGAAAGCTTGGCGGGGAATATCGTGTCGTAGCGCAGCACTTCGCCGAGCCGGGTGGCGTGACGGGCCATGTCGGGGCTGTTGAGCCAGGCCATCATCGGCGCCGGCGGCTTGCCGCGCTTGCCGGCAATCGACTCGTCATAGGTCTGCCGCTGGCTCTCGTTCATTTCGCCAGGCGAAAGGAGTTTCAGGCGCATTGTTATTTCCTCTTTGTTTTCAAGGTCGCCGTGGCGGCGACTATAGCCGAATGCAGCGCCACGGAAGTGGTTGAATTCCACGGTGCGATGGCTCAGAGTCGCGCCCAACAAGTCTTTTTGATTGATGGAAACGACCATGAGTGAATCTGAACCCGCCGATCTTGAGAAATTCCGCAGCGAGACGCGCGCCTGGCTGGAAGCCAACTGCCCGCCGGAGATGCGCAAGCCGGTGACCTCGGATAGCGACGTGTTCTGGGGCGGACGCAATACGAAATTCGCGTCCGAGCCGCAGCGCCTCTGGTTCGAGCGCATGCGCGACAAGGGTTGGACCGTACCTGACTGGCCGAGGGAATATGGCGGCGGTGGCCTGAGCGCTGCCGAGCACAAGGTGCTGCGCGCCGAGATGGCCAGGATGGGCGCGCGTCCGCCGCTGTCGAGCTTCGGCATCTGGATGCTGGGGCCGGCGCTGCTCAAATACGGCAACGAGGCGCAGAAGAAAGAGCACCTGCCTGACATCGCGGCGGGCCTGATCCGCTGGTGTCAGGGCTATTCCGAGCCGAACGCCGGCTCCGATCTCGCCTCGCTCCAGACCCGCGCCGAGAGCGACGGCGATGATTTCGTCATCACGGGCTCGAAGATCTGGACGTCCTATGCCAACTATGCCGACTGGATCTTCTGCCTGGTGCGCACCGATCCCACGGCGAAGAAGCACGACGGCATCAGCTTCATCCTGTTCGACATGGCCTCGAAGGGCGTGACGACCAAGCCGATCCTGCTGATCTCCGGCTATTCGCCGTTCTGCGAAACCTTCTTCGACGGTGTCCGCGTGCCGAAGTCCCACGTGGTCGGCACCGTCAATCGCGGTTGGGACGTGGCAAAATATCTGCTCCAGCATGAGCGCGCGATGATATCAGGCATGGGCGAGCGCGGCGTCGGCCGGCCGCTCGGCCAGATCGCGGCGGATTCCGTCGGCACCGATGCACAAGGCAAGCTCGACGATTCCATGCTGCGCGGCCGGATCGCGAGCTTCGACGTCGATGAGGCAGCGCTCGCTGCTTGCGCCGAACGCGCGGTTGATCTTGCCAAGGCCGGCCAGGCGCATCCGGCGTTCTCGTCCGCGATGAAATATTACGGCACCGAGCTCAACAAGCGCCGCCACGAGATCCTGATGTCGGCCGGTGGCGTCAACGCGCTGGAATGGGAGAGCGAGCGTTCCAGGCAGGGCGCCCGCCCGCGCGCCTGGCTGCGCACCAAGGCCAACTCGATCGAGGGCGGCACGACGGAGGTGATGCTCGGCATCGTCGCCAAGCGCATCCTGGATTTGCCGGGGTCGTGAGCACGCTCTCACCACCCGTCATTCCGGGGCGCGCGACTTGTCCGCCGAAGCTCGAAGAGCGAAGGCGGAAGCGCGAGCCCGGAATCCATAACCACCAATCGGGAGTATGGATTCCGGGCCTGCGCCTACGGCGCATCCCGGAATGACGAAGACAAAATAGATTTCGCATCGGAAACACGCACATGGCCCTCGTCCTCACCGAAGAACAATCGATGCTCCGCGACTCCGCGCGCGGGCTGATCAGCGACAAGGCGCCGGTGTCGCACCTGCGATCCCTGCGCGACGCCAAGGATCCCACCGGCTTCTCCAAGGAGCTGTGGCACTCCTTCGCCGAGATGGGCTTTGCCGGCCTCCTGGTGCCGGAAGAGTTCGGCGGCAGCGGTCTCGGCTTCATGGAAGCCGGTGTGGTGATGGAAGAGATCGGCCGCAGCTTAATGCCGTCGCCGTTCCTCGCCACCAGCGTGGTCGCGGCCTCGGCCCTGAATCGCGGCGGCAATGCCGCGCAGAAGTCGGAATTCTTGCCGAAAATTTCCAACGGCTCGCTGCTCGCGACGCTCGCGATCGACGAAGGTGCCAAGCATCGCCCGCTTCAGACCAGCCTGCAGGCGGTGCGCGCCGGCAATGGCTTCAAGCTCAGCGGCGCCAAGGCGCTGGTCGTCGACGGCCACGTTGCGGACCTCTTCATCGTCGCGGCGCGCACCGCTGGCGCCGCCGGCGAGCGTGAAGGGCTGACGCTGTTCCTGGTCAATCCCAAGGCCAAGGGCGTTGCGATCGAGCGCACCATCATGGTCGACGCGCACAACGCGGCACGGATCGAGCTTGCCAATGTCGAGGTCAACGCCGATAGCGTGCTCGGCGAGGTCGATCAGGGCGCGGCGCTGCTCGACGGCGTGCTCGACGTCGGCCGCGGCGCGGTCGCCGCCGAAATGGTGGGCTTGAGCGAAGAAGTCTTCAACCGCACCGTCGAGTACCTCAAGAACAGAAAGCAGTTCGGCAAGCTGATCGGCGAATTCCAGGCGCTGCAGCACCGCGCCGCCGAGCTCTATGTCGACATCGAGATCACCCGCGCCGCCACGATGAAGGCGCTGCAGGCACTGGATGCCGACGTCGCCAAGGCCGCATCAAGCGTCGCCGTGGCCAAGGCCCGCGCCGGCACCACCGCCACGCGCGCGGTGCAGGAAGGCGTGCAGATGCATGGCGGCATGGGCATGACCGACCAGTTCGACATCGGCTTCTTCATGAAGCGCGCGCGCGTGTGCGAGGAGCTGTTCGGCGACGCGAACTACCACACCGAGCAGCTGGCAAGAGCGCGGGGATATTGATCTGAGTTGAGGAGAGGCGCGAAGAGCGCGCCTCACACGCGGTGTCGTCGCCCGGCTTGACCGGGCGACCCAGTACGCCGCGGCCTGTCCGCATACGATTGACGTCTCGGAATACTGGATCGCCCGGTCAAGCCGGGCGATGACAGTTGAGAAGGTGGAGAGCGCCTGCCCCAAGCTCCGTCATGGCCGGGCTTGTCCCGGCCATCCACGTTCTTAAGGTGCCTCAAAAACGTAGATGCCCGGGACAAGCCCGGGCATGACGATTGAGAGCGTGGCTGAGCCGGAAGCTACTACCGCATCGGCGGCGCGTACTGCACGCCGCCCGCATTCCACAGCTGGTTCATGCCGCGCGGAATCTTCAGCTTGGACTTCTCGCCGATGTTGCGCTCGTACATCTCGCCGTAATTGCCGACGTTGCGGATGATGCGGACGACCCAGTCCTTGGTGAGGCCGAGCTGCTCGCCGTAATTGCCCTCGGTGCCGACCAGGCGCATCACTTCCGGCTTCTTCGACTTCAGCGCCTCGTCGATGTTCTCCGAGCTCACGCCGAGCTCCTCGGCGTTGATCATCGCGTAGAGCGTCCACTTCACGATCATCATCCAGTCGTCGTCGCGCTGGCGCACCACGGGCGCGAGCGGCTCCTTGGAGATCATGTCCGGCAGGATCATGTTGTCGCCGGGCTTGGAGAGGTTCAGCCTGAGCGCGTAGAGCTGGGAGACGTCGGCGGAGAGCGTGTCGCACTTGCCGGTGTCGTAGGCCTTCACCACGTCATCCAGCTTGTCGAACTTCACCTCTTCATACTTCATGTTGTTGGCACGGAAGTAGTCGGCAACGTTGAGCAGCGTTGTCGTGCCAGCCTGCACGCAGACCTTGCTGCCGGTCAGGTCCAGCGAAGTCTCCTTGTTGCGTGAACGCGGCAGCATGAAGCCGGCGCCGTCGTAATAGGCCACCGCCGGGAAATAGAGGTCATAGTCGAGCTCGCGCGCCATGCTCCAGGTCGAGTTGCGCGAGAGGATGTCCACCTTGCGGCTCTGCAATTCCTTGAAGCGCTCGCTGGCGTCGAGTGGAACGAACTTGGCTTTGCCGGGATCGTTGAAGATGGCGGCTGCCACCGCGCGACAGAAATCGACGTCGAATCCGGTCCAGTTGCCCTTGTCATCGGGGATCGAGAAGCCCGGCAGGCCCTTGTTGACGCCGCACAGCACCTCGCCGCGGCGAACGGTGCGCTTCAGGGTGCGGGTATCGTAGAACTCATAGATCACCGCCAGGGCGCCGACCAGTACGGCAACGGCGAGCCCGATCAGCAGGCCGCCTCGAAAAGTGCGCATCATGTTGCTCTCTCGAAATAATCGGGAAAAGGACTATTCGCTAAGGCGAGGAAGATCAGAGTTCGGGCTTCTGTCGGATGACCACCTTGGTGCCAACCGGGACGCGATCGTAGAGATCGGCGACGTCATGGTTGACGAGACGGAAGCAGCCCGAGGATACCTTGGTGCCGATCGTATCAGGACGGTTGGTGCCGTGGATGCGGTAGACGGTGGTGCCGAGATACATGGCGCGGGCACCGAGCGGATTGCCGGGGCCGCCGGCCATGAAGCGCGGCAGATAGGGCTGTCGCTGGATCATCTCCGGCGGCGGCGTCCAGTCCGGCCACTCCTTCTTGTTGGTGATGTTCACCAGCCCCTGCCACTGGAAGCCGTCGCGGCCGACGCCGATGCCGTAACGGATCGCGCGCCCGCCCGGCTGCACCAGGTAGAGGTGGCGCTCAGCGGTCGAGATGATGATGGTGCCCGGCGTTTCGGTGGTGCGGAAGTAGACCACCTGCTTCTGCCATTCTGGCTCGAGCTGGTAGGCGTCGTCGGCGACCAGGCCCGGCTCATCGCCGCGGTCGGGCTGCTGGGCGATGGCGTATGAGGTGTTCAGGACCAGGCCCAGCGCCGCGATGAACGCCCCGGTCAGGCGACGATAATCCGTCATTTCAAGCTCTCCCCGCTGCCACAGCGTAAATCATTCGGACCATCTGAACTCAGGGGCAGCTTCGTGGCAAGTTCATGGCGCGCCCGGCTGGTATGTCACGAGAATGCTTTGGTTTTTTGACGAGGCCGGGCAATGCCACAAACAGGGGATGGCGCGAAAAGCAGTGCCGGCGCCATCCTTCGGGTGGCGGGCTGTCAAATCTGCATCCGTCATGCCCGGGCTTGTCCCGCCTGCGCGGCCGAAGCCGCTTCGGCGAGGCGAAGGCCCGGGCATCCACGTTCTTCGTGCCCTGGGTAAAGACGTGGATGGCCGGGACAAGCCCGGCCATGACGACGTGGGCGTAGCGCGATCTAAATCTTATTACTCTCCGCCGCGATCCCGAGCCGTCGGACGATTTCGGCACCCACCGCTCGGGCCTCGATCCGCGACCCGATTCGTGGGCTGCGAAAGCGTCGCCCCGAGCGCAATCGGATGGTGACGATGCAGTGATCGTCCTCGGATCGGCCGCGGCGGTCGACGGTGATCGTCTTCACGTCGTGCCCCTCGATATGGTCGGCGCGCGGCGTGCCGTCGCCCCACAGGCGTTCGACGCGGATATCGCTCTCGCGGATGATCCAGAACGCGCCGGTCACGAGATTGGCGTATCTGTAAACCGCGAATGCGGCGATCGCGCCGAGCGGCAGCAGCAGGATATCGACATGGCTGGGCGGCCATCCACGCCAGAGCTTGTAGGCGTAGGGAACGGCGGACAAGGCGACGGCGATCAGCGCGACAATCCTTATGTCCCGCGCCGAAAACGCCTCGAGCGGCTCGCCGAGACGCATCTCGGGATTGCTGGCATCGAGCGGATTGACGGGTGACTCGACGTCGGGGACATCGAACTGCGCGGCGATCCGCGCCACGGTGTCGCGTACATGCGTGACGTCCGAGATCGGCGGCGACGTCAGGCGCTCCCCCGAGGCCAGTGTGAAGGCCAGCTGGAAACGGGCTTTCGCCCGCTTGCTGCCGGGAACCTGTAATCCCCTGATGTCGTCCTTCGCGACGATCCTGGTCCGGAGCTTTCCGAACGGTCGCTGTTGCCCGATCAGGATCTCGTTCGGCGTGATGATCCACACCACCGCAGGCGCCAGCATGATGCCGGCGACGAACGCTGCTCCGACGAGCAGCGCGGCCACCGAGACGATCACCTCCAACGTGTCGTGCGTGAACAGGCCCGGCGTGAAGCACAGCGCCACGGCGGCCGCAAAGCCGGACATGACCAGCCGCTGCGCGATCGAGGCGCCTTCGCGAAGGCGAATGTCGGGGCTGGTGGTCGCGTCGTCCATTGCGGGCGCTGATTCCGTCGCTCGGGAAACTCCACGGACGGGTCCGTGGAGTCAAGCAACAACGGCGGCAGCGGCGATCCGGCCTCAGCTGTTGGCGTTCAGCAGCTTTGCCACGGTGCGGTCGATCTCGTCGTAGCGGCCCTCGCCCTCGTGCTGGAACACGATCTTGCCGTTCTGGTCGATGATGTATTGCGCCGGCCAATACTGGTTCTGGTAGGCGTTCCAGGTCTTGGAATCATTGTCCTGCGCCACCGGATAGGTGATGCCGTGGCGCTTCAGTGCGGCCTGCACATTGGCGGCGGAGCGCTCGAACGGGAATTCCGGCGTATGCACGCCGACCACGACGAGGCCCTTGTCCTTGTATTTGGCGTAGAGGTCGGTGACGTGCGGCAGCGTGTTGACGCAGTTGACGCAGCCATAGGTCCAGAAGTCGACCAGCACGACCTTGCCGCGGAGGTCGGCGATGCTGAGCGGTTTCGAGTTGAACCAGGTATTGATGCCGGTGAAGTCGGGCGCAGCCTGCTGGCTTGCGGCAGCCGTGACGACAGGGGTGGCGCGCGCGGCCTCGTCGCAGATGCCGGGGATGACGGCGCCTGTCACGGCGATGCCGATCAGTGCGGCGGAGACGGCGAGCAATTTGAAAGTCATGGAAGCGTCCTCCGGTGAAGATGAGGGATGATCACAGGCCGATCTGGCCGGTGGGATAGAATCCGGTGAGCCACGCCACGATCAGCGTGTCGTATTGGAAATAAGCCGCGACCGCGAAGGCGATCACGACGACGCCAAAGCCCTGCTGCAGCCGCGGCGAGATCCGCGCGAGGCTGCGTACCCGCGTGGTCGCAGCCTGTCCGCCATAGGCGATCGCGAGCATCGGGATCGCTGCGCCGATGGCATAGGCAATCAACAGCACGCCGGCCCAGCTGGCGTTCTTCGACGTCGCGACCAGCGTCAGGATCGAGCCGAGCACAGGACCGGCGCAGGGCGTCCAGACCAGGCCGAGCGTGGTGCCGAGCACGAGGCCGCCGAGCGCACCCTCGCGCTGCACGGCGCCGGCATTGCCGAGATCGAGCCAGCCGTTGAGCCGGATCGAGAGCCATTCGAACGGCGCCGGCCACAGCATCAACAGGCCGAAGCCGAGCAGCAGGATCGACGCGGCCTCGCGCAGCACGTTCGGATCGAAGTCGAACAGCCGCGTGATCGCACCCAACAGCAGCGCGGTCGCCGAGAACGAGACGACGAAGCCGAGCGCGATCATCGCGGGCCGCAAGCGGCCCGCCCGCCCGATCGAGGCGCCGAGCAGGATCGGCAGCATCGGCAGCGTGCAGGGCGCGGCGATGGTCAGGATGCCGGCAAGGACAGCGAAGACAAGTTCGAGCATCGGGCACTCGTGAAGGAGGTCACGAGGGCAGTTCGGGATGGCTGCGCGGGTTGTTACGTGGCGTCACACGTTCGTGAGGGGGCGGGTGCCTGGTGTCGGGCGTGCCGGGCGGGATTGGCCGCGGCGACGGTGCGCTCCCTCCCCCCTTGCGGGGGAGGGCGGGGGAGAGGGGTAGCCCCGGGAAAGGTCTATCCATCCGCGATCGTGCCGCGCACGACAAATCGAGGGAGTCCCCGTGCGGTACCCCTCTCCCTGCCCCTCCCCCGCAAGGGGGGAGGGAATGAGAGAGCAGTGGCAGCCTCACTCAAGCGAGAGAGGTGCACCGAGCCTGCCGCGGCTTTATCGGCCCAAACACAAAACGACCCGGAGGGGGGCATCCCGTCCGGGTCGCTGGAAGTCTTGGGAGGTTTAACGAAACCGTATGTGAGCTTTATAGGAGGGAAGTTTTTCCGCCTGATGTTGTGCTTTGTTTCAATTATTTCGTCGGCGGTAACACTTCCGTGTCCGGGGACAGGGCCGAAAATCAGGCCCTATCCCATTGAAATCCTTGGCCTTAGGCGGCGAAACGGTCGACGCCGGCGCCCTTAAGCAAATCGGCCAGTTGCTTGCGGGCATAGAACATCCGGGTCTTCACCGTGCTCTGCGGGATGCCGATGATCTGACCGACCTCCTCCACCGACTTCTCATGGTAGTAGACGAGGTTGATGATCTCGCGATGCGCGGGCGACAGCTTTTGCACGCAGGCGCGCAGGATGGCGCTGGTGTCGTTGCGGTCGAGCGAGGTCTCCGGCGTCTCGGCATCGTCAGGAATCTGGCGCACGTCGTCCTGGTCGATGTCCTCGAAGCGGCGCTGGCGCATCGCGGTCAGCGCCTTGAAGCGCGCGATCGAGAGCAGCCAGGTCGAGACCTGCGAGCGGCCCTGGAATTGGCCTGCCGTGCGCCACACGTCGAGGAACACCTGGCTGACGAGGTCTTCCGCCGTGGTCGCGTCACGCACGATGCGCAGGATGAAGCGATAAACCCGCACATTGTGCCGGCAATAGAGGATGTGCATGGACGTCCGGTTGCCGTCCGCAATGCTCTCCAGGAGCATGTCGTCCGAGGTCGCCTGAGCGGCAATGATGCTCTGGCTGGCTTGGGCGTTGATGGCGATGACGTTCGGCATTGACTTAGCTCCCCGTAGCGCCGCAACCGAGCGGCGTTTCCTTGGACCAAAGTGTTAATCAGCGAACGTTTCGGGACGTCTGCACGAAAAGCGAAAAATGGTTTCGTGCGCCGCCAAATTGTTTCGTCGGACAGGCTGCGACGAAACATTCGGGGCGAAAAGCCGTGGAATTTCAATGTACGGAAAATACGGGGGTGGGGATTGGGGAGCGTCCGGGGCAGCCGGGAACGAAATTCCGGGCTTTGCGTTCGGTCGCGCCGCCCACGCCGTCATTCCGGGGCGCGAAGCGAGCCCGGGACGACAGCGGTAGGTGCCGCGCGCCCTACGCCTTCTCGCCCGCGGGCGAGAACAGATAGCCGCCGCCGCGGATGGTGCGGATCACGGCCGGCTTGGTCGGGTCGGGCTCGATCTTGCGGCGGATGCGCATGATGCGCAGATCCACCGCGCGATCGAAGGCTTCGGCGTCGCGCGCATTGGCCAGTTCGAGCAGGCGTTCGCGCGACAGCACGCGCTTCGGATTGGCCGCGAACACTTTCAGCAGCCCGAACTCGGAGGCGGTGAGCGGATGCTCGTTGCCTTCGTCGTCGCGCAAGGCCTGCGCTTCGAGGTCGAGCCATTTGGTGCCGAAGCGCACCAGTTGATCCTTGTCCGATTTGGCGGGCGCGGTCTCGGCCGCCTTCACCGGCGTGCTCCGCCGCAACACCGAGCGGATGCGCGCCATCAGCTCGCGCAGCTCGCAGGGCTTTGCCACGTAATCGTCGGCGCCGAGCTCGAGACCGACGACACGGTCGATCGGGCTCGCGGTCGCCGTCAGCATGATCACGGGCACGTTGATGCGGCTCTTGAGGTCGCGGATGATCGAGAGGCCGTCTTCCTCGGGCATGTTGAGGTCGAGCACGACGAGGTCCGGCATGCTGCCGTCGATCGCGGTGCGCAAGCTCTTGCCGCCGTCGCACAGCGTCACGGTGAAGCCGTGCATCTTGAGGTAATCGCCGACCATCTCCCGGGCCGGGGCCTCGTCGTCGACGATCATGATGTGCTGGCTTTGGGTCATATCACTCAGATCTCGGTACTCGAATCACGGCAACTCGGTCGCGGGCAGGGTGATGGTGAAGGTCGATCCCTTGCCGGGACCGTCGCTCTCGGCCGTCACCTCGCCGCCATGCATGTCGATAATACGCTTGACGATGGAAAGCCCAAGCCCCGTCGAGCTCTCGCCCGCGGTCGGTTTGGCCGACAGCCGCTGGAACCGGCCGAACAGGCGGCCGAGATCCTCCGGCGACAGGCCGGCGCCCTCGTCGCTGACGCGGACGACGGTATCGCTGGCCTCATGGGTGACGGCGACGATGATCTTGCCGCCGATCGGTGAGTATTTGATGGCGTTGCTGATCAGATTGTCGATCGCCTCGCGGATGCGGTCGGTGTCGCACATGGTGACGATGTTGGGTGGCGCCGTGACGCTGATCGCCTGCTGCTTGTTGACCGCGAGCGGGTGGTTGGCATCGGCGACCTCTTTCACCAGCGCCGCCACGTCGACCGGCTCGCGGCGGATGGTGATGTCGAAGGCATCGGCCATCGCGTCGGAGATCAGATGATCGACCATCGTGGTCAGGCGCTTCGTCGCATCGCGGATGTGATCGACCTGGGCGACCACGCCGTCGGACGAGGCGCCGGTCGAGATCAGCTCCTTCAGCATCTCGGTGCGGCCGAGGATGACGCCGAGCGGGTTCTTGAGGTCGTGGGCGACGGTGCCGAGAATCTCGTTCTTGAAGCCGTTGGCGCGCTGCAGCCGCAGCCATTGCGCCGAGAGGCGGCGGTTGGCCTGCATCAGCGCGCGGGTGCGCTGGGCGACGCGGTCCTCGAGCTGCGTGTTGGCGTCCTGGAGCTGCTGGTAGAGGATGACGTTGTCGAAGGCGATCGAGAGCCGGCTGGAGAAGATCTCGACCAGCGAGCGGTCGGTCTCGGACAGCTCGCGCTCGGCCTGCAGCAGCACCACCACCTCGCGGCCGGAGCCGGTCCGCAGATAGATCACGCTGCGGTGGTCGGCGAATTCGTTCTTGCGGCCCTGGAACGCGGCTTCGACCATCGTCCGCAGATCGGGGTCGAGCGCCTTCGACGAGGTCGTGCCGATGAAGCGGCTGTAGCAGCCGCTGCCGGCGAGCACGGAGAGCTCGGGGTCCACGCCGCCATTGTCGCGCAGCACCAATATGCCAGCGCAATCGACATTGAGCAGCGAGGCGAGCTGGGTCAGCACGCCCTCGGCGAGACGCTGCATCGACTTGAAGTCGTACAGCGTCGAGGCGGCGTCGATGATGATCTCGAGCCCGCGCCGCGTCTGCACCATGCGCTCGAGCTGCTGATAGGAGCGCAGCGCCGCGGTCAGCGAGGTGAACAGCTTGTCTGCGGTGAGCTCGGTCTTGGCCTTGTAGTCGTTGATGTCGTACTGGACGATCACGCGCCGCTCCGGCGCCTGGCCGGGTTGTCCCGTGCGCAGGATGATACGTACGGTCTCGTTCTTGAGCTCGTTGCGGATGAACTCGACCAGCTCGAGGCCGGCGACATCGGTCTCCATGATGACGTCGAGCAGCACGGCGGCGATGTCGCCATGCGCGGCCATCAGCTTGCGACCTTCCGCCGCGGAATGGGCGGAGAGGATCTCCAGCCCCTGGCCGTTGAGGCTGTAGTCGGACAGCGCGAAGCGGGTGCCGTCGTGCACGGCCGGATCGTCGTCGATGACGGCGATCTTCCACTTCCGTGCGTTCTGGTCCTCCGGTGCGGTACCGGTATCGTCGATCAGGTGGAGGACATCGTCCTGTTCGGCCATTGAGAAGTCCCGTCAGTCTCTGTGCTTTGCGCGCCGCCCTTGGCGACCCGGGGCATGATAATGCGAAAAGTAGTGCCTTGTCCCAGCTTGGATTCCAGCATCATGCGCCCGCCGAGCTGCTGGGTGACAAGGTTATAGACGATATGCAAGCCGAGTCCCGTGCCACCTTCATTGCGCCGGGTGGTAAAGAATGGGTCAAAGGCCTGGCGCTGCACGTCAGGGGTCATGCCGGCCCCGTCATCGGCGAAGATGATCTCGATGTCGTCGGTCCCGCGCGGCCGCGCCGAGATCGTGATCGTGCCGGCGCGGCCGTCGGCAAAGGCGTGGTTGGCGGCGTTGAGGAAGAGGTTGGTCAGAATCTGGCCGTAGGAGCCTGGATAGCCGTCGAGCAGGAGCCCCTCGGGCACGTCGGCCTGGAGCGTGATCGGCGAGCGCTTCAGGACCGGACGCAGGCTGGCGATGATCTGGTCGGTGGCTTCGCTGAGTGAGAACTGCCGCCGCTCGGCATGCGAGCGGTCGACCGCGACCTGCTTGAACGACTGGATCAGCTCGCCGGCGCGGGTGAGGTTGGCGACGAGCTGCTGCGAGGCGTCGCGCGAGGACTGCACGAACTCCTCAAGCTGCGAGCGGCGCAGGCCGCCGTCGCCCTTGAGCTGGGCCTCGAAGATCTCGGTGCGCCGGGCAAAACTCGAAGCAACGGTCAGGCTGATGCCGATCGGGTTGTTGACCTCGTGCGCGACGCCGGCGACGAGGCCGCCGAGCGCCGCCAGCCGTTCGGCGTCGATCAAATTCTGCTGCGCGGTGTTGAGCTCGAGCAGCGCGCTCTCGGCCTTCTCCTTGGACGCGCGCAGCTCGTCCTCGGTCTCGCGCTTCGCGATCGCGTTCTCGCGGAACACCTCGACCGCGCGCGCCATGGCGCCGACCTCGTCGCGTGCCTTGGTGCCCTGCACCTCGCGGTCGAGGTCGCCGAGCGTGATCGCGCGCATCGCGGTCATGATCTGCTGCAGCGGCAGGCGGATCGACAGCGCGATCAGCACGCCCGCGGTGAGGATGATGCCGAGGAAAATCACCGCGATCGACAGCACCCGCCGCGAGATATCGGCCAAGGTACGATCAAACGTCTCCTGCGCCTTCTGCTCGCGCTGGCGCATCTTGGTGGAGAGGTCGTCGATGGCGCCGATCGCCTCGGCTTGGCTGGCGTCGATGGTGTTGCGCAGCAATTCGGTGCGGCTCGTCAGCTGCTCGGAGAGTTTGGCGAAACCCTCGCGCAGCGCCATGGTGCGGGTCCCGAGCCGTTGCAGCGCCATGCGCTGCAGG
The DNA here is from genome assembly GCF_040547725.1 of Bradyrhizobium sp. LA2.1. Classification (NCBI taxonomy): domain Bacteria; kingdom Pseudomonadati; phylum Pseudomonadota; class Alphaproteobacteria; order Hyphomicrobiales; family Nitrobacteraceae; genus Bradyrhizobium; species Bradyrhizobium sp. LA2.1. Next base: position 192,902 of record NZ_JBEPQI010000006.1, read on the forward strand.
TCGTTGTCGGCGAGATCGATCATGACCGGAATGGTCTTCTCGATCGTCTCGGTGTTGCGGCGCGCATCATCGGCGGCACCCGGCGAGAGCGACAGATAGTAGGAGTTGGCGGCCACCAGCATCGCGGTGAAGGCCTCGCGGGACTTGCCGAGCGAGGGCCAGATCAGGGCGTCGCGATGACCGGTGGCGCCTTCGATGATGGAATAGAGACCGGCCATGTCCCTGGCCGGGCCCTGCACCTGCTCCTCATAGGTCTTGGCGATGGTCGCCTGCACGCTGCGCAGCTCGCCGAAGCCGTTAAGGAAGCGGTCGGTGGTGCGCTCCAGTTCCTCGACCGAGCCCGACAGCATCGGGTCCTTGGCGGCACGGTCGGTCAGCGTGCCCAGCACCGCCTCGCGCAGCAGCAGGATCTCGGCGAACAGGTCCGGGCTCGGCTGGTTGATGTAGCGGTGGATCAGATTGTGCAGGCGCCCGGTCTCGCTCTCGAGCAGCGCCAGGATGCGGTCGGACTCGCGCACCTGGCGGACGTCGCCCCAGGCCGAGCCCAGCACCTGCGTGCCGTTCCAGATCAGCCCCACCAGCACCACGACCACGGCCGAGTTCAGCGCCGCGATCGACAGGATGCGCCAGCGGATCGGCACCGCGCGGAGCATCCCGACCAGGCGTGCGCGCAGCCGCCCGAGCGGGCCGGGCGGCCTGTCTGCGTGCTCGCTGTGTCCAAGTGCAGCCAAGCGGCTCACTCCACCTTGCGAATGCGTTCGATCAGCGCGGCCGCGGCGGGATCGCGCCCCGCCTTGGCATAGATCGCAGCCATCGCCTCCTCGAACGGCTTGCGGTCGATGTCCCTAGCGACGGTGATGCCGGCGGCTTCAGCCTTGTGCTGCGACTGCTCCTCGAGGTCGTGCCACTTCTCGCGCATGAACCGGCTGGAGCGAGCCGCGGCCTCGCGGAAGATCTGCTGGTCGTCCGCCGACAGGCTTTTCCAGGCCTTCAGCGAGATCACCAGCACTTCCGGGCTCATCGTGTGCTCGGTGAGCGCGAGGTGGCCGGCATGTTTGTAATGGTCTGTCGTCACGAAAGATGGCCAGTTGTTTTCGGCGCCGTCGATCAGATGGTTGGCAAGCCCGGTGAGCACCTGCCCGTAGGGCATCTCGACCGGCTCGGCGCCGAGCGAGCGAATCATCTCGCTCATCAACTCCGACTGCTGCACCCGGATCCGCAATCCCTTGAGGTCGGCGACACTTCGTATCGGACGGACGCCGTTGTAGATCGACCGCGCGCCGGAATCGTAGAAGGCGAGCCCGACGAAGCCGTAGGGCTCGAAACTGCCGAGGATCTCGCTGCCGATTGGCCCGTCCAGCACCTTCTGCATGTGCTCGATGGACCGGAACAGGAACGGCATGGCGAGCACGTTCATCGCCGGGACGAAGTTGCCGATCAGCGCCACATTGGTCCGGTTAAGGTCGATCGCGCCGACCCTGGTCTGCTCGATGGTCTCCTTCTCTTCGCCGAGCTGACGGGAATGGAACACCTTGATCTCGTGCCGGCCGCCGGTGCGCTCGGCAATCAGCGCGCCCATGTAGCGCAGCGCCTGGACGGTCGGGTAATCCTCGGCCTGGGTGTCGGCGGCGCGGAATTCTCGCGCAGCTGCGCTCGTCGCGCAGACCGCGAGCAGAAGCGCGACGAAGATCACCCCGGTCCGCGAGAGTTCGGCACGGTTCAGCACTGGCACACTCAACCCCTCAGTGGTGGAGTCTATGGCGAAGCAAAAAGGTTCAATGCAATCTAACAGATGGTTGAGGGAAGGCCATCCCGCCGCACCCGGCGGAGCGATTGTGCGGCGCGGCCGCCGTTCATTCCCGGTTGAAACAGGAAATGCCGCGCCTTAAGCAGGTACGGTCGCCTTTGCCGCGCGACACGGGAAGAGCCATCGTGATTTCAGCATCGAGTCTTTTGCGGATCCTCGCCGCTTTCATCGTCCTCGCAATGCCTCCTCAGGCGCGCGCCGCCACCGACATCGCGCTGTGGCACGCCATGTCCGGCGAGCTTGGCCGGCAGCTCGAGAAGCTCGCCGCCGACTTCAACGCCTCGCAGTCCGATTACCGCATCGTGCCTGCTTACAAGGGCAACTACACCGAGACGGTGACGGCGGCGATCTTCGCCTTCCGCTCGCGCAGCCAACCGGCGATCGTCCAGGTCAACGAGGTCGCGACCGCCACCATGACCGCGGCCAAGGGCGCGATCTATCCCGTGTTCACCATGATGCGGGACATGAACGAGCCGTTCTCGCTGGGCGATTACCTTCCCGCAGTCTCCGGCTATTACACCGATGCGGCCGGCAATCTGTTGTCCTTCCCGTTCAATTCCTCGACGCCGATCCTCTATTACAACAAGACCATGTTCCGCGACGCGGGCCTCGATCCGGAGACGCCGCCGAGGACATGGCCCGAGCTTGGGCTTGCCGCAAAACGCCTGCGCGAGCGCGGCGCTGTGTGCGGCTTCACCACCTCCTGGCCGTCCTGGATCCACATCGAGAATTTCTCCGCCTTCCACAATCTGCCGCTCGCGACGCGGACCAATGGCTTCGCGGGGCTGGATGCCGAGCTGACCATCAACAACCCGGTCGTCGTGCAACACATCGCCCAACTCGCCGAGTGGCAGAAGGACAAGGTGTTCGATTACGGCGGCCGCGGGCAGTCGGCCGAGCCGCGCTTCCAGAAGGGCGAATGCGGCATCTTCATCGGCTCCTCGGCGACGCGGGCCGACATCAAGGCGAATTCGAAGTTCGATATCGGCTACGGCATGATGCCGTACTGGCCCGATGTGAAGAACGCACCGCAGAACTCGATCATCGGCGGCGCCACGCTGTGGGTGCTGCGCGACCGCCCGCGCCAGGAATACAAGGGCGTAGCGCGGTTCTTCGCCTATCTGTCGCAGCCCGGCGTGCAGGCCGCCTGGCACCAGAACACCGGCTATCTGCCGATCACCCGCGCCGCCTTCGAGCTGACGCGCGCGCAGGGTTTTTACGAGCGCAATCCGGGCTCCGCGATCTCGTTCGAGGAGATCACGCTGCATCAGCCGACGGAGAACTCGAAGGGCATCCGGCTCGGCTCCTTCGTGCTGATCCGCGGCGCAATCGAGGACGAGCTGGAGCAGGCCTTTACCGGCCAGAAGGGCGCGCAGGCCGCGCTCGATGCCGCGGTCGAGCGCGGCAACAAGCTGCTGCGCCAGTTCGAGCGCGCCAGCCCGGACCGGTAGCGTATGCCTGAGCGCGCGCCTCGTCCTTCGAGACGACCGCTTCGCGGTCTCCTCAGGATGAGGCTAAGCGGCATCGGTGCCTGCCAAAATCGCTGCCACGCACTCCGCCCTCATCCTGAGGAGCCCGCCAAAGCGGGCGTCTCGAAGGATGGGCCGAGAGGGGAACTGCTTTTGAAATGCATAAGGTCGCGATGTCGATGAAACTACCTCACTTCACCGACGCGGAAAGCTTTCGCGCCTTTCGCTCCGATCCACTGCCGTGGCTGCCGATCGCGCTCGACATCGCGCGCAGCCACGGTCTCGATACCAGCGCGCCGCACGTGTTTGCGACCGGCACCAATCTCGTCGTCGGCCTCGGCGAGAAGCTGATCCTGAAAATCTTCCCGCCGCTTCTGCGCGCGCAATTCGTCTCCGAACGCGGGTCGCTGGCGCAGCTTGCCGGCCGCCTTCATCTGCCGATCCCGGAGATCGTCGCGGAGGGGGAGCGCGACGGCTGGCCTTACCTCGTCATCACGCGCCTTACCGGCACGCTCGGCTCGGAGGTGTGGCCGCAGCTGGCGGAAGACCAGAAGGAGCGCCTGCTGCGCCAGATCGGTGAGACCATCGCCGCCGTGCAGCACGCGCCTCTCGGTCCGCTGGCGGAGATCGAGCCGCGCTGGGACGACTTCATGCGCGCCCAGATGCAGGGCTGCAAAGCGCGGCACACGCGGCTCGGCCTCGCCCCGAAATTCCTCGCCGGCCTCGACGATCTCCTGCGTGACGCCGTAAAACTGATCCCGATGGATGCGCCGCCGGTGATCCTGGTCGGCGAATATATCCCTCAGAACTTCCTGCTCGCCTGTCATGACGATCAATGGTCGCTCGCGGGCTTGTTCGACTTCGGCGACGTGCTGACGGGATGGCGCGACTACGATCTGCTCGGCCCCGGCGCCTTCATGGCGGCCGGCCGGCCGGGCCGGGTGCGCAGCCTGCTCGAAGGCTTTGGCTATACGAAGCCGGATTTCGCACTGAAGCGCCGGCTGATGGCGCTGATGCTGCTGCACCGCGCCAGCGACCTCAACAGCCACGTCTGTGTCGAGGGCTGGCAGGACAGGGCGAACGATCTCGTCGAACTCCAGGATCTGATCTGGTCGGGCTGAACCGCCCAGGCCATCTGCGACGTCCTGCTCAATCCGGCGGCGCTCAATCTTTCAGCTTATTTTTGGAGCAGAATCGCATCTTTGTATGCAATTGACTGGCTTGCCCAAAAGGCGATCAGCCGCCGAAATCACAAAAATATCGATTTGAATCAACGCTTTATCTGGAAATTAAGATCCCATTAAGCGCTGGCACGAACCTTGCGAATCCCTGTTCCAACCAGAAACTTTTGCGTTGGAGCATTTTCCATGAAGCGCCGCGATTTCCTCAAGTCCGTGTCCGGATTGGCCGCAGGCGCGGCGCTTCCGGCGATGCCACAGGTCATCTCCACCGCCTATGCCGATGCGCGTTCGGAGACGCTGCTGATCGTCTCGGAAGGCGGCCCGAACAATCTCGACATCCACGGCGTCGGCACCAACGTGCCCGGCTATGAAGTGTCGTGGAATTGCTACGACCGCCTGATCAGCCACGAGATGAAGACCGGCCCCGGCGGGGTGCCCTATTACGACCGCGACAAGTTCAAGCCCGAGCTCGCCGAGGAGTTCAAGATCGACGACATGTCGGTCACCTTCAAGCTGCGCAAGAACGCCAAATTCCACGACGGCACGCCCGTCACCGCCAAGGACGTGAAGTGGTCGCTCGATCGCGCCGTCAGCGTCGGCGGCTTCCCGACCTTCCAGATGAGCGCTGGCTCGCTGACCAAGCCGGAGCAGTTCGTCGTGATCGACGACACCACCGTGCGCGTCGATTTCCTGAAGAAGGACAAGCTCACGATCCCCGATCTCGCGGTCATCGTGCCCTGCATCGTCAATTCCGAGCTGGTGAAGAAGAACGCCAGCGAGAAGGATCCCTGGGGTCTCGAATTCACCAAGCAACAGACCGCGGGCTCCGGCGCCTACAAGGTGACGAAGTGGACCGCCGGCACCGAAGTGATCATGGAGCGCAACGAGGATTGGGTCTGCGGTCCGTTGCCGAAGATCAAGCGCGTGATCTGGCGCATGGTGCCGCAGGCCGGCAACCGCCGCGCGCTGCTGGAGCGCGGCGACGCCGACATCTCCTACGAGCTGCCCAACAAGGACTTTCAGGAGATGAAGGCGAACGGCAAGCTGAACGTCGTGTCGCTGCCGTTCTCCAACGGCATCCAGTATATCGGCATGAACGTCACCAAGCCGCCGTTCGATAATCCAAAAGTTCGCCAGGCGATCGCCTATGCGCTGCCCTATCAGAAGATCATGGACGCGGTGATGTTCGGCCTCGCCAACCCGATGTTCGGCGCGCCCAAGGACAAGCCGACCGAAGTCGCCTGGCCGCAGCCGCACAAATACAACACCGACATCGAGAAGGCGAAAGCGCTGATGGCGGAGGCAGGCCTCGCCAACGGCTTCGAGACCACGATCTCGTTCGATCTCAACTTCGCGGGCGTCAACGAGCCGCTCTGCGTGCTGGTGCAGGAATCTCTCGCGCAGATCGGCATCAAGACGACCATCAACAAGGTGCCCGGCGCCAACTGGCGCACCGAGCTGAACAAGAAGGAGATGCCGCTCTTCACCAACGTGTTCTCGGGCTGGCTCGATTACCCCGAGTACTTCTTCTACTGGTGCTATCACGGCAACAATTCCGTCTTCAACACCATGAGCTACAAGTCGGCGGAGATGGACAAGCTGATCGACGGCGCGCGCACCGCCGCCGCCACCGGCGACACCGCGACCTACGACACCGACGTGAAGGGCTTCGTCGATCTCGCTTTCACCGATATCCCGCGCATCCCGCTGTACCAGCCCTTCGTCAACGTCGCGATGCAGAAGAACATCAGCGGCTACCAATACTGGTTCCACCGGAGGCTGGATTACCGCGCGCTGGTGAAGGGGTGAGCCGTCATGCTGATCGTCGGCGACGCATCGGCATGTGGTGGTCTCTCTGATCCTCGCGGTGCAAGTTCTTCATCGCGTGAGGCGGCCACCGCTCTCTCGCTCCCTCCCCCCTTGCGGGGGAGGGTCGGGGAGAGGGGTAGCCGCGAACTCAGACCTCTCCCGGGGCCACCCCTCTCCCTAGCCCTCCCCCGCAAGGGGGGAGGGAACGCAGCGGAGCGCGGGGCAACGCTCTTGTCCGCTAGCGAGATTCGTCCGTCATCCAGGAGCGTCTTTCCATGCTGACCATGATCGGCAAGCGCCTGATGTTCGCGATTCCCTCGCTGATCGGGGTCGTCATCGTCACCTTCCTGCTGACGCGCGCGTTGCCCGGTGATCCCGCCGCATACTTCGCCGGTCCCGCCGCGACCAAGGAAGCCGTTGAGCAGATCCGCAAGAAGCTCGGGCTCGACAGGCCGCTGATCGAGCAGTTTTTCCGCTACACCAACGACCTCGCCCATGGCGATTTCGGCAACTCGCTCACCACGGGGCAGCCGGTCGCGGCCGAGATCCGCAACCGCCTGCCGGCTTCCGCCGAGCTCACGCTGCTCGGCCTCATCGTTTCGGTCGTGATTGCGATCCCGCTTGGCGTGCTGGCGGCGACGCGGCCGGGATCATGGGTCGACCATCTCTGCCGTGTCACGACGACGGCCGGCGTGTCGTTACCCGTGTTCTTCACCGGCCTGGTGCTGGTCTATGTCTTCTACTTCAGGCTAGGCTGGTCACCCGCGCCGCTCGGCCGCCTCGATGTGTTCTACAGCGCGCCGCCGACGGTGACCGGCTTCTATCTGATCGACACCCTGATCGCGCGCGACTTCGAGGCGTTCCGCTCGGCGCTGAGCCAGCTCATCCTGCCGGCGACGACGCTTGCGATCTTCTCGCTGGCGCCGATCGCGCGCATGACGCGCGCCTCGATGCTGGCGGTGTTGTCGTCGGAGTTCGTGCGCACGGCACGCGCCAGCGGCCTGTCGCCGACAACGGTCATCGTCACCTACGCGTTCCGCAATGCGATGCTCCCCGTGATCACCACGCTCAGCATGGTGTTCTCGTTTCTGTTAGGGGCCAACGTGCTGGTGGAAAAAGTGTTCGCCTGGCCCGGCATCGGCTCCTACGCGGTGGAGGCGCTGATCTCGTCGGACTTCGCGCCCGTGCAAGGTTTTGTGCTGACCATGGCGGTCATGTACGTGCTGCTCAATCTCGTGATCGACATTCTCTACGGCGTGATCGATCCGCGTGTCAGGTTGGAGGGCTAGATCATGAGCTCCGTTGCGCCTGCTGTTGAACCCGTCGGTCCCGCGCGGACATCAGGGCTGGTCGCGATCCTCGAACAGACCCGCTACGTTCTCGGCGAGAACAAGGTCACGGGTTTCGCCTTCGCGCTGCTGATCGTGATCCTCATCGCGGCGATCTTCGGCCCCTACGTGGTGCCGTATGATCCACTCGCTTCCGATACCGCCGCGGCGCTGAAGCCGCCGTCGATGGCGCATTGGTTCGGCACCGATCAGCTCGGCCGCGACATCTTCAGCCGCGTCGTCGTGGCGACACGGCTCGATACGTTCATCGCGGTCGCCTCCGTCGTGCTGGTGTTCCTGATGGGCGGCCTCGCCGGCATCGCGGCCGGCTATTTCGGCGGCTGGACCGATCGCATCGTCGGCCGTATCGCCGATACCATCATGGCGTTTCCGCTGTTCGTGCTGGCGATGGGCATCGTCGCCGCCCTCGGCAACACCGTGCAGAACATCATTCTGGCCACGGCCATCGTCAACTTTCCGCTCTATGCCCGCGTCGCGCGCGCCGAGGCCAATGTCCGCCGCAATGCCGGCTTCGTGCAGGCCGCGCGTCTGTCGGGCAACGGCGAATTCCGCATCCTGCTGGTGCACATCTTGCCGAACATCATGCCGATCATGATCGTGCAGATGTCGCTGACCATGGGCTACGCCATCCTCAATGCCGCGGGGCTGTCCTTCATCGGCCTCGGCGTCCGCCCGCCGACCGCCGAATGGGGCATCATGGTCGCCGAAGGCGCGGGCTTCATGGTGTCGGGCGAATGGTGGATCGCGCTATTCCCCGGCCTTGCTCTGATGATCGCCGTGTTCTGCTTCAACCTCCTCGGCGACGGCCTCCGCGACATCGTCGACCCCCAGCGGAGGACGTGAGTGATGGTCAAGTGCGGGGAGAGAAGCGCAACGCTTGGAAGTGAGGAGAGCACTGTTCTCTCATTCCCTCCCCCCTTGCGGGGGAGGGGCAGGGAGAGGGGTCGCCACGAACTCCGACCTCGCCTGGGGCCACCCCTCTCCCCAACCCTCCCCCGCAAGGGGGGAGGGAGCGAGAGAGGTTTGCCCGCCTCACCCGCAAATTACCGCCAGAAATTCTCTAATGATTCCAACCCCATTCTACTGTGCATGGGGTTGTTTTCGACATTTTTGATCGGGAGGCCCGCATGACCGCCCAGCCCCTGCTCGACGTCCAGGACCTCACGGTCGAATTCACCACCCGCCGCGGCATCGTCAAAGCCGTCCAGCACGTCAACATCTCCGTCGCCAAGGGCGAGACGCTCGCCATCGTCGGCGAGTCCGGCTCGGGCAAGTCGGTGACGTCCTATGCGGTGATGCGCATCCTCGATCGCGCCGGACGGATCGCCGAAGGCTCGGTGATGTTTTCGGGTATCGACGTGAAGGCCGCGACCGAAGACCAGATGCGCGATCTGCGCGGGCGCGAAGTCTCGATGATCTTCCAGAACCCGCGCGCCGCGCTCAACCCGATCCGGAAAGTCGGCGACCAGATCGAGGACGTGCTGCGTACTCATGTGCAGCAGGCGATGGTTTCGGACCACGGAGAAAAGGCGATCGAGGCGCTGGAGCAGGTCAAGATCGCCCGCCCGCGCGAGCGGTACCACGCCTATCCGTTCGAACTGTCCGGCGGCATGTGCCAGCGCGTCGTCATCGCGCTCGCGCTCGCCTGCAATCCGCAGCTCCTGATCGCGGACGAGCCGACCACCGGCCTCGACGTTACCACCCAGAAGGCGGTGATGGACCTGATCGTCGAGCTGACCAAGCGCAAGGCGATGTCGACGATTCTCATCACCCACGATCTCGGTCTCGCCGCCGCCTATTGCGACCGCGTCGTGGTGATGGAAAAGGGCCGCGTGGTCGAGACGGCGAAAGCCGCCGACATTTTTGCGAACCCGCAGCACCCCTACACCAAGAAGCTAATGCGCGCGACGCCGCGGCTCGGCGTGAGCTTGCGCGATCTGTTGCCGGAGGAGGAGGGCGCGGCCGCCGCGGCCGCGAGCCCAGCATCCGCCCCGACCGCCGCAGCAGGCACGGACAGCCAAAAGCCTCTCCTCCTCATCGAGAAGCTCGTCAAGGAATACCCCCGTCAGGGCGCCACGGCGACGCTCGGAAAACTGTTCGGCCGCAAGCCGCCGGTCGAGCCGGACGTCTTCCGCGCCGTCGACGGCATCAGCCTCTCCATCGGCCATGGCGAGAGCGTCGGCCTCGTCGGCGAATCCGGTTGCGGCAAATCGACCACGTCGATGATATTGATGCGGCTGCTCGACCAGACCTCGGGCCTGATCCAGTTCGACGGCGAGGACATCGGCGCCATCGCGCCTGCCTCCTTCGCCCGGCTGCCGCAGCGCAGCCGCATCCAGATGGTGTTCCAGGACCCGACCGACAGCCTCAACCCGCGTTTCACCGCCGCCCGCGCCATCGCCGACCCCATCATGCAGCTCGGCGACATCAGGGGCCGCGATGCGCTGCGAACGCGCTGCGAGGAACTCGCGACCATGGTCGGGCTGCCGCACAATCTGCTCGACCGCTTCCCGCACCAGCTGTCCGGCGGCCAGAAGGCCCGCGTCGGCATCGCGCGCGCGATTGCACTGCACCCGAAGCTCGTCATCCTGGACGAGCCGACCGCGGCGCTCGACGTCTCGGTCCAGGCCGTGGTCCTCAATCTGCTTCAGGACCTGAAAGCGCGGCTAGGTATGAGTTATCTGTTCGTCTCGCATGATTTGAACGTAGTGCGCTTGTTGTGCGATCGTGTCATTGTCATGCGGACAGGTCGAATCGTCGAAGAGGGCTCTTCCGAAAAAGTCCTCAGCGATCCGCAGGACGACTATACCAAGGAGCTGCTGACGGCGATCCCGCATCCGCCGTTGCAGGTCCACTAAGAGTGCACTGAGAGATTGTTTGGGAGCGTGATGGCCGAGCCGCTGGACGATTATATCGACGCCGTATCGAAAGCGCTGGCGCTGCCGGTCGAGGAGGCCTGGAGGCCGGCGGTGCGCGCCAATCTCGAAGTCTCGCTCCGGCTTGGCCGATTGGTCGACGAATTCGCGCTGCCGGACGAGACCGAGCCCGCGCCGATCTTCACGGTCTGATCCCGCCATGACCACCAAGCCAGAGATGACGGCTGCGGACATCGCCAAGGCTGTGGCCGGCGGCAAGATGTCGGCACTCGATGCCACCGAAGCAGCGCTTGCGCGCATCAAGCAGCACGATGGCGTCCTCAATTCCTTCACCGACGTCACCGCCGATCGCGCCCGTGCGAAAGCGCGTGCGATCGACGCCGACATTGCTGCCGGCAAGGAGGTTGGCCCACTCGCCGGCGTTCCCTTCGCGGTGAAGAACCTGTTTGACGTCGCGGGGCTTCCGACACGCGCCGGCTCGAAGATCAACCGCGACCTCGCGCCTGCCAAGCGCGACGCCACGCTGATCGAGCGGATGGAAGCCGCAGGTGCCGTGCTCGTCGGCGCGCTCAACATGGGCGAATACGCCTACGACTTCACCGGCGAGAACGTCCATGACGGTCCCTCGCGCAATCCGCATGACACGACCCGGATGACCGGCGGCTCGTCCGGTGGCTCGGGGAGCGCCGTCGGCGGCGCGCTGGTGCCGATCGCACTCGGCTCGGACACCAATGGTTCGATCCGCGTGCCGTCCTCCTTCTGCGGCATCTTTGGTCTGAAGCCGACCTATGGCCGGCTGTCGCGGGCGCGCTCGTTCCCGTTCGTCGCGAGCCTCGATCATCTCGGCCCGTTCGCGCGCTCGGCGACCGATCTCGCGCTCGCCTATGACGCGATGCAGGGACCGGATGCGGATGATGCTGCCTGCACCACGCGCGGTCTGGAGCCGACGCTGCCGCTGCTCGCCAATCCGGTGTCGGACCTGCGCATCGCGATTGCCGGCGGGCACTTTCAGAAGAACGTGTTTCCAGAGGCCGTCGAAGCCGTCAGCCGCGTCGCCAAGGCGCTCGGCGCGACGAAGATCGTTGACGTACCCGAAGCCTCGCGCGCCCGCGCGGCGGCCTATGTCATCACCACCACCGAAGGCGCCTCGCTGCATCTCGATCGCCTGCGGAAACGCCCGAACGATTTCGATCCCGCCGTGCGCGACCGGCTGATCGCCGGCGCGATGGTGCCGGCGCCGTTGGTCGACCGCGCGCAGAAATTCCGCCGCTGGTATCGCGCGCAGCTCGCCGAGATCTTCAAATCCGTCGACGTGCTGATTGCGCCGGCCACGCCCTGCACCGCGCCGAAGCTTGGCCAGGTGAATTTCACGCTCGACGGCGTCGAGTTGCCGGTTCGCGCCAATATCGGCATCCACACCCAGCCGATCTCGTTCATCGGGTTGCCGGTGGTCGCCGTGCCGGTGCCGCTCGAGCCGCTGCCGATCGGCGTCCAGATCATCGCCGCGCCCTGGCGCGAGGACATCGCGCTGCGCGTGGCGCACGCATTGGAGAAGATGGGCGTGGTCTCCGCGCCGTCGCCAAGGGGACTTTGAGAGGGATTTAAAATGGAGATCGATCTCCCCGAGGTGATCGCGGAAGTGAAGGCCGCGTTCGAACGCTATGAGCAGGCGCTGATCACCAACGACGTCGCCGTGCTCGGCGAACTCTTCCGCAACGATCCCCGCACGCTGCGCTACGGCATCGGCGAGAACCTCTACGGCTATGAGGCGATCTCCGGCTTCCGCGCCGGACGTTCGCCAGTGGGCCTCAACCGCCGCACCGCGAAAACCGTGATCACTAGCTATGGCCGCGACACGGCCGTGGCCTCCACCCTGTTCTACCGCGACACGGCTCCCGGCAAGGTCGGCCGGCAGATGCAGACCTGGATTCGCTTCCCGGAGGGCTGGCGCGTCGTCGCCGCCCATGTCAGCATCATCGACGAGTCGAAAGAGACCTGATCGTATGACGCTTGACGATCTTCCGCAGGGAGTATTGCCGGCCGAGCCGGTGGTGCCGCGCGTCGACCGGGCGCAGCCCAGTGTGCACAAGATCACGCGCGCCGAGGAACTGCGGCTTCAGCTCGCCGATGAGATCGTGCGCGGAACCCTGGCCCCGGGCGCGCCGCTTGATGAAACCGACATCGCGCGGCGCTTCAGCGTCTCGCGCACGCCGGTCCGCGAGGCGTTGCGCCAGCTGGTGGCGAGCGGCCTCGTCGAATCGCGCGCCCATCGCGGCGCGGTGGTGGCGCAGCCCTCGGTCGAGCGTCTGAAAAGCATGTTCGAGGCGATGGCGGAGCTCGAGGCGCTGTGCGCGGGCCTTGCCGCCGAGCGCATGTCCGCTGCCGAGCGCCACGGTCTCGAAGCCATCCACGAAGAGCTGCGCGTGCTCAGCTACGCCGGCAATCCCGATCGCTTCCACGAGGTCAACGAGCGCTTCCACAATGCGATCTATGCGGGATCGCAGAACGGCTACATCGCCGAGATCACGCTGGCGACGCGCGTCCGCGTGCAACCGTTCCGCCGCGCCCAGTTCCGCAACCTCGGCCGATTGGCAAAGTCGCAAGCCGAGCACGACCGCGTCGTCGTCGCCATCATGCGCGGCGACAAGCAGGGCGCCGCCGCCGCCATGCGCGCGCATATCGAGCTGGTGCGCGGAGAGTATGAGATTTACGCGGTGTCGGTTTAGGGCGGCAAACGCGGTACCGTAGGGTGGGCAAAGGCGCAAAGCGCCGTGCCCACCATCTATCCTAACTAATGCTGTTGGTGGGCACGCTACGCTTTGCCCACCCTACGGCAGCTACCCTTTCGCCTTCTCCGCCATAAACTTCCGCCAGCCGCCATACGCCGTGATCTCTCGCGCCTCGCTCAGCACTTCGGGCTCGACGAGAAACCCCTTCACGCTGCGGCCATCCGCCAGCCTGATTGTCCCGATCGCCATCGGCGCGGGAATCGCGTTGACGAACTTGCCGAAAGCCGACGACGACAGCGACCAGATCTCCAGCTCGATCGACGCGCCCGTGCCAGCCTCGACGCGCAGCATGCCCGGCTTCGGGGGCGTGGTCTTGAGTGCGTAGAGCTTGTAGTCCGGCGCGGTCCTGGTCGCCTCGACCAGCTTTCCGTTGAGCGCCGTCAATTCGCCGTTCAGCGCCATACCGGAGAGATGCGCGCCGACCACTGCGATCGGAATCTCGTCGCTGCCGTTTGCTGCGAGCGGCGCCAGCGGTGCCTGCGCAACGCCCTTCGCTCCAACGGTCAGTTTCGTATCCGCATGGAAAACGCGGCCGATGCTCGCGAGCAGTGCATCGCGTCCTGCGGGCGCGAGCAGCGTGATACCGAACGGAATGCCGTCGGTGCGCATCGACGCCGGTGCCGCGAGGCCACAGAGGTCGAGCAGGTTGACGAAATTGGTGTAGGTGCCGAGCCGGCTGTTGAGCTCGATCGGATTGGCCAGCACCTGCGCCGTCGTATACGCGGTCGGCGCAGTCGGCAGCACCAGCGCGTCGATGTTCGCAAACGTCCGCTCGGCGATCTTGCGCAGGCCCTGCAAACGGTAGAGCGCAGAGAAGGTTTCCGCAGCGGTCAGCCGCGCGCCGGCGACGGTGATCTCGCGCGTCACCGGATGAATCGAATCAGGTGCGGACGCCAGCAGATCCTTGATCACGAGATAACGCTCGGCGACCCAGGGACCCTCATAGAGCAGCCGCGCCGTCTCGTAGAACGGCTCGAGGTCGAACTCGACCAGCTTAGCGCCGAGCGCAGTCCAGCGCTTCAGCGCATCGCCGTAAGCGGCTTCCGCCTTCCTGTCGCCGAAGAAGATCAGCTGCCCGTTGCGGGGCACGCCGAGGCGCAAATTCGCGGGGAACGGCGTGATCGCGCCCAGCGGCCGGTCGCGCGAGAACGGGTCGGCCTGGTCCGGCCCCGCCATCACGGAGAGGGCCAGCGCGGCGTCGTCGACAGTCAGAGCGAATACCGAGATGCAATCGAGCGTACGGCAGGCCGGCACCAGGCCCGCGGTCGAGATCATGCCGAGGCTCGGCTTCAGCCCGACGATGTTGTTGAGCATCGCCGGCACCCGGCCGCTGCCGGCGGTGTCCGTGCCCAGTGACAGCGGCACCAGTCCGGCACCGACGGCGACCGCCGAGCCTGAGCTCGAGCCGCCGGGAATGAGATCCTCGCGGATCGAATTTTTGGGGATGCCATAAGGCGAGCGCACGCCGACGAGGCCGGTTGCGAACTGGTCGAGATTGGTCTTGCCGATGATGATCGCGCCGGCCGCGCGCAGGCGTTCCACCGCGGTCGAATCATGCGTCGGCGTATACGAGAAGGCCGGGCAGGCCGCGGTGGTCGGAAATCCCAGCGTGTCGATATTGTCCTTCACCGCGACCGGCACGCCGTAGAGCGGCAAGCTGATGGCATCCCTTGCGGCAAGCTTCTCGGCTTCCGCGATCGCGTCCTTCTCGTCGCGCAGGCTGATGAAGATTGCGGGATCGTTGTGATCGCGGATGCGCTGATAGGTTCGCGCGACGGTCTGCGCAGGCGTTATCGTGCCCGCGCGATGCGCGGCCACAATCGCGGCGATCGTTTCAGGCTGCTCAGCCCCCATGGTGACAAAACTCCGGCAACAGGTCTTACCCGGATTGAAGCAAGCGATGTGCCATTGTGTACACAATCCGGGCAGGCGCTATGCCTCAGATATTATCGAAGGATCAGTGGCTTGTAAGATATTTCGAGGATTGTTGGGCCGTCGTGCCAGCGCCCCGATACGGGCATTTGCGCAAATATTGGGCAGCGTCGATCAGGTGAAGCAGGCGAGGATCTGGAGCAGCTGCTCCCGGTTCTCCTTGCCGATCTTCTCCACGACATGCCGCTCGTGCTCGGCGGCGAGGCGCTTGAATTTGGCAAGCGCCGTCTCGCCCGGTGCGGTGAGGTGCAGCGCGTGGGCGCGGCGGTCCGCCTTCGACTTGACCCGCTTCACCAGCTTGCGCTGTTCGAGGCTGTCGAGCAGATGCACCAGCCGGGCGCGCTCGATGCCAAGACGCTTCGCCACCGCCATCTGCGAAAGGCCCGGATTGGCGCCGATGACCGTCAGCACGGAATACTGCGTCGGCTTGATGTCGACCTCGCCGAGCGTCTTGATGAAGTCCTGAAAGATCCAGATCTGGAAGCGCCGCACCGCATAACCGGCGTGCCCGACCAGCGCGTCGAGGCCGATCTCGTCCGCGTCGTTCGGCCGCGCCGCGCCGTTGCCGGCACGTTTGCGTGAGGAAGGGCGGGGCTCAGTTCGGGCTGCGCTGGCTGTCACGTGATCTCTCCTGCCGTGCAACCTTAGCGCCTCGAACGCCCCTACGGAAGATTATTGTTGACGACAACAATTGTCGTGCCCAACAATATGGCCAAAGCGGCCCGGAACGAGGCTGTAGCCGATCCCTGATACGGGCGAGGAGGAAACCATGACAACCGCCGCACGCGGTGACGCTTCGAGCCTGTTCGCAACACCCAAGACCGTCGCCGAGCATCGCCCCGACGGCAGCATCGTGCTGCGCTCGCCAGAACCCTTGCGCGACAGCGCCCGCTGCATCGGCGACTGGCTGGAGCATTTTGCGCGGCAGACGCCTGACACGATCTTCCTCGCCGAGCGTGACAGCGCCGACACGCCCTGGGCCACCATGACCTATGCGGGCGCCCTGCGGCGGGTACGCGCAGCGGCGAGCTGGATTTTGGCGCAACAGCTCAGCGCCGAGCGTCCCGTCGTCATCCTCTCCGACAACAGCATCGACCATGCGCTGCTCGCCCTTGCGGCCCAGCATGTCGGCGTGCCCTCG
The DNA here is from genome assembly GCF_040547725.1 of Bradyrhizobium sp. LA2.1. Lineage (NCBI taxonomy): Bacteria > Pseudomonadati > Pseudomonadota > Alphaproteobacteria > Hyphomicrobiales > Nitrobacteraceae > Bradyrhizobium > Bradyrhizobium sp. LA2.1. The sequence continues at coordinate 209,255 of NZ_JBEPQI010000006.1, forward strand.
GCCGCGATCTCACCGGCCTATTCGCTGATGTCGAAAGATTTCGACAAGCTCAAGAGCATGATCGCGCTGCTCGAGCCGGGCGCGATCTATGTCTCCGCGACCAAGCCGTTTGCCGCGGCGCTGGCCGCGATCGAGCCGCTGCACAAGGCGCAGATCATCAGTGGCAATGCCGGCGATGCCGATGCGCTGGCCTTCCGTGACATCGCGGCGACGCCCGAAACGGGCGACGTCGCAAAAGCCTTCGCCGCGGTGACGCCGGATACGATCGCAAAATTCCTGTTCACCTCGGGCTCGACCGGCACGCCGAAAGCCGTCATCAACACCCAGCGCATGCTGACCTCGAGCCAGCAGGCCAAGGCGCAAACTTGGACGTTCCTGGAGCAGGCTGACAGCGATCTCGTCATTCTCGATTGGCTCCCCTGGAGCCACACGTTCGGCGCCAACCACAATTTCAATCTCGTGCTGCGCAACGGCGGGTCGCTCTATATCGACGGCGGCAAGCCCGCGCCCGGTCTCTTCGCAACGTCACTCGCCAATCTGAAAAGCGTGATGCCGACGGTCTATTTCAACGTGCCGCGCGGCTTCGACATGCTGATCGCAGCGCTGCGCGGCGACGAGGAACTGCGCCGCCGCTTCTTCGGCGAGGTGAAATTCGCCTTCTATGCCGGCGCCGCGCTGCCGCAGAACCTCTGGGACGCGCTCGAGCAGCTTTCGGTGGCGACAGTTGGTCGTCCGCTGCCGATGGTGTCGGCCTGGGGCTCGACCGAGACGTCGCCGCTGGCGACCGACTGTCATTTCCTCGCGGAGCGCTCGGGCAATATCGGCGTGCCCATTCCCGGAACCGAGCTGAAGCTCGTCACGTCAGGGGACAAGCTGGAGGTGCGCGTGCGCGGCCCTAATGTCACGCCGGGTTACTGGAAGGCGCCGGAGCTGACGAAGCAGGCTTTCGATGACGAGGGCTATTATCTCATTGGCGATGCCGTGAAGCTTGCCGATGCGGAACGGCCTGAGCGCGGGTTGTTCTTCGATGGTCGTGTTGCGGAAGACTTCAAGCTCAACTCCGGCACCTGGGTCAGCGTTGGCACGCTGCGTGTCGCCGGCATCGCCGCGCTGGCGCCGCTCGCGCAGGACATCGTCGTCACCGGCCAAGGGGGCGACGAAGTGCGCTTCCTGGTCTTCCCGAACATGGCCGCGTGCCGTGCCCATGCCGGCTTGTCCGAGACGGCAGGCGTCAACGATGTGCTTGGTGATGAGAAGGTCAGAGCGGCGATCGCTCAGGGCCTGGCGAAGCTGAAACGGCAGGGCGCCAACTCCTCCGGCCACGCGACGCGCGCGTTGCTGCTCACCGAGCCGCCGTCGGTGGACGGCGGCGAGATCACCGACAAGGGTTACATCAATCAGCGCGCCGTGCTGACGCGGCGTGCCGATGCTGTGGCGCGGGTGAATGATGATGCGTCGGGTGAGTGGATCGGTCTGTAGCCACTGGCAGATCAAGTCGGAGTGAGGCCACGCTCTGTCCACATCGTCATTGCGAGCGCAGCGAAGCAATCCAGAATCTTTCCCCGGTGGGGCTCTGGATTGCTTCGCTGCGCTCGCAATGACGGGGATGGGTCGAGCAGCTCGCAAAATACGCCAGCCATTCTGCCGCAATATCATGCATGATTCTTTTGTTGCTTAAGCAACTAATTTGTGCGAACCGTTCCAGACAAGGATGACGGCGGGAGAACCGCTGCGCCTGGTCCTGGAGGAAACGATGCTCGGCAGAGAGGTGGCCGCGGGCAAACGCCGGCGTATGCCTGAAGGCGGCGATGCCGCGCGCTTTACGCGCGCGTCAGGTGGTGGTGCTGCCGGTCACTGCGCCGAGATTTTCGTGCAGCCGGCGCAGCAGATCGATCAGCGCCTCGCGCTCGTCCTTGCTCAGGCAGGACAACAGCCGCCGCTCGCGCTCGAACGCCGCGACGATCACCTTGTCATGGGTGGCGCGGCCCTTCGCCGTCAGCGAGATCGAATGGGTGCGGCCATCGTTCGGGTCGGTTCGAATCGAGACCAGTCCGCGCTTCTCCAGCCCCGCGAGCGTCCGGCTCACCGGCCCCTTGTCAAAACCGATGACGTGGCAGATCCGCGAGGCGGGAATGCCGGGCTCAATCGCCAGCAGCGACATGATCCGCCATTCCGTGACGTTGACGCCAAACTCGCGCTGGTAGAACGCGGTAGCGCTGTTCGAGAGCTTGTTGGCGATGAAGGTGATGAAAGCCGGGACATAACGGTCGAGATCGAGCGTCGGCCCGGTTTCGGCGGGTGCGGGCCTTTGGCGGGCTCTGGTCGAAGACGGCGGCATATCGGTCTTTTGTCTCGCGGCGTGTCCGAAGACCTAAGGGCAAGCGCGGCCCTTTCACAAGATCAAAATGAGGGAGGACTACAATGAGCGCACCTGGCTCCGCCGTATCAGGCGTCCCGCATCTCGACGTCGATCCCTTCGACATGAATTTTTTCGCCGACCCCTATCCCACGCACGAGCTGCTGCGGGAGGCAGGTCCGGTCGTCTATCTCGACAAGTGGAACGTCTACGGCGTGGCACGCTATGCCGAGGTCCACGCCGTGCTGAACGATCCCGCGACGTTCTGCTCCAGCCGCGGCGTCGGCCTCTCCGATTTCAAGAAGGAGACGCCGTGGCGGCCGCCGAGCCTGATCCTCGAGGCCGATCCGCCCGCGCATACGCGGACCCGCGCCGTGCTCTCGAAGGTGCTGTCGCCGACCGTGATGAAGCAGGTGCGCGACCGCTTTGCCGCGGCGGCCGAGGAGCGGGTGGACGCGCTGATCGAAAGGCGCAGCTTCGACGCGATCGCCGACCTCGCCGAGGCCTATCCGCTCTCGATCTTCCCGGATGCGCTCGGGCTGAAATCCGAGGGGCGCGAGCATCTGATTCCCTACGCGAGCGTCGTGTTCAACGCATTCGGGCCGCCCAATGAGCTGCGCCGGGAGGCGATTGCGCGTTCGACGCCCCATCAAGCCTATGTTGCCGAGCAGTGCCAGCGCGAGAACCTTGCGCCCGGCGGCTTCGGCGCCTGCATTCATGCCCAGGTCGACGAGGGCGCGATCACGGCCACCGAAGCGCCGCTGCTGGTGCGCTCGCTGCTGTCGGCTGGCCTCGACACCACTGTCAACGGCATCGGCGCGGCCGTCTATTGCCTCGCGCGCTTCCCCGAGCAATGGCAGCGCCTGCGCGGCGATCTCACGCTCGCGCGTAGCGCCTTCGAGGAAGCGGTTCGTTTCGAAAGCCCGGTGCAGACCTTCTTCCGCACCACCACACGTGAGGTCGAGCTGTCAGGCGCGACGATTGGCGAAGGTGAGAAGGTGCTGATGTTCCTTGCCGCCGCCAATCGCGATCCGCGCCGCTGGGACAAGCCCGACAGCTACGACATCACGCGCCGCTCGTCCGGCCATGTCGGCTTCGGCTCCGGCATCCACATGTGCGTCGGCCAGCTCGTCGCGCGCCTCGAAGGCGAAGTGATGCTGACGGCGCTGGCGCGGCGTATCGCGAAGATCGAGATCACGGGCGAGCCGAAACGCCGCTTCAACAACACGCTGCGCGGGCTCGACAGCCTGCCGGTCACCATCACCCCGGCCTGACGAGGAGCCTTGATGCCCGCCATCACTTTCATCCATGCCGACGGCAAGTCCGATCGTGTCGAAACTTCAGGCGACGAAAGCGCCATGCAGGCCGCGACCCGCCATGGTCTCGACGGCATCCTGGCCGAGTGCGGTGGCAATGCCATGTGTGCGACCTGCCACGTCTATATCGACGCAGCCTGGCTCGCGCGCCTGCCCGCGATGGCTGATGACGAAGACGCGCTGCTCGACGGCACCGCCGCCGAGCGGCTGCCGAACAGCCGGCTGGCCTGCCAGATCATGATTACGCCCGCGCTCGACGGGCTGGTGCTGAGATTGCCGGAACGGCAGGTCTGATTCCAGGACGTGCCGGCGGCGACCGGCGCGACACACAAAGGGGAGGGAACGATGAAACACCTGAAATTGACGCTTGCGCTGGCGGCGAGCCTGATGAGCGGCGCGGCAAGCGCCGAGATCTCCGACAATGTCGTGCGCGTCGGCGTGCTCAACGACATCTCGGGCATCTTCCAGGACACCAACGGCATGGGCTCGGTCGAGGCTGCGCGGATGGCGGCCGAGGATTTCAACGGCGGCGGCAAGAACATCAAGGTCGAGATCGTCTATGCCGACCACCAGAACAAGGCCGATGTCGGCAACGCGATCGCGCGCAAATGGCTCGATGTCGAGGGTGTCGATGCCATCGTCGACGTGCCGAATTCGGCCGTCGGCCTCTCCATCAACACGCTGCTGCGCGACAGCCGCATGACCTTCCTGGCGTCGTCCACGGCGAGCTCGGATCTCACCGGCAAGGCCTGCTCGCCCAACACGATCCAATGGGTCAACGATGCCTGGGCGACCGGCAACACCACCGCGGCCGCGATGATGTCGCGCGGCGGCAAGGACTGGTATTTCCTCACGGTCGACTATGCGCTCGGCAAGGGCATCGAGGCGGAGGCGCAGAAATACATCGAGGCGCATGGCGGCAAAGTGCTCGGCTCCTCCAAGCACCCGCTCGGCACCTCCGACTTCGCCTCCTTCCTGTTACAGGCGCAGGGCTCGAAAGCGCAGGTGATCGGCCTCGCCAATGCCGGCGGCGACACCATCAACGCGGTGAAGCAGGCTGCCGAGTTCGGCATCCAGCAAGGCGGGCAGAAGCTCGTCGCCTTCCTGCTCTTCATCAACGACGTCCATGGCATGGGCATCAAGGTCGCGCAGGGCCTCCAGCTCATGGAAGCGTTTTACTGGGACATGAACGACGACACCCGCGCCTTCGCCAAGCGATTTGCGGCGCGACCCGGCATGAACGGCAAGATGCCGAGCGGCAACCAGGCCGGCGTCTATGCCTCGACGCTCGCTTATCTGAACGCAGTCGCCGCGACCGGCAGCGACAATGCGAAGGACGCCGTGCCCGAGATGAAGAAGTTCAGGGGTAAGGACAAGCTGTTCGGCGACACCACGATCCGCCAGGACGGGCGCGTCGTGCATCCCATGTATCTGTTCGAGGTGAAGAAGCCGGACGAGTCGAAATATCCGTACGACTATTACAAGCTGGTCTCGACGATCCCGGCGGATCAGGCGTTCCGGCCGCTCGCGGAGGGCGGGTGCGAGTTGGTGAAGTAGCGCGAGCGGGGTGGGGTGATCTCTCCACTCGGGCAGTGTGGACGTGGAGAGACCTTCACCCCACCCCGTCTCACATTTCGCTGCGCTCAATGCGAGCCGACCCTCCCCCTCCAGGGGAGGGTAAGAGAAGCGCGCCGCGGCAGCGTCCCTACGCCACCTTGCTACTCCCCTGCGTGATCAACCGCGCCGCGCGCTGGTCGCGGGCGTAGATCCAGAGCCAGCTCAGGGCGACGCTGAGGCGGTGGCGCAGGCCGATCAGGAAGTAGATGTGGGCGATGCCCCAGATCCACCAGGCGATGGTGCCGCGCAGTTTGACCTTGCCGAAATCGATCACGGCGAGCCGCTTGCCGATCTGTGCGAGGCTACCGGAGTGCTTGTAGCGGAATGCACCTTTATTCTCGCCACGCAGGCGCGCCTTGATGGTTTCGGCGACGTGCCGGCCCTGCTGCTTGGCGGCCGGCGCGATGCCGGGCACTGGCTTCCCCTCCCAGGCATTGATCACAACAGTGTCGCCGATCGCAAAGATTTCGGGATGACCAGGTATCGTCAGATCGTTGTTGACCTCCACGCGCCCGGCGCGATCGCTTGGTGCGCCCAGCCATTCGGCCGCGGGCGAGGCGCGCACGCCGGCGGCCCAGATCCGCGTCTTTGCCTCGAGCAGCTTGCCGCCGAATACGACGCCCTCACGGTTGATCTCGGTGACGGCCTGGCCCAGCACGACCTCGACGCCGATTTTTTCCAGCGAGGCTTGCGCATAGGCCGAGAGGTCATCGGGGAAGCCCGCGAGCACGCGCGGTCCGGCCTCGATCAGCACCACGCGTGCCTTGTGGGTGTCGATGTTGCGGAAGTCGGCGGGGAGCGTGTGGTGCGCCATTTCGGCGATGGTGCCGGCGAGCTCGACGCCGGTGGGGCCGGCGCCGACGATGACGAAGGTCAGCCGCGCCGCGCGTTTGGCCGGATCGGTCTCGCGCTCGGCGCGCTCGAATGCCACCAGGATGTGACGGCGCAGCGTGGTCGCGTCTTCCAGCGTCTTCAGGCCGGGGGCGAACTGCTCCCACTCGTCATGGCCGAAATAGGCATGGCGCGCGCCGGTGGCGAGCACCAGCGTGTCGTAGGGCACCTCGCTGCCGTCGTCGATCAGCACGCAGCGCCGGTCGGCATCGACGCCGCTCACCGTCGCAAACAGGGTCGTCACCTCGCGCCGGTCGCGCATCAGGTGCCGGACCGGCCAGGCGATTTCGCTGGTCGCGAGCGAGGCGGTCGCGACCTGGTAGAGCAGCGGCTGGAACAGATGATGGTTGCGGCGGTCGATCAGCGTGATCTCGACCGGCGCGCCCGCAAGCCGGTAGGTCGCCTCCAGCCCGCCGAAGCCGGCTCCGACGATGACGACGCGGTGGGGATTTGCGGCCATGATACACCCTCGAATCTCGCTGCTGCTCTCCTTCATCTAAGTGCGCATTGGGCGCCATAGTCCAATAGGCGTCATCAATCGCGGCATAGGCCGGGCGTATCGTCATCCCGCGAAAAAGCGCCGCAGCCTTGGTCGAAGTGAGTAGAATTATATTTCTTGCCATCCTCGATTGGGGCGAAATATGGTGCAGGGGCGGGCGCTGAGCCATTGGCGGCGCGACAGATTTTTCGTTCAATAGAGACAGACCCGGGGCGGCGATCACCCCGCTTCCGGGATCAATAATAAGGAGGGGAGTGGTTATGAGGACGGCATTCTGGCTGGCGGGCGCAGCGGCGCTGGTGCTGGCAAATCAGGCTTTCGCCGGCGACACCATCAAGATCGGCTTCGTTTCGACCTTCAGCGGCCCGACTGCCGTGATCGGCAACGACATGCGCAATTCCTTCGAGCTCGCGCTGGATCACATCGGCCGCAAGATGGACGGCAAGCCGGTCGAGGTGATCTACGAGGACGACGGGCAGAAGCCCGATGTCGGCAAGCAGAAGACCGAGAAGCTGGTGCAGTCCGACAAGGTCGACTTCATCGTCGGCTACATCTGGTCGAACGTGCTGCTGGCCTCGCTCAAGACCGCGGTGGATTCGCAGACCTTCCTGATCTCGGCCAATGCCGGTCCGTCGCAGCTCGCCGGCGAACTGTGCTCGCCTTACGTGTTCTCGACCTCCTGGCAGAACGACCAGACGCCCGCCGCCATGGGCCTCTACATGAACCAGAAGGGCGTCAAGAGCGTGTTCCTGATCGGGCCGAACTACGCGGCCGGCAAGGACATGCTCGCGGGCCTGAAGAGCACGTTCAAGGGTGAGGTCAAGGGCGAGGAATACACGGTCTGGCCGAGCCAGCTCGATTTCTCCGCCGAGCTCTCAAAGGCGCGCGCCTCGGGCGCCGAGTCGATCTTCGTGTTCTATCCCGGTGCGGCCGGCGTGCAGTTCCTCAATCAATATGCGCAGGCCGGCCTGAAGAGCACGATGCCGCTCTACACCGCCTTCACGGTCGACGAGCTGTCGCTGCCGCTCCAGAAGGAGAACGCGCTCGGCGTGCCCGGCGCGCAGGAATGGGTCAACGACCTCCCAAACGAGCAGAACAAGCGCTTCGTCGCCGACTACCGCAAGAAGTACACCAACCTGCGCCCGACCTACTACGGCGCCCAGGCCTATGACGCCGCCCAGCTCATCAACAGCGCGGTGGTCGCGGTGAAGGGCGACACCAGCAAGAAGGACGCGATGAAGGCCGAGATGGAGAAGGCCAACTTCAAGTCGCTGCGCGGCCCGTTCAAATACGGCAAGAACCACATTCCGGTGCAGAGCTTCTATCTCCAGGACGTGGTCAAGGACGGCGAAGGCCAGCTCTCGCTGAAGACGGTCGCGACGATCGTGGAGAACGACCAGGATCGATTCCACGACAAGTGTGCGATGAAGTGAGCTGATGCCTCTTCCCCTCTCCCCGCCTGCGGGGAGAGGGTCAGGGTGAGGGGGAGTCTCCGCGGGGACGGAGGTCGTTGTATTCCTCGATAGTCCCCACATCGTCATTGCGAGCGCAGCGAAGCAATCCAGACTGTCTCCGCGGAGGGACTCTGGATTGTTTCGCTGCGCTCGCAATGACGTGTCGAGAGAGCGTTGCTCCTGGGGGACATATGACTCGCGGAGAGTCCCCCTCACCCGGAATTTGCTGCCGCAAATTCCGGCCTCTCCCGCAGGCGGGGAGAGGCGAAGACCTACACCCGCGGCATGCTCGCAGGCCTTACCTCGCGGGCCTGCGCCGCGAGCCTGATCCCGGCATTGGCTGCGCCGAATCCCTGATAATCCCGTCGCTCCACGATCTCGAAGAAGAAGCGCTCATCGAAGATGTGGGTGTAGACCTGGAAGAACTCGCCGTCGCCTTCGCGGTCGTAGAGGATGTGGTTGGCGCGCAGCTGCGCCATCAGGTCGGGCGCGAGGTCATATTTGGCTTCGATGTCGTCGTAGTAGTTATCAGGGATATCGAGGAAATCCGCGCCACGCTTGCGCATCGCGGCGACCGTCGCAAAAATGTCCCGACAGGAGAACGCGACGTGCTGCACGCCCGAGCCGAAGAACTCCGAGATGAAGCGCGCCGGCAGGGTGCGGTTGGCGGATGAGCCGTTGAGCACGAAGCGCAGGCTCTGGTCGGCGTTGATGACCGCCTGACTCTGCACGAGGCCACGCGGGTCGGCGATCTCCATCTGCGGCAGCCGCTTCAGGTCGAGGATGCCGGTGTAGAACAGCAGCCAGGACAGCATCTCGTCGTAGGGCATCGACTGCGCGATGTGATCGACGGCAAGCAGGGCGTCGGCGTTCGCGTCACTTGCGACCGGCTCGAAATCGGTATCCCAGTTCTTGCCGGCCTGATCGAGGAAATAGAGCAGGCTGCCGCCGACGCCATGGATCGCGGGAATCTCCAGCTCGCCCGGCCCGACCGGCTGGTAGAAGGTGCGCGTCTTCAGCGCTTCGGCGCGCTGCATGGCAAGACCGGCATTGTCGACGTCGAGCGCAATCGCGCAGACGCCGGGGCCGTGCGTGGCGTAATGCGAATGCGCAAAGCCGTCGGTCTCACAATTGATCACGAGCTCGACCTTGCCCTGCGACCAGCGTTCCACGGCCTTGCTGCGATGCTTGCCGGTCTTGCGGAAGCCCAGCTGCGCGAACAGGCGGGCGAGGTCGACCGCCTTGGTCTCGTTGACGGCAAACTCGATGAAGCCGGTGCCATGGCTCTTCGCCTTCGGCGCCAGCGGCACGCTGACAAGCTTCGGCCAATCCGGTGCAAGCTGATCCTCCAGCAGGATCAGCGAACGCAGGCCGTCGACCGCGGTCTGCGCGGACGAGCCGGCGCGGAACTGGTCGTTGAAGATTTCGAGCGATAGCGGCCCGGCATAGCCGGTCGCTGCGATGGCCTGCATGAATTCACCGACCGGGAGGTCGCCCTGGCCGGGGAAGGAGCGGAAGTGCCGGCTCCATGAGAGGATGTCGAGCTCGAGCTTTGGCGCATCCGCGAGCTGCACCAGAAAGATCTTGTCGCCGGGGATCGAGGCCATGGCGCGTACCGGAAAGCCGGGCGCGAGCGCGTGAAAACTGTCGAGGATGACGCCGATCGCGGGATGATCGGCGCGGCGCACGATCTCCCAGGCGTCGCGGTAATCGTTGACATGGCGGCCCCAGGCCAGCGCCTCATAGCCGACGCGCAAGCCGCGCTTGGCCGCGCGCTCGCCGAGCTCGCGAAAATCGTCCGCGGCGCGATCGATGCCGCCGAGCGAGGCGGGCGAGACGTTGGAGCAGATCAGCAGGAGGTCGGTGCCGAGCTCCTGCATCAGATCGAACTTGCGCTCGGCGCGGGCAAAGTTGCGTGTCCGCTGCGGCTCCGGCATGCCCTCGAAATCGCGGAACGGCTGGAATGCGCAAATCTCGAGATTGAGGTCCTTGCACAGCTGCGCGACCTCGCGCGGGCCCGAGCCGAACGACAGCAGATCGTTCTCGAAGATCTCGACCGAGTCGAACCCGGCTGATGCGATGGCGCGGAGCTTCTCGTCCAGGCTGCCTGAGAGCGAGACGGTCGCGATCGAACGCTTGTTCATGCTGCGTTGTCCTCCATGGCGCCGCCGAGAAAGAGCTGGCCGATGCGTGGATCGTTCAGAATTCGCTTCGCGCCGTCGACCATGCGGGTCTGGCCGAGCTCGAGCACGATACCGATGTCGGAAATCTCCAGCGCCGAGCGCGCGTTCTGCTCGATCATCAGGATGGTGACGCCGCGGTCGCGCAAGCCTTTCAGGATGTCGAAAGTCTGCTGCACCATCAGCGGCGACAGGCCGATCGAGGGCTCGTCGATCAGCACGAGCTTTGGCTCGAGCAGCAGCGAGCGCGCGATCTCGAGCTGCTTCTGCTCGCCGCCGGAGAGTGTGGAGGCCTGCTGCGCCGACTTGCGGCGCAGCGCGGGAAACAGGTCGAGCGCGGCCTCGATCCGTGCGGGCAGGTCGATGCCCTTGCCGGCCGAGACCCCACCAAGCTCGATATTGTGGCGCACCGACAGTTCGGGAAAGATGTTGCGGCCCTGTGGCACGTAGCAGATGCCGGCATTGAGCAGCGCGCGCTGGCTCAAATTGGTGACGTCGCGGCCGGCAAAGCTGATCTTGCCTTCGCGCAGCTTCAACAGGCCGAAGATCGCCTTGAACACCGTCGACTTGCCGGCACCGTTGGGGCCGATGATGGTGGTGATGGTCGCCTGCGGCACGGCGAATGTCGTGCCGTTCAGGATCGTCATCTTGCCGTAGCCGCCGACGAGATTGTGAACCGAGAGGATCGGGTCGCTCATGATGGCTTCCTAATGTCCGAGATAGGCTTCGATCACGGCGGGATTTTTCCGCACTTCGTCCGGCCGCCCCATCGCCAGCACCTTGCCTTCCGCCATCACCATCACGCGCGAGCACAGCGACATCACGAATTCCATGTTGTGCTCGATCACGACGAAGGTCGCGTTCTTCTCGCGGTTGATCGCGACCAGGCGATCCTTCAGGTCCGACAGCATCGACGGGTTGACGCCGCCGGCGGGCTCGTCGAGCAGGACGAGGCGCGGCCCGCCCATGAAGGCCATCGCGGCATCGAGCAGTTTTTGCTGGCCATAGGAGAGCCCGCCGGCCGGCTCGTCGGCGAGATGGTCGAGCTTGAAGAAGCCGATCATCTGGTTGGCGGTCTCAGTCAGCCCGGCATCGGAGCGGCCGACCAGGCGCGAGGCCATATTGCCCTGGTGCTCCTGTCCCGCGAGGATCAGATTCTCGCGCACCGAGAGCTTTGGGAAGACCTGCAAGAGCTGGAAGGTGCGGCTGACCCCGAGCTTGTTGAGCTCGGCGGGACGCAGGCCCGTGACCACCTTGCCGTCGAGCTTGACCTCGCCGCCTGATGGTGTGAGCTGGCCGAGGATGCAGTTGAACAGGGTCGACTTGCCGCAGCCGTTCGGGCCGATCAGGCCGAGGATCTCGCCCTCGCGGACGTCGAATGAGACGCCATCGACGGCGCTGATGCCGCCGAAATTCTTCTTAATGCCGGTGACTTCCAGGACCGCGCTCATTGCACCGTCTCCAGCCGGGACTTTGCGACGGCGCGCAGCGCGGAGGCCGCCTTGGTTCGGCGCTCGGCGAGGTAGCGATCGAGAATCCCCAGAATGCCGGTCGGCGACCAGATCAAGAGAAGCATCACCGCGACAGCATAGAGCATCAGATAATACCCTTCCGTGAAGCGCAGCCATTCGGGCAACAGCACCGCGATCATCGCGCCGAGGAAGGGGCCGAAATAGAAGCCGGCACCGCCGACGATCACCATCATCAGGAGGTCGAGCGAGAGTGACAGGTTGAACGGCACGGGATCGATATATTGCGTCAGCGGCGCATAGAGCGCGCCGGCGACGCCGCCGAGCGCCGAGCCGATCGCAAAGGCCATCAGCGTATAGCGCCTTGTGTCGACGCCGAGCGACTGCGCGCGCAGCGGATTTTCGCGCAATGCCATGAAGGCGCGTCCCCAGGGCGAGCGGATCAGCCACCACACCGCGAGCGACACGATCGCAAGCGAGCCGAGGCAGACATAGTAGAACGGCAGCGGCTTGTTGGTCGCGATGCCGAAGATGTGCGGCCGCGGAATGTTGGAGATGCCGTAGATGCCGCCGGTGAGCCAGCTTTCGTTGCGGAACACCAGGAAGGCGAGGGTGGAGAAGGCGAGCGTGACGAACGCAAGGTAATGGTGCTGCACGCGCAGAGCGGGATAGCCGAGCACCCAGCCGACCGCGAAGCTCAAGGCAATCGCGACCACGATCGCCGCCGGCAGCGGCCAGCCATGCGTGGTCATGATCGCTGCCGCATAGGCGCCGATGCCGACGAAGGCGCCCTGCGCCAACGAGACCTGGCCGGCATAGCCGAGCGTCAAGTTGAGTCCCATGGCGGCGATGCTCATCACCGCCCACTGGCTCAGGATGAACAGGCCGTAGCGGTTGAAATTCATGGGGACGATGATCAGGCCGGCAATGACGATGAGGCCGAGCGCGATCTTCAACGGTTTGGCGAAGCCGCTCATACGGTGCGCTCCTCGGCGCGGCCGAGCAAGCCCTGCGGCCGGAACAGGATGACGGCGATCAGGAAGATCATCGGAACGGCGGCGCGGTACTGCGTCGAGACATAAGCGGCCGCGAGATTGTCGAGCACGCCGATCAGGAGGCCGCCGGCAATGGCGCCGCGCACCTGGTTGAAGCCGCCGACGATCGCCGCGATGAAGGCGGCCTGGCCCAGCACCTCGCCGGAGGAGAATTTTGCGAGATAGATCGGCGTGATCAAAAGCGACGCCAGCGCGACCAGGAAGGCGTTGATCAGGAACGTCAGCAGGATCATGCGCTCGACCGGGACGCCGATGATGCGCGCCACCGTCGGGTTCTGCGCCGCCGCCTGCATCTGGTGACCGAGCGACGTGCGGTTGAGAAGGCTCGTCAGGCCGAAGACGGCAAGAATGGCGAGGACGAGGACGCCGATGCTTTGCAGCGATACGGCATGTCCGAGAATGGAGATATCACCGGTCGGCACGATCGAGGGGAAGGGCGAGGCCTCCGCGCTGAAGAACTGCTTCACGGCCTCCTTGATGCCGATCGCGAGCGCCATCGTCGCGATCGCCAGCGGCAGCACGCCGTGGCGCATCATCGGATCGACCAGCAGCATCTTGAAAGCGAGGCCCAGCAGGATCATCGAGAGCAGGATGCCGAGGATGATCGCGAGCCAGAACGGCGCGCCGGCATGCATCGCCGCCAGCATCAGGAACGCCGGCAGCATCACGAACTCGCCTTGTGCGAAGTTGATGGTCTGCGAGGTCTGCCACAAGAGCGTGAAGCCGACCGCGACCAGCGCATAGATCGCGCCGGTGGCAAGTCCCGCGACCAGAAGATCGAACAGATTGGACATTTTCCCCTCTCGTGTCCCTCGCCCAGCTCTGTCGTCTCCCTCGCCCCGTTCTTACGGGGAGAGGGCGGGGTGAGGGGCTCTATCCGCGAGCCCATCTCTCACCGTCCTTGCAGAAGCATCCCTCACCCCAACCCTCTCCCCGCGAAGAGCGGGGCGAGGGAGAAGAGAGACCCCCGCATCCGCCTTCGCTGGAGCTTCGGCGGGACGGGCGCGGGGAGAGGCGAAGATCGTCACTTCACCTTGGGTAGCACCTGCTTCACCACCTGCTTGCCTTCGACCACCTCGACCAGAAAGCTCTGCCGGTCGATGTCGCCGGTCTCGCTGAAGGTGACGTCCATCAGGATGCCCGGCTCGTCTGCGGCCTTGATGGTCAGGCCGTGCAGCGTGTCGGCGAACGCCTTGCTGTCGACCTTGCCCATCTTCTCGGTGGTGGCCTTGACCATGTAGACGGCGAGGTAGCCCTTCAGGCCGTTATGGTCGGGCACGTAATTGTACTTCTTGGCGAACTTGTCGCGGAACGCCTTGATCAGGTCGACCGGTGCGTCCGTGGTGAGGCCGACATGGCCGCGCGCGCCGTTGGCGGCATCGCCGGCGAGCTCGATCACCTTCTGGCCGATCAGCGTGGTCTCGCCCATCAGCGGCGCGGTGACGCCCTGGCGCTTCAGCTCCTTCAGGATGCGCGCGCTCTCTTCTTCATTCAGGTAGACGAACACGGCGTCGGGATTGGCGGCCTTGATCTTGCCGACGTCGGCGGCGAAGTCGGCTTGTCCCGCTTCAGTCGAGAGATCGGCGACCACCTTGGAGCCAAGCCGGTCGAGTTCCTTCACGACGACGTCGCGTCCGCCGCGGCCAAAGTCGTTGTTGACCCAGACCACCGCGACCGTCTTCGCCTTCATGTCGTCGTGGATGTATTTTGCGACCTTCGGCATCGACGATTGCTGGCCGAACGAGGTGCGGAACAGGAACTTGTTGCCGGCTTGCGTCAATTCGGCGGCTTCGCCGCCCATGATCTGCGCGATGCCGGCTTCGGCCGCGAGCGGCGCCGTCACCTTGACCGAGCCGGAATAGCCGGGCCCGAGCAGGACATAGGGCTCGGCGTCGAGCGCCTTCTGCACCTGGGCGCGGGCAACGCCGGGGTTGGACTGCGAATCGGCGTGGCTGACCTCCAACTTGCGGCCGAGCACGCCGCCCTTGGCGTTGATCTCCTCGATCGCGAGGTCGATGCCGTTCTTCCAGTTGGTGCCGACGGTGGCGCCGCCGCCCGAGAGTTCGGCGACGTCGGCGAGCTTGATCGCCTGCGCGTGGACGCTGGTTGCAGTCGCGAAGGCAAGCAAGGCGCCCGCCAGTAGGGTCGATTTCATGGTCACTCCTCCCATTTTTCGTTGATATTGTCCGCGGCCTTGTGTCCGGCCGCTTCGGTTACGCGGCGTGATAGGCCGTGCTTCGCGCCGCCATCACCTCGTCGAAAGCCTCTCCCATGACCTCGGTCGATGGGGCAAGGCCCGTGAACAGTTCGAAGGCATCGGCGGCCTGGTAGATCGCGAGTTCCCGCCCGGTCATGATCCGCGCGCCCTTGGCCTGTGCCGCTGCCAGCAGCGGCGTGATCAGCGGCGAATAGACGGCGTCCGCGACCCACATTTTCTCGTGCAGCAAGGCTGCCGGGACCGGCATGCCCCGGTTCGGCAGCATGCCGACCGGCGTGCCGTTGACGAGGCCGGTTGCGCCATCGAGCGCGTCCTCGACGCTTTTCGCCACCGTGGCGCCGCCGTGCCTGGCAAGCAATGAAGCGAGCTTTTCGGCGCGCGCCGTCTCGCTGTCGAAGATGCGGAGGCCGGAGACCTTCAGGCTCGCCAGCGCAAAGGCGATCGCCTTGCCGACGCCGCCCGTTCCGATCACGGCGACCGCATTTCCGGACGGTGCCAGCAGCGGCGCGACCGCGCGCGCAAACCCGGTCGTGTCGGTGTTGTGGCCGATCAGCCGGCCGTCCCTGACGACGACGGTGTTGACCGCGCCCATGGCGGCCGCGCCCGGCGCCAGCTCGTCGAGCAGCGGGACCACCGCTTCCTTGTAAGGGTAAGTCACGTTGACGCCGGCAAAGCCGAGCCGCCGTACGCCCTCGAGCATCATGCGGAGCCCGGCCGCATCGGCGCCGGCGACCTCGATGAGCTGGTAGTGACCGCGCAGGCCAAGCGCCTCGGCGGCCCGCTCGTGCATGGCAGGGGAGGCGGAATGCGCGATCGGCGCCCCGATCAGGCCGGTGAGAAGCTTCTTGCTGGCGGCGTATCCGCGCTTGGACATGGTTGGTTATCGTCTCGTTGGGAGCGTTGGGTCCTGGCCATTAGCGGGGAAATCCGCACAATTCCAAGGGGGCTTCCAGTTGCGACGATAGCCTTTCCCGTGCCTAACACAATTACCCATTTATTGGGCAAACCTAACATAATGTTATTTCTTCCGCGCGCGTGCCGGGGCGGCGTTGCCCTCGCTGCGGGACGGCTCCACCGCGCGCATCTCGGCGCGCAGGGACTCGATGAAATACTCGACATGGAGCGACAGCGGCGCGCCGCGCTTCACCGCGATATAGGTCTCGAACCGCGTCGGCTCGGTGATCTTCAACAGCTCGATTCCCGGATAGCCGCCATGGGCCACCGTGAACTGGTCGATGATGGCGATGCCGAGCCCGGCCTTCACCAGCGCACACACCATGGTGCCGAAGCGCGCGCGGATCGTGATGTTGTAGTCGAGCCGGTGGCGCGCAAAGATCCCGGCCATGATCCGGCCGTAGGGATCGTTGGGATCGATGCCGATCAGCGGATAGCGGGTGATCTCGGCCGCCGAGACCTGCTTGCGGCCGGCAAGCTCGTGACCCGGCGGCACGATGCAATAGAGCTCACCCGAGGCGAGCGGCATGAAGTCGAGCCCGGAATGCTCGAGCCGATAGCTCATCGCCACACATTCGCCGCGGCCGAGCAGGAGGTAGTCGATGGCCTCCTCGAGCTTGAGGATGTTGATGTCGATGCCGAGATCGGGGTAGCGGCGCCGGACGCGCTCGATCGCGCGCGGCACCATCACCTGGGAGATGCTCGGCACCGAGCCGATGCGCAATTCCGACAAACCGCCGCGGCCGATCTTGGAGATGAGCTCGGAGAGGTCGTCGACCTTCTTGTAGACGCCGTTGATCTGCTCAAAGATGTTCTCGGCTTCCGGCGTCGGGAAATAGCGCCCGTTCTGGCGCTGGAAGAAGCGAATGCCGAGCGTGCGCTCGGTGTATTTGACCAGCCGGCTGATCCCCGGCGCCGACACGTTGAGCAGCTTCGCCGCGCCGCCGATGGTACCCGTCACCATCACGGCACGGATCACTTCAACCTGGCGCAGCGTCATCATGTCGTGGGCATCCCAAAGAGGATCGTGGTGGCGATCATCTCACGAGAGCCGTGATGTCATCCAGCGGCAAGTGTGATGTGGACGGAGCGGGCGGCGCTTCACCCCCCCTCCAGGGGAGGGTAAGAGCGCAGCTCGCTCACCGGCAACAATTGCTGATTAACTTCGCAGTCAGAATGTTTCGGCCAAAATCGGCACGTTCGAATGGAAGGGCGCCGCTCGCGCAGAACGTACGCCTCACCTGTAACCGCGTTCTAGCTCGCCGGGCTCTCGGGCGACGCGCTGCCGGGCCGCTCCGCGCGTTCGCGCTGCAGCACTTCGCGCGCGTACTCGATGATCTTCTGCTTGTTTGCCGTTTCGCGGACGGCGAAAAACACGCGGTTGAGTTCCAGGCCGAGCACGCTGTTGAGGGCGATGTCCTCGTCTTCCATCGTGATTTTCCCGCTTCAGACGCCATAGGTGTAACTTGACGTCACTTCCTCCACAAGTAGATTAAATCTCCGGTGCAGACGAGGGCCGGTAAACTACGGAAGCAGCGAATTGAGGCAGCTCCCAAATACGTGCTATACCTACGGCGAGGCTCAGGAAACGTACCGATGTCCGCCGTAGACGCCGTAGATTATGGCCGGGAAGCGCTCGACTTCATCGAAGGCCTGGGGACCTATCGCAAGGTACCGGACGCCATGAATGCGCTTGAGGCGGTGTTCGGTCGCTTCGGCTTCGAGACCATCATCGTGACGGGGTTGCCGAATCCCGATCAGCGGTTCGCGCAGATGGTGCTCGCCAAGCGCTGGCCGGCAGGATGGTTCAATCTCTACACCCAGAACAATTACGACCGCGTCGACCCCGTGGTGCGGCTGTGCCGGCAATCGGTCAATCCGTTCGAGTGGTCGGAAGCGCCCTATGATGCCGAGCTCGAGCCGAGCGCGGCCGAGGTGATGAACCGCGCCGGCGATTTTCGCATGTCGCGCGGCTTCATCGTGCCGATCCACGGGCTCACCGGCTACGAGGCGGCGGTGTCGCTCGGCGGCGTCCATCTCGACCTCAATCCCCGCAGCAAGCCGGCACTGCACCTGATGGCAATGTATGGCTTCGACCATATTCGCCGCCTGCTGGATCCGGCGCCGCATCTGTCGACGCGTCTCACCCCGCGCGAGCGCGAGGTGATCGCCTGGGCCTCGCAGGGCAAGTCGGCCTGGGAGATCGGCGAGATCCTGCACATCACGCAGCGCACCGCAGAAGAGCATCTTGCAACCGCCGCGCGCAAGCTCGGTGCCGTCAACCGTACGCATGCGGTTGCACTGGCGATTCGCAACAAGCTCATCAATCCCTAAGCGACGTACTGGGAAATTTCCCAATATCGAACCTGCCTCTTTTCGCAGAGGCTGCCCCTCATTCCGGCTGAATGGGGGTTTTCATGATTCACGCAATTTCTTCGGTCAATCGCCACCTTTACGAAGACGTACTCGAGCAGCACTTCCGACTACGCCACGACATCTTCGTCGAGGAGCGGCACTGGGAGACGCTGCGCCGGCCTGATTGCCGCGAGGTCGATTCCTACGACGACGAGGACACCGTCTATCTGCTCGCGCTGGAAGGCCGGCGCGTCGTCGGCGGTCACCGGCTCTACCCCACCACCAAACCCTCGATGATGAGCGAGGTCTTCCCGCATCTGGCATCGGTTCGCGGCTGCCCTGCGAATCCGCTGGTCTGGGAATGGTCGCGCTACTTTGTCGTGCGCGATCGCCGCGACGGCACTCTCAACCTGCAACTGATGGCGGCGGTGCAGGAGTTCTGCCTCGATCAGGGAATCGCGCAGGTCAGCGCGATCATGGAGACTTGGTGGCTGCCGCGCTTCCATGAGGCCGGCTTCGTCGTGACGCCGCTTGGTCTGCCCGAGCTGGTGGAGAACGCCTGGACCATGGCAGCGACCATCGACATTCGCCGCGAGACCCTCGATGCCCTGCATGATCGCATCGGCATGGATTCGATCGTACAACAGGACGGCCCGCGTCTGGACGCCGTCGCCCGTGCCAACCTCTGCGGCCTTGCTGCCGCGCAACGAAAGAGCGCCTGAAATGTCGAACATGATGCGGGACAGCCAGATCATGGCGCAGACCAAGGACGAGAATCTCGGCTACATGTCCGACATGGCGCTCGAGCTGGCGCAGATGGCGGAAGACACCGGATTGGCAACGCTCGCCTATCTGTTCCGGATGGCGGCGCTGGAAGCCTCGACGGCCAACAGCGTGCTGGCCGAGCCGGATGATCTCCCCCGGCAGATGACGTCGCACTAGACGCCTTCTCCTACTTCCGTCGACCATCGCGCCCTCTTCCAGGCATGCCTGGGGGAGGGCGATCGTTTGGGTGCGGCAGGTTGACCCATCCTGCGCGGCAGCCTTCTTGCAAGGCCAATTTCGATCGCATGCACCGGCATGCAACAAAGTGCATGTCTGGTGTTGAATCGCTCTTGCCTCGGAACGATACTGCCATTACCCATTTTTCCGCCTTGAAGAGGCAGGGGGAGCTCTTTCACTGATGGCGACCGAGTTCGAACATCGGCGCGACACCGCGTGCGCCTGAAAGAGTTTTGATGCTGCTCGTCGTCGAACAGTTCTTGAACGGATTGCAGTTCGGCCTGCTCCTGTTCCTGCTCGCCGCCGGCCTGACGCTGGTGTTCGGGATCATGGATCTCGTCAACCTCGCGCACGGCTCGCTCTACATGATGGGCGCCTATTTCGCCGCGACCTTTGCGGCCTGGACCGGCAGCTTCCTGCTCGGTGCGCTGCTGGCGTTAGGTGCGACTTTGGTGCTCGGCATCGTGCTGGAGATGTCGGCACTGCGGCATCTCTACGGGCGCGACCATCTCGACCACGTGCTCGCGACCTTCGGTCTGATCCTGTTCTTCAATGAAGCCGTGCGGCTGATCTGGGGGCCGGCCGGGCTTGCGCTGCCGCTGCCGGCCTGGCTCACGGTGCCGGTGCCGATCCTGCCCGGCATCCACTATCCCGCTTATCGTCTCGCCATCATCGTGGTGGCGCTGCTGGTCGCGCTGCTGCTCTATCTCGGCGTGATGCGCACCCGCATCGGCATGCTGATCCGCGCCGGCGCCTCCAACCGCGAGATGATCGGTGCGCTCGGCATCAACATCAAGCTGCTCTACACGCTGGTGTTCGGCCTGGGCGCCGCGCTCGCCGGCCTCGCCGGCCTGATGCAGGCGCCGATCCTCACCGTGCAGATCGGCATGGGCGAGAACATCCTGATCCTCGCCTTCGTCATCATCGTGATCGGCGGCATCGGCTCGATCCGCGGCGCGTTCCTGGCCGCGATCTTTGTCGGCATGATCGACACGCTCGGCCGCGCCTTCCTGCCCAACCTGTTGCGGCAGGTGCTGAGCGGCGCTGCCGCCTCCACCGCCGCGCCCGCGCTGTCGTCCATGCTGATCTATCTGCTGATGGCGATCGTGCTGGTGGTGCGCCCGGAGGGGCTGTTTCCGGCCAACCGTCGATGAAGGCTTTCACTGTGAGCAAGGCCGTCACGGCCCTGATGCTGGCGGGCCTCGTGCTGCTGCCGCTCTATTCGCAGCTGTCCGGCAACATCTTCATCCTGACGCTGTTCACCCGCATCGTCATCCTGGCCCTTGCGGCCGCGAGCCTCAACCTCATCATGGGTTTTGGCGGCATGATGAGCTTCGGCCACGCCGCCTATCTCGGCATCGGCGGCTACGCGGTCGGCATGCTCGCGCAGGAAGGCGTCGGCTCCGGCTTCATCCAGTTCCCGGTCGCGCTCGCAGCTTCCGCGATCTACGCCCTGGTGATCGGCGCGCTCTCCCTTCGTACGCGTGGCGTCTACTTCATCATGATCACGCTGGCGTTTGCGCAGATGGCCTATTACGTCGCCTCGGGCCTCGCGCGTTACGGCGGCGACGACGGTCTCACGGTCTACAAACGCAGCGACTTCTCCGGCCTGATCAACCTGTCGAACCGCACGCAGTTCTATTATCTCTGCCTCGCCTGCCTGTTCGCCGTGATCGTCCTGATCTGGCGCATCACCAATTCGCGCTTCGGCCTCGTCCTGCAGGGCCTGCGCTCCAACGAGCAGCGGATGCAGGCGATCGGCTTTCCGGCAAAACGCTACCAGCTGGTCTGCTTCGTCATCTCCGGTATGATGTGCGGCCTTGCCGGCGCACTGCTCGCCAACAACACCGATTTCATCAGCCCGGCCGTGATGTACTGGACCCGCTCCGGCGACCTCATGGTGATGGTGATCCTGGGGGGCATGGGCACGCTGTTCGGTCCGGTGATGGGCGCGGTGGTGTTTTTGCTGCTGGAAGAATTCCTGTCGCAGATCACCGAATACTGGGCGCTGATCATGGGGCCGCTCTTGCTGCTGATCGTGCTGTTCGGCCGCGGCGGCATCATGGGCCTGCTCGGGAGGCTCAATCGTGGCTGAACCGCTGCTCCGCGTCGAAAAGCTGGTGCGCCGTTTCGGCGGCATCGTTGCGACGGACAACGTCTCGCTCGACGTAGCTAGCGGCGAGTTGCACGCCATCATCGGCCCGAACGGCGCCGGCAAGACCACGCTGATCAGCCAGCTCACCGGGCACCTCGAACCGCATTCCGGCAGCGTCTCGCTCGGCGGTCGCGACATCACCTATCTGCCGGCCTATCGCCGCTGCGCGCTGGGGCTCGCCCGTTCGTTCCAGATCACCTCGCTGCTGCTCGACTTCACCGCCGCCGACAATGTCGCGCTGGCGGCGCAGGCGCATGCAGGCCACTCGTTCCGCTTCTTCGCCAATGCGCGCAAGGAGAAGGGCCTGCGCGATGCCGCCCATGCCGCGCTCGACCGCGTCGGGCTCGGCCATCGCGCCGATGTCCTGGTGTCCAGGCTCAGCCATGGCGAGCGCCGCCAGATCGAGCTCGCGGTCGCGCTCGCGAGCAAGCCGAAGCTGCTGCTGCTGGACGAGCCGATGGCGGGTCTTGGCGTCACCGAATCCCAGCGCATGGTGCAACTGCTTCAGGAGCTGCGGAAGGAAGTCTCGATCGTGCTGGTCGAGCACGATATGCCGGCGGTGTTCGCGCTGGCCGACCGCATCTCAGTGCTGGTCTATGGCCGCGTCATCGCCTCCGGTGATCCGGCCGCGATCCGCGCCAACGAGGACGTCAAGCGCGCCTATCTCGGCGACCAGCACGTGGTGACGCACCATGTCTGAAAAGGTGATGGCTGACACGCTGCTCGACGTCGACGGCATCGAGACCTGCTACGGCCTCTCCCAGGTGCTGTTCGGCCTGTCGCTGTCGATCAAGCCGGGCGAGATGGTCTCGCTGATGGGCCGCAACGGCATGGGCAAGACCACCACCATCCGCTCCATCATGGGCCTGACACCGGCGCGATCAGGCACGATTCGCTTTGCGGGCGCCGAGGTGCGGCAGCTGCCGTCCTATCGAATTGCAAAACTCGGCGTCGGCCTCGTCCCGGAGGGACGCCAGATCTTTCCGAACCTCACCGTTCGCGAAAATCTCGTCGCGGCCGCCGCCGATCGCTTCGCTAGCCCCAATCCCTGGACGCTGGCCGCGATCTACGTGATGTTCCCCCGCCTTGCCGAGCGCGCCGCCAACATGGGCAACCAGCTCTCCGGCGGCGAGCAGCAGATGCTCGCGATCGGCCGCGCGCTGATGACCAACCCAAAGCTGCTGATCCTGGACGAGGCGACCGAGGGCCTCGCCCCGCTGATCCGCGAAGAAATCTGGAACTGCCTGTCGCTGCTCAAGAGCCGGGGACAGTCGATCCTGGTCGTCGACAAGAACGTCGACCACCTCGCCCGCATCTGCGACCGCCACTACATCATCGAGCGCGGCAAGACGGTGTGGAGCGGCACGTCCGTCGAGCTGATGGCGGAGCCGGATCTGCAGCATAAATATCTGGGTATCTGACGCGCTCCTGGATCTGGTTGCCGTATCGTCCGTGCAGATCGCCTCGCGCGCAGAACCTCGTCGAGGACGTCAGTTTCGAAGCCCTCCAAACTGCGCGCAGAGGTCTTGAGTGCGCCGCCGCCAGCCGCCAATGTCGCGGCGTAGCGGATTCGATGCAGGACTTTTACAATCAAATTGCCGGACGGCCTGACGACGACATCATCGGCTCCGCACAGCGAGGCGCTTCGACAGCGCCTCAATGGCTGGATTTCCCGGGCTGTGTGTTCATCAGAGGTGAGTTTCGCGCCGATCCCGATCCGCCCGCGATCGTAGCGCCGGGCTTGTTCATCTCTGTCGCACTCGATGAAGGCGCAGGCCGCGGCATTCTGACGCGCACAACGGGTGCGGGGCAGATGACGGCGATTGCCGTGCGCGAATCCCTCGCCGTGGGAGGCTCGGTTCGCTGCGGCGAACGTCCTGCGATCGGCCTGGCGCTTCCCCAAGCCTCCATCGACGGGCTTGGACTCGGCGACGAGGTTCGGGCGCTGTTCAAGACCGACGCGTTGGGCACGGCCATCGTCTCTCTCACGGCGTCTCCGCGTGTGCAGGTCCTCGCGGCAGAAATGTTCTCGCCACCAGTGGCCGGAAACGCGACGCAATTGCTCCTGTCGGCGCATGCCGCCGAGATCGTGGTCCACGCCTTGTTCGGCGAGCGCGGGATCGCGCTTGATCCTGCAGCCGACCTCCAGCGGGTGCGGTTGCAATCGGTCAAGGCGCGAATGGATGCCGATCTCGCTTATCCCTGGAGCATCGACGAACTGGCGCGGAATGCGGGGCTGAGCCGCCGGTCCTTCAACCAGAAATTCCAGATGGCGTATGGCGAGAGCGCGATCGACTATTTGCGGGCCCGCCGGCTCGATGCCGCACGTGACCTTCTGATTCATCAACGCTTGTCGGTCACCGAGGCGGCCTTTCGGGTCGGCTATGCCCATCCGGCCAATTTCGCGACGGCGTTCCGCAGGCACTTCGGCTATTCGCCGAGCCGCTGTCAGTGAACTTGAACGCCTCCACGAGCGATCAAAGGTGATTTGCGCGCGCGCAAAGGCGGTGTGCGCCTCGATCTGGTTACTCCCGGGTTGTTCGAACACGGAACTCGGGGAAGACGATGACGCGCAACGACGGGCGGACGCTCGGCTGGGAACGGATGGCGAGAACTGGTCTGGGAGCGGCCGGCCTGGGAATAGTCCTGCACGCAACGCCGTCGGTCGCACAGACCTCCGGGACCAATTCGACGTCGACGGCGGCGACATTGCCTCCCGTCACGGTGGAGGCACCGATCCAGGCGCGTCCGCGCACCCAGCCCGCGCAGCGAGCTTCGCAGTCGTCGCGCGGCCGCGTCGCGACGCAACGCAATGCCCGGCCCGCGCCAGCCGGAAATTCGGGCGTGCGCGAGGCCGGTGCCGGTCGCGCCAACGCGTCGAGCGAGAGCAGCTATGTTGCAGACAGCAGCTCGGCGGGTACCAAGACCAACACGCCGTTGCTCGAGACGCCGCAGTCGATCTCGGTCGTGACGCGCAAGGAACTCAACGACCGCGCCGTCCGGACGCTGACGGAGGCGGTTGGCTATGAACCCGGCGTCCGCATCGATGCTTCAGGCTACGATCCGCGTTTCGACGCGATCGCGATCCGCGGCTTCGACATCACCTATAACGGCGTTTATCTCGACGGCTTGCGCCTCGTGGGAGCCGGTCTCAGCGTGTTCAAGACCGAGCCTTATGGGGTCGACAGCATCACTGTGGTCCGCGGGCCCAGCTCGGCGCTCTATGGCCTCGGCTCGCCCGGCGGATTGATCGATCTGTCGAGCAAGCTGCCGACCAGCCAGCCGTTTCACGAAGTGCAGACGGTGTTCGGCGACCGCGATCGCATCCAGGGCAATTTCGACCTGTCGGGCCCGGTCGATGCCAACGGTCAGTTTTCGTATCGGCTGACCGGCGTGATGCGCGACGCGAACGTGTTCGTGCCCGGCGGCAAGGATAACAGGACCTACATCGCGCCCGCCGTCACCTGGAAGCCGGATCAATCGACGACCCTGACGATTCTCGGGTCCTATCAGAAGTCGAAGACGCCCGGATCCATGTTCACCTACTCCACGGGCACCGGCACCGCCACGGACATCTTCACGGGCAGTCCGTCCTACAATTCGCTCGACCAGGAGCAGGGACGCGTGGGCTACCTGTTCGAGCACGCGTTCAACAACGACGTGACCGTCCGCCAGAAATTCCGTTACGTCGATGTCGACGCGGTCACCCGCTATGTGGGCTTTCTCGGCGCGCCGGTGGGCAATGTCGTCTCGCGCTACACCGGCTACGTCCACGACACGCTGCAATCTGCCATCATGGACAATCAGGTCGAGGCCAGGCTATCGACCGGACCCGTGCAGCACACACTCCTGATCGGCACCGACTACACCGCGTCGAAGTTCAACGACAAGCAGGGATTCGGCTTCGGCGTCTCCGATCTCAACCTCGCCGCGCCGGTCTACGCGCCGGAATCCATTCCCGATCCCGCGATCTCGTCCTCGACAGCCCAGCGGCAAACCCAGTCCGGCGTCTATGTTCAGGACCAGGCCAGGCTCGATCACTGGATCCTGACATTGAGCGGCCGCAGCGACTGGGTCAGCACCACGGGTGAGGATCTGTTCGCGCTGACCCGGCAGACGCAATCCGATCAGGCCTATAGCGGGCGAGCCGGGCTGACCTATGTGTTCGATTCCGGCGTTGCGCCTTACGTCGCCTATTCGACCTCGTTCTTTCCCAATCTCGGCGTCGATCCGTCGGGCGCCTTCTTCAAGCCGACCACCGGCAAGCAGACCGAAGTCGGTGTGAAGTACCAGCCGAAGGGCACGAGGAGCTTCATTACCGCGGCGGTGTTCGATTTGACCCAGGACGGCGGCCTGGTCACGACGGGGACGGGCGTGACGGTCCAGCGTGGCGAGATTCAAAGCCGCGGCTTCGAATTGCAGGCGCTTGCAAGCCTGGGCGGTGGTTTCGACATCACCTCGTCGTACACCTATCTCGACATGGTGACCAAGCAGGCCGCTGACGACTCGCTGATCGGCAAGTTTCCCTCGGGCAATCCTCCGCATACCGCGACGCTGTGGGCGAACTATGCCCTGCCGCTGGCCGGACCGTTTGCAGGATTGAGCGTCGGTGGCGGCGCGCGTTACATGTCCTGGAGCTACGGCGATGATGCGAACACGTCCAAGAACAGCTCGGTAACCCTGATCGACGCGGCGCTGAAATATGATTTTGGCCAGGCGGCGAAGGAGCTGAAGGGCCTCCAGTTCCAGGTCAATGCCAAGAACCTGTTCAATCTGCACTACACCACGTGCCAGGTCGGTTACTGCTACCGCGGTGCGCCACTGACCGTCATCGCAACGCTCTGGTATCGCTGGTGAACCAGCTTGCGCATGAAAACCCCGATTATCCGGTCAATATGTCTTACCCAAATCGCTGGCGCCGGCGACTAACGCGCCAGGTGGTGGGTGCCGATTTCAACCAAGGTGGTCCGGCAGGACAGGCGGTAGATCAGGCTGAACAATTGAACCCACATGATCGAACTCCACTGTTGATCACATGCAGGGATATTAGGCCCCCAGTCTTTCCGGCCGTTTTCGAGGGACAGGGAAAATGGCTTCGTCGGCGAGCGCCGTGATGTCGTCGGAACAGACCGGACGAAGTCGCCTCACGCGGGCGTGAGACGTATCTCCATCAAAACACCTCGAAATACTCGCGGTGCTCCCAGTCGGTCACCTCTGACAGGAAGCGGTCGATCTCGGCATTCTTGATGTGGGTGTAGTAGTCGACGAACTCAGGCCCGAACTTCTCGCGGAAGAACGGATCGTCCTTCAGCGCGGCGACCGCATCGCGCAAGCTCTTCGGCAACGGCGGCGCCTTGGTCTCGTAGGGCGTGTCGGCGGACGGGCCGGGGTCGAGCTTGCGGTCGACGCCGTCGAGGCCCGACAAAATTTGCGAGGCCATGTAGAGATAGGGATTGGCGGCGGGCTCGCCGATGCGGTTCTCCAGGCGCGTTGCGGCATCATTGGCGCCGCCGAGCACGCGGATCATCACGCCGCGATTGTCGCGGCCCCAGATCGCCCGGTCCGGCGCCAGCGAATAGGAGCGGTAGCGCTTGTAGCCGTTGATGGTCGGGGTGGTGAACACGGTAGAGGCGCGGGCGTGGTCGAGCAGGCCGGCAAGGTACGCCCGGCCGAACGCGCTGAGCGGCTCGCCGCCGTCCTTCGTCATGAACTGGTTCTCGCCGGTCGTGCGCGAGACGATCGACTGATGCAAGTGCCAGCCGCTCGCGAATACATTCGGCAGTTTCGGCCGGCACATGAAGGTGGCGTGATAGCCGTGGCGGTGCGCGATCTGCTTCACGGCAGAGCGGAACAGCACCATGTTGTCGGCGGGCTCCAGCCCCTTCTTCGGCGCGAAGGTAAATTCACACTGGCTCGGCCCGAACTCGACCTCGACCGAGCGCAAGGGCAGTCCGAGCGCGACGATATCGCGGCGCAGGATCTCCAGCACCGGCTCCATCTGATCGAAGCGCTGCTCGGTGAGGTATTGATAGCCGTGGCTGAGCAGGCTCACCGACGGCGGCGTGCCGGGCTGGCCGGCATCCTCGGGCCGCATATGCGCGTCGTCGAGCTTGAAGATGTGGAATTCAACCTCGAGGCCGGCGACGAAATCGTGGCCGCGGCCGCTGAGATCATCGAGCACCTTGCGGTAGAGACCGCGGGTCGCGAACGGCACGGGACGGCCGTCGCCAAAATAGAGATCGCAGAGCACCCAGCCCGTCGCAGGCGCCCATGGCAGCACGCGGAACGTGGTTGGGTCGGCGACCATCAACACGTCGGCCGCGCCCTCCATCTCCTTCATGCCGAATCCGCCGCCTGACGTGAACACCGGAAACACCGTGCGGTGCGAGGTATCCTTGGCGAGCATGGTCGTGGTGATGGAGCAGCCGCTCTCCAGCGAGGCGATCGCCTCGGCGGCGATGATGGTCTTGCCGCGCAAAATGCCGTGCTGGTCCGGGAAGGCGAGGCGGATGACCTCGAGGTTCTTTTCCTCGACGATGCGGCGCAGGCGCGCTGCGGCGTCCCTCTGCTCATCCGACCACAGCGCATGACGCGCGACGAAAGTCACTTCACCACTCCCTCAACTGCCGTAGGGTGGGCAAAGCGAAGCGTGCCCACCGCATCTATCGTCTGCACCGAAGCATGGTGGGCACGGCGCTTTGCGCCTTTGCCCACCCTACGGCAGCCGACCACAATCGTCACTCCGCCGCCGTCAGCCGGTGCACGTTGTCGGCGATCTCCTTCGGCACCGGTGCGGCCCAAGGTGCGCCGCGGCGGCGCTTGACGTCGACCTCCATCCAGTAGAGCTCCCAACCCTGGGTCGGCCCGATGCCGTCCATGGTGGCCGGTCCCTGGATGCTGCGCGCCCTGCTCTCGTCCAGGAACAGCATCGGCTTCTCGCCGCCGCCGACCTTCTCGATCTCCTGCCGCAGCAGGCGGCGGTACTGCACGATCGCCTTGTCGCTCGAGCCGAGATGCTCTTTGGTGCGGTCCTGGATGGCGCCCATCGATTCCACCGCCCACTGGTCGTGCACGTTGATGTCGGTACCCATGCCGGTATAGGTCGCGGTCGCCTGCTCGTGCGGATCGAAGCCGTAATCGTTGCTGCGGTTCTTGCGCGAGACGTAGTCGGGCAGCTCATAGAGCTCGAGCCGCTGATCGCGCATCTTCTGCTTGTCGACCGGGTTCGAATAGCTGGTGAAGATCGCGTACCAGTAGCAGTTCTCATCGTCGACCGGCACGTGCCACTGCGTGATCGTCATTTCCGTGCTCATGGGGATGACGAAGCCGTGCGGGAAGAGCTGGTTGGTGACGCGCACGTGGGTGCGCTCCTCGTCGATCTCGCGCAGCGCGATCAGCCGCAGGCCATATTCGGTGTGTTCGACATTGATGATCGGCCGGTCGTATTCGCGCAGGATCTTTGTCATCGGCAGATCGGAGCCGGCGGAGGCGCCGCGGAACTGCTTGCCGTAAGCCGTCGACGTATCCTCGTCCTCGAAGAAGCGGTGCAGATAGGAGGCGTGCGCGGGATCGATGCCGACCTCGAGGGCCTGAAGCCAGTTGCAGGCCATGTGGCCCTTGAACGCAAAAGTGTGCGTGCCGGGCGCGACAAAGCAGTCGAGCTCCGGAAATGCCGGCGGCTCACCCTCGCCGAGATAAGCCCAGAGGATGCCGCTCTTCTCGACCACGGGATAGGAACGCTGGCGAATGTTCTGGCAGAGTTTTGAGTCCTTCGGCTCGGCCGGCGTCTCGATGCACTGGCCGGTGGCGTCGAACAGCCAGCCATGGAAGGCGCAGCGCAGGCCGCCATGTTCGAGACGTCCGAAGGCGAGGTCGGCGCCGCGGTGGGCGCAGTGACGATCGATCAGGCCGTAGCGTCCGCTCTCGTCGCGGAACAGCACCAGGTTCTCGCCGAGCAGTTTGACCGGACGGATCGGGCGCGCGCCCTCCAGCTCGTCGACCAGCGCCGCCGGCTGCCAGTAGCTCCGCATCAGCTTGCCGCAGGGGTCCTTCGGACCGGTACGGGTGATCAGGTCGTTCTGCTCCTGGCTCATCATGGCGGGCGTCCTTTGTCGGAGAGGCGTTTGTTCGCCTATTGAACGAATGGGCGAATTATGCCATGCCTTGGTCCGGCGGCAAGCAATATTTTGCAGGATGTTCCCGAACCTATGCCCAAGCTGAAGCGCAGCGAAAACGACGAGCGGGCGACGGATTTCGTCGAGAGCCTCGATCGCGGCCTGCGCCTGCTGCAATGTTTCGGCGCGACCACCGGCCCGATGACGCTGAGCGATCTCGCCCGGGCCGCAGAGCTGCCGCGCGCCACCGCGCGGCGTATGCTGTTCACGCTCCAGCGCGGCGGCTTCGTCGCCGGCGACGGAAAGCTGTTCTCGCTGACGCCGCACGTGCTGACGCTCGCTGCGTCCTACCTGCGCTCCAGCCAGCTCGTCGCCGTGCTTCAGCCGGTGCTCGATCGCGTCGCCACGGCAGCGCAGGAAATCTCCTCGCTCGCGGTGCTCGACGGCGACGACGTCGTGTTTGTCGCGCGCAGCAGCCCGGCGCGGATGTTTTCAGGTGGGCTCGAGATCGGCTACCGGCTGCCGGCGTTCTGCACCTCGGTCGGCCGCGCCATGCTCGGACAGTTCGATGATGCAGCGCTTGCCGCACGCCTGAAGACAATGAAGCGCGAGATGTTGACGCCGCAGACGGTGACCGATCCGAAGGCGCTGCTGGCCAGCATCACAGCCGATCGCGAGCAAGGCTATTCGCTGGTCGATCGCGAGGCAGAGCCGCATTTCCGCTCGATCTCGGTTCCGGTGCGCCGCTACGACGGCGTGATCGTTGCCGCCATCAACATGGGCGCCCATGTCGACCGCGTGCCGGCAGGGGAGCTGGTCGACCGGTTGCTCCCGCTGCTCCGCGAAGGCGCGGAGTCCGTGCGGTCGCAGCTGTTCTAGCAACGATCGTTGGCGCCGCGCGTCCGCGGGCCTATAATCTCGTCACGCAAGACAACAGGGAGGACGCCATGAAACACACCATGGTTCCCAGTGATCGCGTGGAGCACGTCGGCGTCTACGGGCGCGACGGCGCGAAGCTCGGCTCGATCGAGCGGCTGATGCTCGACAAGGTGACCGGCACGGTCGCCTACGCCGTGATCAGGACTGGCGGGCTGCTCGGCACGCACCACCATTATCCTGTGCAGTGGGGCGCGCTGAAATACGATCCCGCGCGGCAGGCTTTCCGTGTCGAGGTGACGCAGGACGAACTCGCCAGCGGACCGTGCGAGTTCGATGGCGACGAATTCGACTGGGGCGATCGTTCGCAGCCCTACGCGCACCCAAATTATTGGTCGATCTGACGGCGCGATTGCCGCAGGCGTCGCGCGCTGAGCCGCCTCACTTGGTCGCGGTGCGCCGGCGCGCGCGCTGTGTCAAAAGGCAAAAATGCCGCATGACACACCTCTCATCGCCACCATCGTCGTCGGACTTGGACTCGCTTTCGTACTTGGAACTATAGCGCAGCGGTTCCGCATTCCGCCGCTTGTCGGCTACCTGCTCGCCGGCGTTGCCGTCGGCCCGTTCACGCCGGGCTTCGTCGCCGACCAGGCGCTCGCGACCGAGCTCGCCGAGCTCGGCATTATCTTGCTGATGTTCGGCGTCGGCCTGCATTTTTCGCTCCAGGATCTGCTGAGCGTCCGGCACATCGCCGTTCCGGGCGCCGTCGTGCAGATTGCGGTCGCAACACTGATGGGGCTCGGCCTTGCATGGCTGATGGGTTGGAGCGTCGGTGCGGGACTCGTGTTCGGACTGGCGTTGTCGGTCGCGAGCACGGTGGTCCTGCTTCGCGCGCTGCAGGAGCGGCGCCTGATGGAGACCGATCGCGGCCGCATCGCGGTCGGCTGGCTCATCGTCGAGGACCTCGCGATGGTGCTCGTGCTGGTGCTGTTCCCGGCGATCGCAAGCCTTCAGGGCGGCGGCGACAAGCCAGCCTTCGAGCCGCTGGCCGCGCAGGCCGGCTTCGGGCTTGCCGGCATCGTGATGCTGACCCTGGCCAAGATCATCGTGTTCATCGGGCTGATGCTGGTGGTGGGGCGCCGGGTGATTCCCTGGATCCTGCACTACATCGCGCATACCGGCTCGCGCGAATTGTTCCGTCTTGGCGTGCTCGCGATCGCGCTGTGCATCGCATTCGGGGCGACGAAGCTGTTCGACGTGTCGCTGGCGCTGGGCGCGTTCTTCGCCGGCATGATGCTGCGGGAATCTCCGCTCAGCGCGCGCGCCGCGCAGGAATCGCTGCCGCTGCGCGATGCCTTCGCGGTGCTGTTCTTCGTCTCGGTCGGCATGATGTTCGATCCGATGAGCGTGGTCCGCGAGCCCTGGCCGCTGCTGGCGACGCTGGCGATCATCATGCTCGGCAAATCACTCGCGGCGTTCCTGATCGTGGTGCTGTTTCGGCATCCGGTTGCGACCGCGCTGACGATCTCGGCGAGCCTGTCGCAGATCGGCGAGTTCTCCTTCATCCTTGCCGAGCTCGGCGTCGCCTCGCAGATCCTGCCCAGCGACGGTCGCGACTTGATCATGGCCGGCGCGATCCTCTCCATCATGCTCAACCCGCTGATGTTCGCGGCCGCCACCTGGCTCGCGCCGCGTCTCGACCCGCGCCGGGATTCACCGCAGGCCGCGGCAGCCGTGCCCGAACCGATCCGCACCACGGACCTGACCGACCATACGATCGTGATCGGCTATGGCCGCGTCGGCGCGCTCGTCGGCGATGCCCTGAAACAGCGGCAATTGCCGTTCCTTGTCGCCGAGGTCGGCGAGAGTGCACTGGCTAAGCTGAAGCAGGGCGGCATCGAGACCATCATGGGCAATGCCGCGCAGCCCGAAATTCTCGGCGCCACCAATCCGTCACGGGCGCGGCATCTCGTCATCGCGATCCCCGAGGCGTTCGAGGCAGGGCAGATCGTGCAGCAGGCGCGTGCGGCCAATCCGGATATCCGCATCATCGCGCGGGCGCACGCGGATGCCGAGGTCGATCATTTGAAGGGGCTGGGGGCGGATGTCGTCATCATGGGCGAGCGGGAGATCGCGCGCGGCATGATCGAGGAGCTGGAGAGGAGAGTTCCAGATGCTGCCCAGCAAGATCCCCGTGCGCTCGCGGTCGGTTCGATCGTTTGACCTGATCACGCCGCAGGGCCGGACCTACCGCTTCCCGCCGCCGACATTGTTGCAGCGGCTGTTGCGGTGGGGGCTCGCGCATGCGGAGACAATGGCGATCTCCGCGGCGATCCTGGCGTTGATCTATGTGGCGGGCTTTGCCGCCGAAGCACTCGACCGTTCGGTGTTCGATGCGTGCAATGACAGGGCCGGAATGCGTAAGGTGGGTTAGCGAAGCGTAACCCACCTCTGTTCGTCTCCGCGGAAACTGAAGTGGAGGGTTACGCCGAGCAGATGCACTTCGCGCACCTGCACGGCTAACCCACCCTACGCACCGCGCGCTACCGCCCCTCCGCCTCGCGCTCCATGTCACGGCCCGACAGATCCTCGCCCTGCATGTTGGCATAGTCCCTCGCCATCTCGCGCATCAGGAACTTGGCCGGCACGTCGTGATAGGTGCCGCGGTCGTTGACATATTGCATGTAGGCGCGCCCCTCGCCGTCGAAGGGATGCAGCAGCGCGTCGGTGTGTCCGTCGAAATCGAGCGGGGCCACGCCGACCTTGGCGCAGAGCGTGTCGTTGAAGGTCGGCGTCGCCTTGCGCCAGGCGCCGTCGACATGCACTTCCGTGAAGCCGTGCCAGGTGAAGATGTCGGTGCCCATGCTCGCGCGCAGCTTCTCGGTGGTGAGATGGTTCTTCACATCCGCAAAGCCGACCCGGGCGGGAATGCCGTGGACGCGGCAGGCGGCGGCATAGAGCGAGGCCTTGCCGACGCAATAGCCTTGCCCCGCGGCAAGCACGCTCGATGCGCGAAAAGTCTCAGCAAGGCGCATGCTGACATAAGGATTGTAGCGGATGCCGTCGCGCACTGCCTTGTAGAGCACGCTCGCCTTCTCGCGTTCGCTGGCATCCGTGCGCACGGCGGTCTCGGCGAATTGCCGCACGGCGGGATGATCGCTGTCGATGTACTCGCCGGGATCGGTATAGAGACGACGGATCGTGTCGGGCAGGGGTGCTGTCATGCGTCAAGCTTAGCAGGCAGTCTCCGCGGGACTCAAATTCGTTCGTCGCAAGCCGCCTATGCCGCACGCGACACTACCCCGTCACCACTTGCGTTGAGACGTTGCCGCTTTCGAAAGCGGCAATGCTGCGTTACGCTTAGCGGAGCCGACGCCCTTAATGTGGCCCTTGGGGAGTCAGAGCGTGCTGAAATGGTGTGCCCATTGCCAGCAATTCATCGGCGAGATGCGGCCGTACGCCGACTTCAGCATCACGCACGGGCTGTGCCCGAAATGCTCGGGTGAACAGCCGGATTTGCTCAGCGGCGATGAATATGCCCATGCGGTCGTGCTGCGGGACATCTTTCAGGCGTTGTTTGCCGCGGGTCGCAGGAGCGATTTCGACGCGGCTGGGCCGCTGGTCGACCAGGCCATCGCCGCCAATTGCCGGCCGGTCGACATTCTCATCGGCATGATCGCGCCGATGCTCTACGAGATCGGCAACGCCTGGGAGCGCGGCACGCTCACCGTCGCGGGCGAGCACGAATTCACCGCCTTCGCCGAGCGGGTAGTCGATCTTGTCGAGGCCAAGATGAGGCAGGCTTGGTCGCAGCCGGCGCGACATGCAGGCGACGGCTGCTATCTCCTGATGAACGCGCCGGGCAATATCCACGTGGTGGGCATTCGCATCCTCGGCCTCTGGCTGCAAAACCAGGGATGGCGGACGCGCCATGTCGACGATCTCACCGTTCTCGATGTCCTGTCCGAGCCGGCGATCGCGGGTGAGCCCAAGACGCTGCTCGTTTCGATCGCCCTACGCGAGCAGTGCGATGCCGTGGCGTCGCTCATCGAGCGCGTGCAGGCATTGCCGGCGACCAGCCGTCCAAACATTTTCCTCGGCGGCTACGCCGTCAAAACCCACCTGGCGCCGCGGATCCCCGGTGTGAAGCTTGCCGCCGACATCAGCGCACTCGGCCTCGACTGAACTTGGCTAGCTGCGATTGCGCATCCAGTCGGCAAGACCGGACAGCGCCTTGTCGAGGTCTTGCCGCGCGGCGGCGTCCGTGACCGTCTGGTCCAGCGCACCGCGCATGCAGAGCAGCCACGCATCGCGCTCGGCGTCGCCGATGGCAAAGCCGATGTGCCGCTGCCGCAGATGGCCCTTCTCGACGGAATAGAGTTTTGGTCCGCCGGTCCATTCGGTGAGGTAGCGCTTCAGCACGTCCCTGATCAGTCCAAGGTCATCCGCGTGCATCGCGCGGATTATTTTCGCCTCCGGCAGCGCGTCCATGCGGTCGTAGAAGCGGTCGACTAGAGAGTTGATCGTGGCGCTGCCGCCGATCCGCTCGAACATGGAGATTGCGACGTCGCTGTCGGTCATCGTTGGTCCTGATGTTTACTGCTGCGACCGGATATATGGTCATCGGAGGTCGCGCACAAACCTCCGCTGTCGTCCCGGACAAGCGAAGCGCAGATCCGGGATCCATAACACAGGGAGGTGTTGTGCGAAGATTGGTTGTTCGGGATTGGCCGCGCGAACAATCGATGGATCACGCGGTATGGGTCCCTGCGTTCGCAGGGACGACAGCAGAATATGTGGCGAGATCGCCCTACAGCGCCACACTCCGCAAACCGAAACTCCGCGCTTCGTTCTGCAGCACCGGCCGCACCGCATCGATCAGCCGTGCAGCCGCCGCATCGACTGACAGCCCAGCCGTATCCACCACCGCCGTCGCGCGCGAATACAACGGTTCGCGGCTCAGCAGGATGTTGCGCAGCTCGGCCATTGCGGAGCGGTCGTCCGCCATCGGGCGCAGGTCGCCCTGGCGGCGCACGCGGGCCATGTGCTCCTCTGGCTCGGCCTTCAGCCAGATCGTGTAGAACGACGACAGGATCTGGTCGAAGGTCAACGGCTCCGACACGATGCCGCCGCCGGTCGCCAGCACCATCAGCTCGTTGCGCGCGAGCAGCTGTTGCAGCGCGGCCTGCTCCATGCGGCGAAAGCCTTCCTGGCCGTAGAGCGCGATGATCTCGGCGACCGAGAGCCCATTCTGCTGCTCGACCTCCTTGTTGAGCTCCACGAAACTCCAGCCGACCTTCTTCGCCAGCATCCGCCCAAGCGTCGATTTGCCGGCGCCGCGCAGGCCGATCAACGCGATGCCGCAGAACGGGGCGCGCCGCGGCGCCGACGCGCTGCCGCCGGCGAGAACGTCCTTGGCCTGAGCGATCTGCGCCGGCGTCGCCTTGCGCAGGAGATCGCGAAACATCTGCCAGTCCGGCGTCGGGTCGGCAGAGGGAAGCAGGTCTTCCAGATGCGCACCCATCGCGTCGGAGACGCGGCGGAGCAGCACGATGGAGACATTGCCCTTGCCGCTTTCGAGCTGCGCGATGTAGCGCTCCGAAATTCCTGATACCTTGGCGAGCACCTTGCGCGACATGCCGCGCAGCGCGCGCATGGTGCGCACGCGCTGGCCGAGCTGTTCGAGAAATCGGGATTCGGCGTCGGGACTGTCGGTCATGGACTGCAGATCATGGGCCTTCTTGAGAGGGTGTCCTGCGGCGCGTTTTAATGAAACATAATGCCTGCCAGCATTGACAGCAAGCCGCTGCGGTGTCTTTCTATGAATTATAATTCTAAATTCGGGGGAGAAGTCCGTGAGCGAGGGATCCTATAACGCGGTGACCTGGCTGCTCGACCGCAACGTCGAGGACGGCAGGGGCGGCAAGCTCGTCTTCGACGACACCGTCGCGCGGCTCACCTATGCCGAGCTCCAGCGTGAGACCCGGCGCGCCGCCAACATGCTGCGCCGGCTCGGGGTCCGCCGCGAGGAGCGCGTGGCCATGATCATGCTGGACACGGTCGATTTCCCGATCGTGTTCCTGGGCGCGATCCGCGCCGGCATCGTGCCGGTGCCGCTCAATACGCTGCTGACCGCGGACCAATACGCCTACATCCTCGCCGATTGCCGCGCGCGCGTGCTGTTCGTCTCCGAAGCGCTCTATCCTGTCATCAAGGACGTCGTCGGCCGCATGCCGGATCTCGAGCACGTCGTGGTCTCCGGCGCCAAGCAGAACGGTCACAAGCAGCTCGCGGAAGCGCTCGCTGATGAGAGCGACCAGTTCACCACCGCCGCGACGCATCCGGACGAGCCGGCGTTCTGGCTGTATTCGTCGGGCTCGACCGGCATGCCCAAGGGCGTGCGCCACATCCATTCGAATTTGCAGGCGACCGCGGACACCTATGCGAGCCAGGTGCTCGGCATCCGCGAGAACGACGTCTGCCTCTCCGCGGCAAAGCTGTTCTTCGCCTATGGCCTCGGCAATGCGCTGACGTTTCCGATGTCGGTCGGCGCCACCGTGGTGCTGAACAGCGAGCGCCCGACGCCGGCGCGCATGTTCGACCTGATGAACAGGTACAATCCCTCGATCTTCTACGGCGTGCCGACATTGTTCGCGGCGATGCTCAACGACGAGACGATGAAAGCCGAGCGCGGCGGCAAGTCGCTCCGCATCTGCACCTCGGCCGGCGAGGCGCTGCCGGAATCCGTCGGCAACAGCTGGAAGGCTCGCTTCGGCGTCGACATCCTCGACGGCGTCGGCTCGACCGAGCTCTTGCACATCTTCCTGTCGAACGCGCCCGGCGACATCAAATACGGCTCCTCCGGCAAGCCGGTGCCGGGCTATGCGGTGCGGCTCGTCAACGAGGCCGGCCAGGATGTCGCCGACGGCGAGGTCGGCGAGCTGCTGGTCGATGCGCCCTCCGCCGGCGAGGGCTACTGGAACCAGCGCCACAAGAGCCGCCGCACCTTTGAAGGTCCGTGGACCCGCACCGGCGACAAATATGTCCGCGATGGCGAAGGCCGCTACACCTTCTGCGGCCGCGCCGACGACATGTTCAAGGTCTCCGGCATCTGGGTCTCGCCGTTCGAGGTCGAGAGCGCGCTGATCACGCATCCCGCCGTGCTCGAAGCCGCCGTCGTGCCCGAAGCCGATCCGGAAGGGCTGCTGAAGCCGAAGGCCTTCGTCGTGCTGCGCCCCGGCGCGGCGACGGCGGACTTGCAGGAGATGCTGAAGGAGCACGTCAAACAGAAGATCGGCCCGTGGAAATATCCGCGCTGGATCGACGTGGTGGAGTCGCTGCCGAAGACGGCGACGGGGAAGATCCAGCGGTTCAAATTGCGCGAGGGCGCGAATTAGCTACAGCCGTCATGGCCGGGCTTGTCCCGGCCATCCACGTGCTGCCGCGAACAACGAGAGACGTGGATGCCCGGGTCAAGCCCGGGCATGACGACGGAGAAAGAAGAGCGAAGGAATGACCAACCTCACCCGCACCGGCTTCCTGACCATCGGCAGCGCCAGCCTCGAGTACAAATGGCTCGCCCCGCAGGACGCCGATGCACCCACCATCGTCATGCTGCACGAAGGCCTCGGCTCCGTCGGCCTGTGGGGTGACTTTCCGGAAAAACTGCAGCAAGCCACCGGCGCCGGCATCTTCGTCTATTCGCGCGCGGGCTACGGCCAGTCGAGCGCGGTCACGCTGCCGCGGCCGCTAGATTACATGCAGCGCGAGGCGCTGGATGTGCTGCCGAAGATCCTCGACGCGATTTCCTTCAAGCGCGGCCTCCTGCTCGGCCATTCCGATGGCGCCTCGCTCGCGACGATCTATGCCGGTGCGCATCAGGATCACCGCCTGCAAGGCCTCGTGCTGATGGCGCCGCATTTCATCGTCGAGGACATCTCGGTGAAATCCATCGCGGCGATCAAGACGACCTTCGAGACCACCGACCTCAAGGCGAAGCTGGCGCGCTGGCACAAGGATGTCGACAACGCCTTCTACGGCTGGAACCGCGCCTGGCTCGATCCGAAATTCCGCGACTGGGACATCTCGGAATACCTCGCCTACATCCGCGTTCCCATCCTGGTCGTGCAGGGCAAGGACGACCAATATGGGACACTGCGACAGGTCGATATTGCGCAGGAAGAGTGTTATTGTCCGGTAGATTTGAAAATTATTTCAGACGCGGGGCATTCCCCGCATCGTGAAGCGCCGGGGGCGACGCTTGACGCGATTGAGCAATTTGCAAGAGCGGCCCTGCGCGACGATCGGGGACTTCAAGGACGCGCCGCATGATCCTGCGGAGGCACATCCATGAATGTGCCTTCGGATGCGAGCGGCCCGTTGCCGTGGCCGCGATGGGCCTATGTGCCGGGCGAGACCGACGGGGTTGACGCGGATTACGAGACGCTTGATTTGGCCAAGGCGCTGGTGCCCCCGGCGTTCCGCGGCTACGTGCCGGCGCGCCATCCGGCGCTGCGCTACGGGCTCGCGCTCAACGACCGCGGCTATTTCTGGGAATCGCAGGAGGTGCTGGAAGCGGTGTGGGCCGCAGTCCCGCAAGGCGGCCGCGAGCGCATTCTGCTGCGCGCCTGCATTCACATCGCCAATGCCAATTTGCGACTGCGCATGCAGCGGCTGCATTCGGCCGCGCGCCTGTTCGGCGACGCGCAGGCGGAGTTGCGGGCGCTGAACTCGCGCAAGGCGGCTGCGGGCGGCGACGGCTTTGTCGAGAGCTTCCCCATTCCGGCGCTGACGGCTCTGCTCCAGGCCAAGCTGGGCCGTCCCCAACTCTCCAAGGCGGACTGGATCACCCTCGGCGCCATCGTGCGGTCTCAATAGGCTTCATGAAACAAAGTGCATGCGATGGCCGTTAAGGGCTAGACGCTTTCGAAAAGATGCACTATTGTGCATCTAACGCTACAGCCAAAACGCATAACCAAGCTCAAGGGTGGCCCATGGCCGGGGAAGATCGGCGCCTCGCAGGCGGCGCGACATTCATCGATTTCCAGACCGAACCGTCCCGCTACAAGCACTGGAAGCTCGCGGTCGATGGCGACGTCGCCACCCTGACCATGGACGTCGACGAGAATGGCGGCCTGTTCGAGGGCTATCTGCTCAAGCTCAATTCCTACGATCTCGGCGTCGACATCGAACTGGCGGACGTCGTCCAGCGCCTGCGCTTCGAACACCCCGAGGTGAAGGTCGTGGTGATGCGCTCGGCCAAGAACCGCGTGTTCTGCGCCGGTGCCAACATCCGCATGCTTGCCGGCTCCACGCATGCCCACAAGGTGAACTTCTGCAAATTCACCAACGAGACCCGCAACGGTATGGAAGACTCTTCGGAGAATTCCGGCCAGCGCTTCATCACGGTGGTGAACGGCTCGGCCGCCGGCGGCGGTTATGAGCTGGCGCTCGCGACCGACCACATCATCCTCGCCGATGACGGCTCGTCGGCCGTCGCGTTGCCGGAAGTGCCGCTGCTCGCGGTGCTGCCGGGCACCGGCGGCCTCACCCGCGTCGTCGACAAGCGCAAGGTGCGCCGCGACCACGCCGATTTCTTCTGCACCATCGAGGAAGGCGTCAAGGGCAAGCGCGCCGTGCAGTGGCGCCTCGTCGACGAGATCGCGCCGAACTCGAAGCTTGAGGCCAAGATCGCCGAGCGCGCCAAGGAGTTCGCAGGCCAGTCGAAGCGCAAGGGCAGCGGCAAGGGTATTGCGCTAACACCGCTCAGGCGCGTCATCGACGAGACCAGCATCCGCTACGGTTTTGTCAGCGTCGACATCGATCGCTCGGCGCGCATCGCCACCATCTCGATCAAGGCGCCGGAGACCGCGCCGCCGGCCGACATCGACGGCGTGATGGCGCAGGGATCTTCGTTCTGGCCGCTCCAGGTCGCGCGCGAGCTCGACGACGCCATCCTGCACCTGCGCATCAACGAGCTCGAGATTGCGATGCTCGTCTTCAAGAGCCATGGCGACCGCGCCCATGTCCTGGCATCCGATGCCTTCCTCGAAGCCAACAAGGCGCACTGGCTGGTCAACGAAATCAGGCACTACTGGAAGCGCGTGCTGAAGCGCATCGACGTCACCTCGCGTACGCTGGTGACGCTGGTCGAGCCCGGCTCCTGCTTTGCCGGCACGCTGGCCGAGCTCGTCTTCGCCGCAGACCGCTCCTACATGCTGATCGGCACGCGCCAGGGCGACAACCGTCCGCCGCCGTCGATCGAATTGTCGGCCATGAACTTCGGTCCGTATCCGATGAGCCACGGCCTGACCCGGCTGGAATCGCGCTTCCAGGCCGATCCGTCCGACGTCGAGCGTGCGGAAGCCACCATGGGCACCGCACTCGACGCCGAGCAGGCGGAAGAGCTCGGCCTCGTCACCTTCGCGCTCGACGACATCGACTGGGACGACGAGGTGCGTGTGTTCCTGGAGGAGCGCGCCAGCTTCTCGCCGGACAGCCTCACCGGTATGGAAGCCAGCCTGCGCTTCGTCGGCCCCGAGACGATGGAATCAAAAATCTTCGCGCGCCTCACCGCGTGGCAGAACTGGATCTTCCAGCGCCCGAACGCGGTCGGCGAGGAAGGCGCACTGCGCCGCTACGGCAGCGGCCAGAAGCCGAAATTCGATATGACGCGGGTTTGACGACTTTCGTGTCCCGGGCGCGCGGCGGCACGAAGTGACGCTGCGCAGAACCGGGACCCGCAGGACCAGACATAGGTCCCGGCTCAGCAGTGCAGCACTTCGCGCCGCACTGCGTCCGGGACACGAGACAGATCAAGGAGCACGGCCATGAACATCATGAACGTCGACTACTCGACCAAGATTCCGAACAACGTGAATCTCGCCGAAGACCGCCAGGTGCTGAAGGCGCTGGAAGGCTGGCATCCCGGCTATATGGACTGGTGGAGCGACATGGGGCCGGAAGGCTTTCAGGAGTCGCTGGTGTATCTGCGCACCGCCTATTCCGTCGATCCGCGCGGCTGGGCCAAGTTCGATTATGTCCGCATGCCCGACTATCGCTGGGGCATCCTGCTTGCGCCGCAGGAGGAAAATCGCGTCGTTCCGTTCGGCGAGCATTTCGGCGAGCCTGCGTGGCAGGAAGTCCCGGGCGAGTATCGCGCCATGCTGCGCCGCCTGATCGTGATCCAGGGCGACACCGAGCCGGCTTCCGTCGAGCAGCAACGCCACCTCGGCAAGACCGCGCCCTCGCTCTACGACATGCGCAATCTGTTCCAGGTCAATGTCGAGGAAGGCCGTCACCTTTGGGCGATGGTCTATCTGCTCCAGAAGTACTTTGGCCGCGACGGCCGCGAGGAAGCGGATGACTTGCTGCGCCGTCGCTCGGGCGATGCCGATGCGCCGCGCATGCTCGGTGCGTTCAACGAGGCGACGCCGGACTGGCTGTCCTTCTTCATGTTCACCTATTTCACCGACCGCGACGGCAAGATGCAGCTGCACTCGCTCGCGCAGTCGGGCTTCGATCCCTTGTCGCGCACCTGCCGTTTCATGCTGACGGAAGAAGCGCACCACATGTTCGTCGGCGAGACCGGCATCACCCGCGTCGTGCAGCGCACTTGTGACGCGATGCGCGAAGCCGGCATCACCGATCCCACCGACATCGCAAAGGTTCGCGCGCTCGGCGTGATCGACCTTCCGACGATCCAGAAGAAGTTGAACCTGCACTATACGCTGTCGCTCGACCTGTTCGGCTCGGAGGTCTCGACCAACGCGGCCAACGCCTTCAACACCGGCATCAAGGGCCGCTATCACGAGACCCAGATCGACGACGATCACCAGCTCAAGAACGCCACCTATCCGGTGCTCAAGTTCATCAACGGCGAGATCAAGCTGGTCGACGAGCCGGCGCTGACCGCGCTCAACATGCGCCTGCGCGACGATTACAGCCAGGATTGCGTCAAGGGCATGCTGCGCTGGAACAAGGTGATCTCGACCGCGGGCTATAACTTCCAGCTCAAACTGCCCAACGTCGCTTTCCATCGCCATATCGGCGAGTTCAAGGGCATCCATGCGACGCCCGATGGCATCTTGATCGACGATGCCACCTGGGCGAAGCGCAAGGACGAGTGGCTGCCCTCGACCGCTGATGGCGACTTCATCACCTCGCTGATGCAGCCCGTCACCGAGACCGGCCAGTTCGCCTCCTGGATCTCGCCGCCGAAGGTCGGCATCGACAACAAGCCCGGCGATTTCGAGTACGTGAAGATCGAGTCGTAAGAGTCAGGGTTCGACCCTCGCACAATGCAAATGGTGTCATCACCCGCCTTGTGCGCGATTGCGCACTGGAGCGGGTGATCCAGTATTCCAGAGGCGGCTGTGCTTCAGCCGAGAAGCCGCGGCGTACTGGATGCCCCGCCTTCGCGGGGCATGACAGCGGAGTGTGCGGCGCGGCTTCTCCCTAAGCCGCCTACCCCGCGATCTCCAGCCCCGCATTCGCGTACACCACGCCGCCATCCACCGCGATGGTGTTGCCGACCACGTAATCACCCGCGCGCGAGGCGAGATAGATCGCCACGCCGGCCATGTCCTCATCGGTTCCGATACGCCGCGCCGGAATGCGCTTGGCGACCTCGTCCGCATGGTCGCGCGCGGCGCGGTTCATGTCGGACTTGAACGCGCCCGGTGCGATCGCGGTGACGTTGATGTTGTCCTTGATCAGCTTCGTCGCCATGCGCCGCGTCAGATGGATCACGGCGGCCTTGCTGGCGGCGTAGGAATAGGTCTCGCTCGGATTGACGAAGATGCCGTCGACCGAGGCGATGTTGATGACCTTGGCGGGCCGCTCGTGCGAGGCCGCCGCGCGCAGCGGCTTTGCCAGCGCCTTGGTCAGGAAGAACAGCGACTTGACGTTGAGGTCCATCACCTTGTCCCAGCCGCTCTCCGGGAATTCGTCGAACTCCGCGCCCCAGGCCGCGCCCGCATTGTTGACGAGGATGTCGAGCTTCGGCTCCAGCTTGATGATTTCGGAGGCCAGCCTGTCGCAGCCTTCGATGGTCGAGATATCGATCGGCAGCGCGATGCATTCGCCGTCATATTGGGCGGAGAGTTCTTTCGCCGTGGCCTCGCACGGCCCGGCCTTGCGCGCGGTGATGTAGACCTTCGCCGCGCCTTGCGCGAGGAAGCCCGCCGCGATCATCTTGCCGATGCCGCGCGAGCCGCCGGTCACGAGCGCGACACGGCCTTTGAGCGAGAACAGATCGTTGAACATGGTGCCTCCCTTGGTTGGCGACGTTTTGAGCGCGGCGGAGAGGGGAGTCAAGGAAGGCGCGAGAGTGGCGCGGCTGCGTTCCAACTCACTCGGTGTCGTCCCGGCGAACGCCGGGACCCATAACCACAGGGAGTAGTTTGGCGAAGACTCGTCGTTCGGTACTTCTACCAAATGTAATCGATGGATTCCGCGGTATGGGTCCCGGCGTTCGCCGGGACGACAGCGTGGCTACGCCGCCGCAATCCGGCGAAAGCCGTTCCACATCGCGGTCGCGGCGCCTGAGGTCAGCACCGGCAAAATTCGCGCGTCCTGGTAATTGCCGTTGAGCGAGACGCGCGGCAGCGCGGTCATGTGGCCGGCGTTCTCGGCGAACAGCATGCCGGGCCGGGTCGTCACCGCGGTCTTGAAGCCGGCCGATGCAGCGAGAGCGAATTCGCGCTCGCCCGCGGCTTCGCGGTCGCCATAGGGGTAGGCGAAGTGCAGCACGGTACGGCCGAGCGCCTGCTCGATCCGCGCGCGGCTTACCGCCATCTCCTGTGCGGCGATCCCCTCGCTCTGCCTGGCGAGATTGCAATGGCTGATGGTGTGCGCGCCGATCGTGACCAGCGGATCGGCGGCAAATGCCTTCACCTCGTCCCAGGACAGGCACAGGCTGCGGCACAGCGCGGCCATGTCGACGTCGTATCTGG
This sequence comes from Bradyrhizobium sp. LA2.1, assembly GCF_040547725.1. NCBI lineage: Bacteria > Pseudomonadati > Pseudomonadota > Alphaproteobacteria > Hyphomicrobiales > Nitrobacteraceae > Bradyrhizobium > Bradyrhizobium sp. LA2.1. Next base: position 253,721 of record NZ_JBEPQI010000006.1, read on the forward strand.
CGCAGAGCGCCTCGATCTCGCGCTTGAGATCATGTTCGCCCGGCAGCGCGCGCAGCCAATCGTGCAGGCGGTCGAACGCCATTTGTTTTGCGGCAGGGGTCGTTGCGTCCAGCCGCAGCGCGGAATTTCCGATCTGGATGTCGATCTGTTCGGCCTTGGCGATCACGGTTTCCAGCGCGGTCCACCACAGGCGTCCGGTGCCCTCGGCAAATTCGCTCGCGACATAGACGGCCAAGGGCGCGTCAAATTCGCGCAGAACCGGCAGCGCGAATTCGAGATTGTCGCGGTAACCGTCGTCGAGGGTGAAGGCGGCGAAGGGGCGGGTGAACCGGCCCTGCACCAGCCGCTCATGCAGCTCGTCCATGCTGACGATGTCGATCCCGCGCGAGCGCAAATGGCTCAGCGTGGCGCGCAGGAAATCGGGGGTGACTTCGAGGTGCCGGTTCGGCTGGAACGCGGCCTCGCGGGCCGGCCGCACGTGGTGCAGCATGAAAATGGCGCCGACGCCCGACAAGAGCGGGCGCAACAGGTGGTGCGCCCCGCTGAAATAGAGTGCCCCCAGCCCGGCGCGGATGACGTTGTTTCGGAGTTGTTTCATGACCGGCTGGCGAACTCTGGCATTCCACTTTCAACTTACGGAAGAACCCTTGAAGAAAAAGTTATTCCAATTGTCGACGCATGGCCTTCGGAAGGGCATCATTTCCGGTTTGACAGCCCGCCAAGGGTTTGTTTTGTCTCCGGTTCCAGAGTTCGGGTCGTTGAATGCAGAAGCTTTTCAGGTGGGCCAGCAAATGGTGGCCAGGGCTGATCCCCCTGGCCGTCATGTGGGGATTTGCGGCCTGGAATAATACCTTGCCGGTCGAGGCGGACCTGTCCGCCCGCAGCTCGGCCGCGCTCAAGGAGACCGTTCTGGACAAGACCCGGATCGCGGTCGACGGCCGGGACGTCGGCCTGGCCGCGGACGCCTTTTCCGAGGAGGGGCGCCGCGATGCCGTGATGGCGGTCGAGCTCGTCCCGGGCGTGCGCCTGGTCGACGACCGGACCCGCCTTGTTCCCGAAGCAACGCCCTTCGTCTGGAATGCCGAGCGTGACGTGGTGCGGGTGACGCTGTCCGGCTCTGCGCCCCTGCCGTCGATGAAGGCGCGCCTGACCGAGGCCGCGCGCAAGGAGGTCAACGGGACCGAGGTCGCCGATCAGATGGGTCTCGCGCGCGGCGCGCCGCCGCGGTTCGAGGCCGCAGCGATGCTGCTGCTCGACCAGATCGGCAAGCTCAAGGACGGCAAGATCACGATCACGGACACCAAGGTCAATCTGTCGGGCATGGCGCGCGACCTCGGCGGCCGTGAGGCGATCGCGGCCGCGCTCAAGAACCTGCCGGAGGGCTTTTCGGTCGCCGCCAACGATGTCAAGGCGCCGCCCTACATCTTCCAGGCCTACAAGGACCCGGTCGCCGCGACCGTGACGCTGACGGGCTACGTGCCTGACAACAACGTGCACGCGGCCATTGCAACGAGTGCCTCGCGAAAGTTCTTCACCGAAAAGGTCGTCGACAATCTCAAGGCCAGCGTCGGCGCACCCGGCTCCTTCAATACTGCCGTGGTCGCAGCGCTCGGCGCGCTGTCGCGGCTGTCGACCGGTACGCTCGTGGTGTCCGATCGCGAGGTGAAGCTGTCGGGCGACGCGCTCTATGAAGGGGCCGCCAACGACATCCGCGCAGGCCTCGGCAAGGACTTCCCGAAGAACTGGCAGTACAAGCCGGAGATTACGGTGAAGCCTGCCGCGGGCCCGGTCGACGGCACGGTCTGCCAGCAATTGTTCACGGAGCTCCTGAACAAGGGCAAGATCCGCTTCGCAACGAAACGCGCCGACATCGACCCGGATTCCGCCGGCATTCTCGACCACCTGATCGAGACGGCGCTGCGCTGCCCCACCACCAATATCGAGGTGGCCGGGCACACCGATGCCGACGGTGAGGACTCCTTCAATCAGGCTCTCTCGGAGAAGCGCGCGCAGGCCGTGATCGACTATCTGGTCAAGGCCGGGCTGCCGGCCACCCGCTTCACTCCGGTCGGCTATGGCGCCACGCAACCCCTCGCCGGCAATGACACCGACGAAGGCAAGGCGCAGAACCGCCGCATCGAATTTCTGGTGAGGTGACGATGCCCTATCTCGTCTCATTCCATCTGGGCTGGCTGATCGGCTCGCTGCTGCTGGGCTTTTGCATGGGCTGGATCTCGGTGGTCCAGCGCGGCAACGGCACCTCGAAGGTGACCGCGCGCTGGCTCGCCGTGCTTGCCGCCGCCCTGGTCGCAGCCTCCTTCGCGCATGTGGTGCCCGGCCGCTTCGGCTATTGGCTCGATCTCGGGCTGGTCATGTTCGCCTGCTACCTCGTCGGCTGCACCATCGGCGCCTGGCTGCGCGACAGGGTGGTCTCGCGGAGCCAGCCGGCGGCGTAGGTCTTCAGGCTCGCTCGGGGGGGGGCGGGCCTCTATCCAACATTGCGATAACGGCCTGATCGGCAAGCAAATTGCTGAACGACCAGAATGCGCTTGACATTAATACGTACGTACGTATTAATTTCCTCATGCCAAAGCCCTCCCTCAAAGATGCCATCCTCGATGCCGGCCTGAAGGTCATGTTCCGGACCGGTTATCACGGCACCGGCGTACGCGACGTCACTGCTGCGGCAGGCGCGCCGCAGGGGTCCTTCACCAACCATTTTCGCTCCAAAGAGGTGTTCGCCTCCGAGGTGCTCGACCGCTACTTCGACACCACGAGGGGACTGGTCGCGGAGGCGCTCGACGACACCTCGCTGACGCCGCGCGCGCGGCTGCGCCGCTATCTCGACATCATCACCGGCCGGCTCGAGGCCGACGGCTATGGCCGCGGCTGCCTGATCGGTGATCTCAGCCTGGAGGCATCAGCCAGCAGCGAAATGCTGCGCGCGCGTCTCGCCGAAATCTTCGCCGAATGGCGCACGCCGTTCGCCGCCTGCATCAGGGACGCCCAGACGTGCCGCGAGATCGCATCCGATTTCGAGCCCGAAGAGCTTGCCGATTTCCTGCTCGCGTCCTGGCAGGGCGCGATCCTGCGCATGAAGGTCGACCGCAATCCCAACGCCCTCGAACGTTTCAAGACCATCGCCTTTCAAACCGTCTTCAGGGAGCTGACATGAGCAAGCCAACTGAAATCGAGATTCTCAAAACGTCTGTGCTGGGAAGCACGATGGCCTATCGCGAGGCGGGAGATCGCGATGCGCCCGTTGCCCTGTTCCTGCACGGCAACCCGACGTCGTCACATATCTGGCGCAACATCCTGCCGCTTGTATCGCCGGTCGCACATTGCATCGCGCCCGATCTCGTCGGCTTCGGCCAGTCCGGCAAGCCCGACATCGGCTATCGCTTCGTCGACCACGTCCGCTATCTCGATGCATTCATCGAACAGCGCGGCATCAAATCGGCCTATCTCGTCGCGCAGGACTGGGGCACCGCGCTCGCGTTCCATCTCGCCGCGCGCCGTCCGGATTTCGTGCGCGGTCTTGCTTTCATGGAGTTCATCCGCCCGATGCCGACCTGGCAGGACTTTCACCACACCGGGGTCGCGGAGGAGCAGGACCACGCCGAGGCGGCGAGGGCGGCGTTCCGCAAATTCAGGACGCCGGGCGAGGGCGAAGCGATGATCCTCCAGGCAAATGCGTTCGTCGAACGCGTGCTGCCCGGTGGCATCGTCCGCAAACTCGGCGAGGACGAGATGGCGCCTTACCGTGCGCCATTCCCGACGCCGGAGAGCCGCCGGCCCGTTCTCGCCTTTCCCCGCGAACTGCCGATCGCGGGCGAGCCTGCCGACGTCTACGAGACGCTTCAATCCGCGCATGCGGCGCTCGCTGCATCGTCCTATCCGAAGCTGTTGTTCTCGGGCACGCCCGGCGCGCTCGTCGCGCCCGAATTCGCCGAACGGTTCGCAGCCTCGCTGAAGCACTGCGCATTGGTCCGCCTCGGACCCGGACTGCACTTTCTCCAGGAGGATCACCCCGAGGCGATCGGCCGCTCCGTCGCCGGCTGGATCGCCGGCATCGAAGCCGTGCGCCAGCAGCGCGCTGCCTGAAGGCGGGCGAGATGGCTGATGTGACCATCATCTATTGCCGTCCCTGCGGCTACGAGAAGCGCGCCAAGGACGCCGCTGCTGCGCTGCGGCAGCATCTGGCGCTGGAGGCGGCTCTCGTGCCCGCCAAGGGTGGGATCTTCCAGGTCAAGGTCGGCGACAGCATCGTCGCCAGCCGCAGCAAGGGCCGCTTTCCCGGTACCGACGAAATCGTGGCCGCCGTCACTTCCGCGTGGCACTGATCCGGGGCGGATTCCGATCGCTTCCTGAGGCCGCCACCGTCGCCGCGGCCTTTCGGCCCACCTGAAATCCCTGAACAACAGCGCCGGCCACCCCCTCTTTCGCCAGGCGGGGGCGGCCCATAGATTGACGTCGGCTTAAGTCGTGACGGAACATTGTGCGGTCGAAATCATCAAAACTTCATGGCGCCTGCGCAGGATTGCCATGGAGATTCGCGTCAGTCTTGCCGCCGAAAGCGCCAATCCGTGCATCAGGAGCCCGCAACCCTGCCTAAAATATTGAAGGCACGAGTTTTTGTTCGAATTGCTGAATTCCACTCCGCCCCAAAACGCGCTAGTGGAAGGGCATGGGGCATGCGCGATGCCGGAGCCGGCGGCAAGGGTTCGTTGAATGCCTGTGCGTCGTCCGCCTGTCCGCCGGCCACCCCGGCCGCTGAAGCGTTGTTCGAGGTCTAGATGCTGGAAGCCATACGCAGGGCGATGACGTTTCTGCGCCAGAAGCAAGTCCTGCATAAGCTTGGAGTTGTGATCAGCGTCGCGGTCATCGGCATCGCTTGCTATGTGCTCTACCACATGCTGCGGGGCATCGACGTCAACGAGGTCCTCGAAGCGATCAAGAGCACCGAGCCGAGCCAGATCGCGATGGCGGCGCTGTTCGTGGCCGCGGGCTATTTCACCCTGACCTTCTACGATCTGTTCGCCGTGCGCGCGATCGGTCACACCCATGTGCCCTACCGCATCAATGCGCTCGCCGCCTTCACCAGCTATTCGATCGGCCACAATGTCGGCGCCAGCGTCTTCACCGGCGGCGCGGTGCGCTACCGCATCTATTCGGCCTATGGCCTGAACGCGATCGACGTCGCAAAGATCTGCTTTCTCGCCGGCCTGACCTTCTGGCTCGGCAATGCCGCCGTGCTCGGCCTCGGCATCTCCTACCATCCGGAAGCCGCTGCCTCGATCGACCAGCTTCCGCCCTGGCTGAACCGGATGCTGGCGATGATGATCATCGCGGGGCTGGTCGCCTATGTGGTCTGGGTCTGGACCCAGCCGCGGGTGGTCGGCCGCGGGCCCTGGACCGTGGTGCTGCCGGGCGGCCCGCTGACGCTGCTCCAGATCGCCATCGGCATCATCGATCTCGGCTTCTGTGCGCTCGCGATGTACGTGCTGGTCCCGGACGAGCCCAATCTCGGCTTCGTCGTGGTGGCGGTGATCTTCGTCTCGGCGACGTTGCTCGGTTTCGCCAGCCACTCGCCGGGAGGACTCGGCGTGTTTGATGCCGCCATGCTGGTCGGCCTCTGGCAGATGGACCGCGAGGAGCTGCTGGGTGGCATGCTCCTGTTCCGCGTCCTCTATTATCTCTCCCCCTTTGTCATATCTGTAATCTTGCTGACGTTTCGCGAGGTTATAATCGGCGCTCGATCGAAGCGCTTGCAGCAGGCGGCGCTCAAGCTCGACCCCGGCCCGGCGCGTGAAGCCGCCTATGTGAGAGAGCGCAGCGACACGGGCGCCTGACCGGCGCATCCCCTTAGGAGAAGCCCGCCCCGATGGCGATCGACGCCCCATCTTCTCCCTCCGCGCAGCCCTGGTCCGACCGGCTGCGGCATTCGACCGTCATCCTGATCGCCGCGGCGCTGGCGCTGTCGGTGGTGGTCTCGCTCGGCGAATTGTCGGTGATGCGGGCGGCGACCGTGTTCCTCTGCATCGCGGCCGCGGCGCTGATCCCCTGGCGGCTGCACGACAACGCCGCCTCGCGCGACGACACCCGCCGCGTCAACCCGGTCGAGAGCGCGGCGGTGGCCGCGGTCGTCGCCGGCATGCCGGATCCGGCGGTGCTGCTCGACCGCGCCGGGCGTGTCATCCATCTCAATGCCGCCGCCGCCCAGCTGGCGCCGGCGCTGCGCAAGAACGAGCTCGCCCAGTTCGCGCTGCGCTCGCCGGAGATCATCACGGCGCTGCGGGAGTCCATTGCGACCACTGAGCCGCGGCGCACGACCTATCTCGACCATGTGCCGGTCGACCGCTGGATGGAGCTGACCATTACGCCTGTGCCGGTGCCGACCTCCTTCGGCGGCGCCGACAAATGCATGCTGATGACCTTCCACGACCAGACGCCGCTGCGCCGGGTCGAGGAGATGCGCGCAGATTTCGTCGCCAATGCCAGCCACGAGCTGCGCACGCCGCTCGCCGCGCTGTCCGGCTTTATCGACACGCTCCAGGGCCAGGCCAAGGACGATCCCAAGGCACGCGAGCGGTTCCTCGGCATCATGCACAACCAGGCGACCCGGATGGCGCGCCTGATCGACGATCTGCTCTCGCTGTCGCGGGTCGAGCTGTCGGCCCATGTGCGGCCCGACACCCTGGTCGACCTGCTGCCGATCATCTTCCAGGTCGCCGACGGGCTCGAGCCGCTGGCGCGGGAGCGCCAGGTCGAGGTCGAAACCCATCTGCCTGAGACCCCGGTGATGATCGCGGGCGACCGCGAGGAATTGCTCCGCCTGTTCGAGAACCTGATCGAGAACGCGCTCAAATACGGGGCGTCGGGCGGACGTGTCATCGTGTCGCTGGCCGCGGCGGCAGCCACTGATGGAACTCAGGAAATCCGGGTCCTGGTGCGCGATTTCGGCCCCGGCATCGCGCCCGAGCATCTGCCGCGACTGACCGAGCGGTTCTACCGGGTCGACGTCGGCGACAGCCGCTCGCAGGGCGGGACGGGGCTCGGATTATCGCTGGTGAAACATATTCTTAACCGCCATCGCGGCCGGCTTTTGATCGAGAGCGTGCCCAAGCAGGGCGCCGTTTTCACGGCCTGTTTTCCCCAGGCGAAGACCGCGGCTTCAACCTGATATTCAAGCGATTTCAATCGCTTGGCCGTGTCATCCAGCTGTCACGAAACCTTCGTAAAAGCACAGCCGACCGCTCCTAAAGGGGCGGCACGGGGAGCGCGATCGGGCGCGGATGGCGCTTCGCTCCCCTGTATGGAGACCACCATGAATTTCATCAAAACTATCGTCGCTGCCGGCTTGGTCGCCGCATCGGCGACGGCGGCGTTTGCTGCCGACATCACGGGTGCCGGTGCGACGTTCCCGTTCCCGATCTATTCCAAGTGGGCTGACGCCTACAAGAAGGAGACCGGCAACGGTCTGAACTACCAGTCGATCGGCTCCGGCGGCGGCATCAAGCAGATCCAGGCCAAGACCGTGACCTTCGGCGCCAGCGACGCGCCGCTCAAGGCCGAGCAGCTCGAAAAGGACGGCCTCGTCCAGTGGCCGATGGTGATGGGCGCCATCGTTCCGGTCGTGAACATCGAGGGCGTGAAGCCCGGCGAGCTGGTGTTCGACGGCGAGACCCTGGCCAGCATCTATCTCGGCAAGATCACCAAGTGGGACGACGCCGCGATCAAGAAGCTCAATCCGAACGTGAAGCTGCCGTCGGACGCGATCACCGTGGTCCGCCGCTCGGATGGTTCGGGCACCACCTTCAACTTCACCAACTATCTCGCCAAGGCCAGCGCGGACTGGAAGAGCAAGGTCGGCGAGGGCACCGCGGTCGAGTGGCCGGTCGGCGTCGGCGCCAAGGGCAACGAAGGCGTGTCGGGCAACATCAGCCAGACCAAGAACTCGATCGGCTACGTCGAGTACGCCTATGCCAAGCAGAACAAGCTGACCTACACCGGTCTCGTCAACAAGGCCGGCAAGCCAGTGCAGCCGACCGTCGAGGCCTTCCAGGCCGCCGCTTCCAACGCCGACTGGGCCAAGGCTCCCGGCTACTACGTCATCCTGACCGACCAGCCCGGCGACAAGTCCTGGCCGATCACGGCGGCGACCTTCATCCTCATGCACAAGGATGCCACCGACAAGGCAGCCTCGCAGGAAGCCATCAAGTTCTTCCGCTGGGCCTTCAAGAGCGGCGGCAAGGCGGCTGAAGAGCTCGACTACATCCCGATGCCGGACCCGGTCGTCCAGCTGATCGAGAAGACCTGGGCTGCCGAGATCAAGAGCTAAGCGCTCTGTGTCCCGGACTGGGCGCCGGGATCTCACAAGACCTCCGCTCCGGATCGGCCTCGCGCCGCATCCGGAGCGCAAGACCAACAACAAGACCGACAACAAGCGTATATCAAACGGGCACAGGGGATCGGCGTGGCAGAGATGGCCGTTCAGAGCGATGTAATCGACGACGCCGGACCGTATGACCGCGCCAAGGCCTTGGGCGCCTTCAAGCTCGGCGACCTCACCTTCTACTGGATCACGCGGCTGTCCGCGATCTCGGTGCTGCTCATCCTCGGCGGCATCATCATCTCGCTGATCGTCGGCGCGTTCCCGGCGATGAAGGAATACGGCTTCGCCTTCCTGTGGACGCAGCGCTGGGCGCCGTCGGCAGATCCGCCCGTGCTCGGCGCGCTCGGCCCGATCTACGGCACGCTCATCACCTCCTTCATCGCGATGGCGATCGCCATTCCGGTCGGTCTCGGCATTGCGATCTTTCTGACCGAGCTCTGCCCGCAATGGGCGCGCCGCCCGATCGGCATGGCGATCGAGCTGCTCGCCGGCATTCCCTCGATCATCTACGGCATGTGGGGCTTCTTCGTGCTCGGCCCGTTCCTGGCCAACACGTTCCAGCCCTTCATGATCAAGATCTTCGACGGCGTCCCCGTGCTGGGCGCGATCTTCGCAGGCCCGCCGTCCTATCTCAGCCTGTTCAACGCGGCGCTGATCCTCGCCATCATGGTGCTGCCCTTCATCACCTCGATCTCGGTCGACGTGTTCAAGACGGTGCCGCCGGTGCTCAAGGAAGCCGCCTACGGCGTCGGCTGCACCACCTGGGAAGTCGTGCGCAGCGTGGTGATCCCCTACACCCGCGTCGGCGTCATCGGCGGTGTCATGCTGGCGCTCGGCCGCGCGCTCGGCGAGACCATGGCGGTGACCTTCATCATCGGCAACTCGTTCCGCATCTCGTCGTCGATCTTCGCCCCGGGCACCACGATCTCGGCGGCGATCGCATCGGAGTTCGCCGAGAGCGACGGCCTGCACCAGTCCGGCCTGATCCTGCTCGGCCTGCTGCTGTTCGTGCTGACATTCTTCGTGCTCGCGGCTGCACGGTTGATGCTGATGCGTCTTGAAAAGAAGGCGGGGAAGTAACATGAACCCGATCTACGCACGCCGCCGCCGCATGGACATCGTCATCCGTGTGCTCTGCCTGGCTGCCGCTGCCTTCGGCGTCACATGGCTCGCGCTGATTCTGATGACGCTGCTCTACAACGGCATTGCCGGCCTGAACCTGGAGCTCTTCGTTGCGGACACGCCGCCTCCGGGCTCGACCGAGGGCGGCCTGCGCAACGCCATCGTGGGTTCGATCATCATGACCGTGCTCGGCGTCGGCATCGGCGCGCCGCTCGGTCTGTTCGCCGGCACCTATCTCGCCGAGTACGGCCGCAACGACCGCCTGACCTCGGTGATCCGCTTCATCAACGACATCCTGCTCTCGGCGCCCTCGATCATCATCGGCCTGTTCATCTATGGTGCGGTGGTGGTGCCGATGCGCGGCTTCTCGGCGATTGCCGGCTGCCTCGCGCTTGCGGTGATCGTCATCCCGGTGGTGCTGCGCACGACCGAGGACATGCTGCTGCTGGTGCCGAACGCACTGCGTGAGGCGGCCTCGGCGCTCGGCCTGCCGCGCTCGCTGGTGATCAAGCGCATCGCCTATCGCGCGGCGCGCTCGGGCCTCATCACCGGCGTGATGCTGGCCACCGCCCGCGTCGCCGGCGAGACCGCGCCGCTGCTCTTCACCGCGCTGTCGAACCAGTTCTTCAGCCTGGGTCTGAACAAGACGATGGCGAACTTGCCGGTCACCATCAACAATTTCGTGCAGAGCCCCTACGCCTACTGGAAGCAGCTCGCCTGGAGCGGCGCGCTGCTCATCACCCTGACCGTTCTTGCCCTGAATATTGGCGCGCGCATTCTGAGCGCCGAGAGGACCGCAAAATGAGTGATCTTTCCGTATCGATGAGCGCGGCCGGTGGTTTGCCCCAAGCGCCGGTGCTGCCCGAAGCTCCGGCCAAGGTGACGGTGCGCAACCTCAATTTCTATTACGGCGAGCACCACGCGCTGAAGAACATCAATCTGGCGCTCGGTACCAACCGCGTCACGGCGTTCATCGGCCCGTCGGGCTGCGGCAAGTCGACCCTGCTGCGCATCTTCAATCGGATGTACGACCTCTATCCGGGCCAGCGCGTCACCGGTCAGCTCATGCTCGACCAGACCAACGTCCTCGACCCCAAGCTGGACCTCAATCTGCTGCGCGCCCGCGTCGGCATGGTGTTCCAGAAGCCGACGCCGTTCCCGATGACGATCTACGAGAACATCGCCTTCGGCATCCGCCTTTACGAGAAGATCTCGAAGTCCGAGATGGACGACCGCGTCGAGAAGGCGCTGCGCGGCGGCGCGCTGTGGAACGAGGTCAAGGACAAGCTCAACGCCTCCGGCCTGTCGCTCTCCGGCGGCCAGCAGCAGCGCCTCTGCATCGCCCGCACGGTCGCGGTGCGGCCCGAGGTGATCTTGTTCGACGAGCCCTGCTCGGCGCTCGACCCGATCTCGACCGCCAAGGTCGAGGAGCTGATCCAGGAACTGTCCGAGAACTACACGATCGCGATCGTCACCCACAACATGCAGCAGGCGGCGCGCGTCTCCGACAAGACCGCCTTCATGTATCTCGGCGAGCTGATCGAGTTCGACGACACCAGCAAGATCTTCACGTCGCCGACCGACCGGCGCACGCAGGATTACATCACCGGCCGGTTCGGCTGAGGAGACGGAACATGGGTTCTGAACATACCGCAAAGGCCTTCGACACCGACCTCCAGGAGCTCACGCGCCTGGTCGCCGAGATGGGCGGCATCGCCGAGCGCATGATCGTCGATTCCGTCGACGCGCTGATCCGCCGCGACGTCGCGCTCGGCCAGCGCGTGGTCACCATCGACACCGAGCTCGACGCGCTCCAGAAGAAGATCGAGGAGCGCGCCGTTCTCACCATCGCGCGCCGCCAGCCGATGGCGGTGGATCTGCGCGAGATCGTCGGCGCCATGCGCGTCGCCACCGATCTCGAGCGGATCGGCGACCTCGCCAAGAACATGGGCAAGCGCGTCGCGGCGCTGGAGACGGATTTCCATCCGCTCAAGCTGTTCCGCGGCCTGGAGCACATGACCGATCTCGTGCAGCAGCAGGTCAAGTCGGTGCTGGACGCCTATGCCGCGCACGATCTGCCGGCGGCGATGGCGGTGTGGAAGGGCGACGAGGAAGTCGACGCCATCTGCACCTCGCTGTTCCGCGAGCTCCTCACCTACATGATGGAGGATCCGCGCAACATCTCGTTCTGCATCCACCTGATGTTCTGCGCCAAGAACATCGAGCGCATCGGTGACCACGCCACCAACATCGCCGAGACCGTGTTCTACATGATCGAGGGCCAGGCGATCACCGACAAGCGGCCGAAGGGCGACATGACGACTTTCGCCACGACGGTCCCGAACACTTAAGGAGCGACGAACACCATGGGCGCACGCATTATGGTGGTTGAGGACGAGGAAGCTCTCACCGAGCTTCTCCGCTACAACCTCGAAGGCGACGGCTATGACGTCGAGACGGTGATGCGCGGCGACGATGCCGACACCCGCCTCAAGGAGCATATCCCCGATTTGATCGTGCTCGACTGGATGCTGCCGGGCCTCTCCGGCATCGAGCTGTGCCGGCGGCTGCGCACCCGGCCCGAGACCAAGCAGCTCCCGATCATCATGCTCACCGCGCGCGGCGAGGAGAGCGAGCGGGTGCGGGGCCTTGCGACCGGCGCCGACGACTACATCGTCAAGCCGTTCTCGGTGCCGGAGCTGCTGGCACGCGTGAAGGGCCTGCTCAGGCGCGCCAGCCCGGAGCGGCTCGCCACCGTGCTCGCCTATGGCGACATCGAGCTCGACCGCGACAAGCGCCGCGTGGCGCGCTCGGGCCGGCCGATCGATCTCGGTCCGACCGAATATCGCCTGCTGGAGTTCTTCCTGGAGCATCCCGGCCGCGTGTTCTCGCGCGAGCAGCTGCTCGACAGCGTCTGGGGCCGTGACATCTACATCGACGAGCGCACCGTCGACGTCCATATCGGCCGCCTGCGCAAGCTGCTCAATCTCGGCCGCGAGCAGGACCCGATCCGCACCGTCCGCGGCGCGGGCTACGCACTGGACGATCGCTTTGCGAAGGCGGAGCAGGCGTAAGCTCGGTGAGCTGCGGCCATCTCTCGGTGTCGTCCCGGACAAGCGTAAGCGCGGGTCCAGGACGCCCACCGCGAGTGATTATTGTGCGAAAAGGTAACTCCGAGTCCCCGTAGCCACATCTTGCGGTGGTTAGGGGGTCCGGATCAGCGCGCGCTTGAGGCGCGCTTGTCCGGGACGACATCGGATTTGCTGAGCCGTCATCGTGTGACGGCTCCTTGTCTGAGCTCAGAACGACTTCAGCGCGGACCCGGCTTCGCCGGCGCGCGCCGGCGCTCGGCCGCGGGCTGATACGCCACGCGCGAGTGCTGGGCGCAGTAGGGCAGGCCGGAGAGCGCCTTGCCGCCGCAGAAGAAGAAATCCGGGCTCGAGGGATCGCCGACCGGCCAGTGGCAGGTCGCCTCGTTCAGCTCCAGCAGCGACAGCCGCTGGCTCATCGGCACGACGTTGTCGTAGGTGACCGGTTCGGCCTCGACCTCGACTTCGAAGGCCTGCGCCAGCGCGGTGTTGCCGCGTGCGATCGGGCGTGTCACCCGCATCATGTGCTGCGCCGGACGCGCCTTGCGCGGCCGCGGCGCTGCCGATGAAGGGCTCTTGGCGCGGCCCGACAGGCCGAGCCGGTGCACTTTGCCGATTACGGCATTGCGGGTCACATTGCCGAGTTCAGCGGCGATCTGGCTGGCCGAAAGTCCGGCCTCCCAGAGCTTTTTCAGCTGCTCGACGCGATCATCCGACCAGGTCAAAACGGTCATTGCACCCTTTCCTTCGCCGGCGCCTGCCATCCTGGCGGCCGCACGGCGAATGCCTAAGCTTCGAAAAACCCGTGCCGCCAGAATCCCTTAAGGCTCGCCGGGCGCACCAGATGCGCCCGAACGCTTACGCCGGTACATGAGGACTTAGAGGATCAGAACTGCTGCACGAGATGTCGTATCTGACAAGCCAAACGCTACAATATGGCGTGACTCACGCGCAAGAGTCCGCCGACTCGCTTCCACATGTTCCGTGGCGGAAATACGCAAAATCGCCACCGCAAGACTACGGATTTTGCGTTTCGCGAGGCTTTCCGGGCGGCATTGACACCGGTTTCACCAGGCATAAGATAGTCACACGTGCCGCCCTTAAAAGGCGGCACGTTTCGTTTTCCGGGCCGGTCAATGGTGCGTTGCGCAATGCACGCTCACACCGTCCGCAACATTCAAGTGATCGTCATGACTAACAGCGCAGCGCCGCATTTGCTCCCCGTTTTCGCCAGGTCCGACCTCGGTTTCGAGCGCGGTGAAGGCTGCTGGCTGATTGCGACCAATGGCGATCGCTATCTCGATTTCACCTCGGGCGTGGCGGTGAATGCGCTCGGCCATGCTCATCCTGCGTTGGTCAAGGCGTTGCAGGAGCAGGCCACCAAACTCTGGCATATGTCGAACCTGTTCCAGAGCCCGGACGGCGAGAAGCTCGCCGCGCGTCTGTGCAACGAAAGCTTCGCGGACTTCGTGTTCTTCTGCAATTCCGGCGCCGAAGCGCTGGAAGGTGTGATCAAGCTCGTCCGCCATCATCACTTCTCCAAGGGTCATCCGGAACGTTACCGCATCATCACCTTCGAAGGCGCCTTCCACGGCCGCACGCTGGCAACGCTCGCCGCGACCGGTTCGGCAAAATATCTCGAAGGGTTTGGCCCGCCGATGGACGGCTTCGACCAGGTCCCGCATGGCGATGTCGAAGCCGTCAAGAAGGCGATCGGTCCGCAGACCGCCGGCATCCTGATCGAGCCGATCCAGGGCGAGGGCGGCGTGCGTTCGGCAACGCCCGCCTTCCTGAGGGCGTTGCGCCAGCTCTGCGATGAGAAGGGCCTGCTGCTCGCGTTCGACGAGGTGCAGACCGGCATGGGCCGCACCGGCGATCTGTTCGCGCATCGCCGCACCGGCGTCACGCCTGACGTGATGTCGCTGGCCAAAGCGCTCGGTGGCGGCTTCCCGATCGGCGCGGTGCTGGCGACCGCGGACGCGGCTGCCGGCATGGGGCCCGGCTCGCACGGTTCGACCTTCGGCGGCAATCCGCTCGCGATCTCGGCTGCCAACGCTGTGCTCGACGTCATGCTCAAGCCCGGCTTCTTCGACCACGTGCAGAAGATGTCGCTGCTGCTCAAGCAGAAGCTCGCCTCCGTGATCGATCGTTATCCTGACATCGTCAGCGAAGTGCGCGGCGAAGGCCTTCTGATCGGCATCAAGGCCGTGGTGCCGTCAGGCGATCTCGGAGCGGCATTGCGCAACGAAAAACTGCTCACGGTCGGCGCCGGCGACAATGTCGTGCGCTTCCTGCCGCCTTTGATCGTCACCGAAGCCGAGATCGAGGACAGCGTCGGGCGGCTCGAGCGCGCCTGCGCCGCGATCTCGTCCAGTCAGACCAAGCGGGCGGCGAGCTGATGAGCAAGTCCCCGAAGCACTTTCTGGATATCAACGAGCTCCCGTTGTCGGAGCTCAAGAGCATGCTCGCGGCCTCCTCCGCCATGAAGGCGAAGCAGAAAGCGCACCAGCCGGTGAAGCCGCTGGAAGGCAAGACGCTGGCGATGATCTTCGAGCGTCCCTCCACGCGCACCCGCGTCTCGTTCGACGTCGCCATGCGCCAGCTCGGCGGCGAGCCCATCATGCTGACCGGCGCCGAGATGCAGCTCGGCCGCGGCGAGACCATCGCCGACACCGCGCGCGTGCTGTCGCGCTATGTCGACGCCATCATGATCCGTATCCTCAATCACGAGGCCCTGCTGGAGCTGGCGGAATATGCGACGGTGCCCGTCATCAACGGCCTGACACGGCGCTCGCACCCTTGCCAGGTGATGGCCGACCTCATGACCTACGAAGAGCATCGCGGCCCGATCGAGGGCAGGACGGTGGCCTGGACCGGCGACGACAACAACGTGCTGGCGTCCTGGGCGCATGCCGCCGAGCGCTTCAAGTTCAAGCTCAATGTCGCGACGCCGCCGGAGCTTGCGCCGAAAAAGGTAATGCGGGACTTCATCAAGGCCACCGGCGCGCCGATCGTGCTCGGCACCGATCCCGAGGCCGCCGTGAAGGGGGCCGACTGCGTCGTCACCGACACATGGGTGTCGATGGGCGACAAGGAAGGCGAGCACCGTCACAACGTGCTCAAGCCCTATCAGGTCAATTCGAAGCTGATGTCGCTGGCCAAGCCCGATGCGCTGTTCATGCACTGCCTGCCCGCCCATCGCGGCGAGGAAGTCACCGACGAAGTGATCGACGGCCCGCAATCGGTCGTGTTCGACGAGGCCGAAAACCGCCTGCATGCGCAGAAGGGCATTCTGGCCTGGTGCTTTGACGCGGTGAAGTAACGAGACGGTGGAGCGGGTGGCCGCGCCGGTGGCCGCATCCACTGCCGTCGTCCCGGACCAGCGCCGCACAGCGGCGCGCCGATCCGGGACCCGTAACCACAGAGATTTGTTTGGCGAGGACTCGGAGTGGTCGTCGCCGGGTACATCGTAATCCTGTGGTTATGGGTCCCGGGCTCGCGCTTTGCGCGCCCCCGGGGCGACCCTGAGTTTGTCGTGCTTTCGTGCGATCTATTCTGCATGCCGGGGAGCGCTCCGCGCCCTCTTCCATTTTCCTCCATCGACCCCAGATAAAGCGCCATGGTTTCCCAATCCCCTGACATGAATACCGGGCCTGAAGGCCCGGTTCGCGCACCATCAGCGGTTCCCATCGATGACGCCGTGCTGCCGTACGAGGTCGACGCACTCGACGTGCGCGGCCGCCTCGTGCGGCTCGGTCCCGCGCTCGACGAGATCCTGACCAAGCACGATTATCCCGCTGCCGTGGGCAAGCTGCTCGGCGAGGCCATCGTGCTGACGACGCTGCTCGGCTCGGCGCTGAAGTTCGAGGGCCGCTTCATCCTCCAGGCCCAGACCGACGGTCCGGTGTCGTTCCTGGTCGTCGACTACATGGCGCCGGATCGCCTCCGCGCCTATGCGCGCTACGATGCCGAGCGCCTCGGCGAGACAAAAGATTCCGGCACGCTCCTCGGTAACGGTCATCTCGCCATGACCATCGACCAGGGTCCCGACATGAGCCGCTACCAGGGTCTGGTCGCGCTCGACGGCGGCAGCCTGGAAGATGCCGCCCACGAATATTTCATGCGCTCCGAGCAGATCCCGACGCGCGTGCGTCTCGCGGTCGGTGAGGAGTGGCGCTCGAACGACGGCGGCAAGCATCGCTGGCGCGCCGGCGGCATGCTGATGCAGTTCCTGCCGAAGGCGCCCGAGCGCGCGCGTCAGGCCGATCTGCATCCCGGCGATGCGCCCGAAGGCGCCGAGGTGCATGCTGTCGCCGAAGACGACGCCTGGGTCGAGGCGCGTTCGCTGGTCGAGACCGTCGAGGACGTCGAGCTGATCGACCCCGAACTCTCCGGCGAGCGGCTGCTGTTCCGCCTGTTCCACGAGCGCGGCGTGCGTGTGTTCAATCCGCTGGTGCTGAAGGCGCAATGCTCCTGCTCGCGCGACGCGGTTGGTGCGATGCTGAAGAGCTTCTCGCCCGACGACCGCGCCGCCATGGTCAAGGACGACAAGGTCGTCGTGACCTGCGAGTTCTGCTCGTCGGTGTACCAGTTCACGCCGCACGAGGCGGGCGTGGAAGACGCGTAGGCGTCGCATCCTCCGTCATTGCGCGCGCAGCGAAGCAATCCAGTCGTAGGGTGGGCAAAGCGCAGCGTGCCCACCATCTTATGCGCCACGTTTGGAATGGTGGGCACGGCGCTTTGCGCCTTTGCCCACCCTACGGCACCGCGCTAATTCAACACCCGCTTGTTGTCCGGGCTGTCCAGCGAGAACGTCGGCACGTCGATCTCGAAGCGTTCGCCGCTTTCGCTGACCATCTGGTAGCGGCCCGTCATGAATCCCGAGGCGGTCGCGAGCGGCACGCCGGAGGTGTATTCGAAGCGCTCGCCGGGAGCCAGGGTCGGCTGCTCGCCGACGACGCCCTCGCCCCTGACCTCCTGCTGGCGGCCGGTGGCGTCGGTGATGATCCAGTGCCGCGTCTTCAGCTGCACGGTTTCGTCGCCGGAATTGGTGATGACGATGGTGTAGGACCAGAAATAGCGGGAGCGGTCAGCCGACGACTGCTCCGGAACAAAGTTCGGCTCGACGGTCACTTCGATCTGGCGGGTCACAGCGCGATACATGGCGGCCATCATAACGAAAACCCGGCCGGGAACCAACGCCCGCAGGCGGTTTTGGTGACATCGTGCCGCCAGAATTGCCGAGGAAGTAGACCCAATGTGATCCGGCCGCTTTGCGAGACGACGGCCGGACCTGTACACTCCATGACACGTCGCGATTTGCGGAAGGGTTTCGAACCCCCGATGACCATTGCCGACCAAGTGACGGGATCGACGATCGCGGGAACCGGCAAGCCTGCGGAGGCCAGACCTGCGGAGGCGAAGCTGCGCTCCGCCGCGCCGGCCATCACGCTGCCCGCCACCGGCGAGCGCGAACTCCGGCTCGACCTGTTCCGCGGGCTCGCGCTGTGGCTGATCTTCGTCGACCATCTGCCGCCGAGCCTTTTGACCTGGTTCACGATCCGCAATTACGGCTTCAGCGACGCCACCGAGATCTTCATCTTCATCTCCGGCTATACCGCGGCGTTCGTCTACGGTCGTGCCATGCTCGAAAGCGGCTTCGTCGTCGCCACCGCGCGCATCCTGCGGCGCGTCTGGCAGATCTATGTCGCCCACGTCTTTCTGTTCACGATCTTCCTCGCCGAAATCTCCTACGTTGCGACCAGGTTCGAGAACCCGCTCTACACCGAAGAGATGGGCATCATGGATTTCCTCAAGCAGCCCGACGTCACGATCGTGCAGGCGCTGCTGCTGCGCTTTCGTCCGGTCAACATGGACGTGCTGCCGCTCTATATCGTGCTGATGCTGGCGCTGCCCTTGATCTTGTGGCTGATGAAATGGCGGCCCGACGTGACGCTCGGCCTCTCGGTTCTGCTCTACGCGGTGACCTGGGAATACGACCTGTATCTGTCGGCCTATCCGAACGGCTTCTGGGCGTTCAATCCCTTCGCCTGGCAGTTGCTTTTCGTATTCGGTGCATGGTGTGCGCTCGGAGGTGCGCGACGCATGTCGCGCATCCTGGCGTCCCGCGTCACGATGTGGATATCGATCGCCTATCTCGTCGCGGCGTTCTACGTGACGCTGACCTGGTATGTGCCGCAGCTCTCCCACTTCATGCCGAGGCGGCTCGAGCAGTGGATGTATCCGATCGACAAGGCCGATCTCGACGTGCTGCGCTTCACGCATTTCCTGGCGTTCGCCGCGCTCACCGTTCGCTTCCTGCCCCGGGAATGGCCGGGCCTGAAATCGCCCTGGCTGCGGCCGCTGATCCTCTGCGGCCAGCATTCCCTGGAGATCTTTTGTCTCGGCGTCTTCCTCGCCTTCGCCGGCCATTTCATCCTGGCCGAAGTCTCCGGCGGCGCAGCCATGCATGCGCTGATTAGTCTCTCCGGAATCCTGATCATGTGGGGCGTTGCCTGGGTGATTTCGTGGTACAAGCGCGTGGCTGACAAGAGCGGTGCGAAAACCAAAAACGCCGTCGGCAACGCCGATCTGGCGGGAGGGGGCTGATGAAGGCGAAGGTTCTCCTGAGCCTGGTCCTGCTGTGCGGTAACCTCGCCGCGCCCCTGGCGCGCGCGGGCGAAGCCGTGCCGGCTGGTCCGGCCGCGCCCCCAGCCTGCGAATTGCCATCCTATCTGCTCACCACTGAAAGCCAGCTTCCCCGGGTCGCCGATGCCATCAAGGCCGGCAAACCGCTGGAAATCCTCGTCATCGGCAGCCGTTCGACCACGATTCCGGCCTCAGAGGACAGCTCCTATCCGGCGCGCATGCAGGCCATCCTGCAGGACAGGCTGCTGCCGTCGGAGACCGTGCACGTCTCCGTAGAAATACAGAGCAAGAAGACGGCCGAGGAGGCGGCCGCGACCTTCGTTAAGCTGATGGAAGCAAAAAGGCCTACTTTGGTCATCTGGCAGACCGGGACTGTGGATGCTATCCGAGCGATTGATCCCGATGATTTTCGCGGGGCGGTGACCGAAGGGGTTTCCGCGCTGCAAAAAGCAGGGGCTGACGTCGTGTTGATGAACTTGCAGTACAGCCCGCGTACCGAAACCATGATCTCGGTGCCGCCCTATCTCGACAATATGCGGGTGGTGGCGCAGGAGCATGACATCCCGCTGTTCGACCGTTTCGCGATCATGCGGCAGTGGAATGATCAGGGTCAGTTCGACCTGTTCAGCCCGTCCCGCGGGCCAGAGCTGGCGAAACAGGTCCATGACTGCCTTGGCCGGGCGTTGGCACAGTTTGTGATCGACGCAGCCCATCTGGGGCCGGCCCAGCAGCAAAATTGAGGTCTAGCGTTAATGAGTTCTCTCCGCCCTTTTTGGTTGACAGCATGGCTGGCTGCGCCCGCGGCGGCTCTGCTGCTCCTGACGCCGGTGTCGCTGGCACCAGTGCAGGCGCAGGCCACGCAGGCAACGCCCGCGCCGCAGCAGGCCGCTAGTCCGGCTTCCGCTTCGCCCTCCCAGACCACCGTCGCCGCGACATCCCACGAGCAGCGCGGCGTGACCGCCCGCGCCATCGACAAGGTGAAGCAGGTCGCGAAATCCGCCGGGGACATTTTCAGCCGCGTGCCGTGCCTCACGCCGAAGGGTGGCTCGAAGGCGATGGGCTCGCTGCCGCATGTTGCGGGCAAGCTCGTCGCCGGCAAACCCGTCGTGATCGTTGCGTTCGGCTCGTCGTCGACGGCAGGCTATGGCGCGAGCTCGCCCGATTTCAACTATCCGAACCGTCTCGCCGCGCAGCTCCGCCGGCAATATCCGACCGCCGACATCACCGTCATCAATGCCGGCGTCGGCGGCGAGGACGCGCCCGAGATGATGAAGCGCCTCCAGAAGGAGGTGATCGACGTGCATCCGGATCTCGTGATCTGGCAGGTCGGCACCAATGCGGTGCTGCGCAATCTCGATCCCGGTGACACCGCCAAGATGGTCGAGGACGGCATCTCCCGCATCCAGGCCGCTGGCGGCGCCGACATCGTGCTGGTCGATCCGCAATATTCGCCAGCCGTCAACCAGCGCAAGGAGAGCGCCGGCAAGATGGTGCACCTGCTCGGCAAGGTCGCCGAGCTCCGTCACGTCGGCATCTTCCCCCGCTTCGAGGTGATGCGCGACTGGCACGAGAATCAATCGATCCCGGTCGAGAGTTTCGTGATCGCCGACGGCCTGCACATGAACGATTGGGGCTATGCCTGCTTCGCGCAGATCCTCGGCGACGACATCATCCGCTCCGTCGGTCAGATCAAGCTCGGCGTCAACGTGCCCGCGGACGTGCGAACGTATCGGCCGATGTAGGCTCGGTGCCGTAGGGTGGGTTAGCTCGCGGCTGCGCGAAGCGCAGTCCGCTAGCTAATCGACCCTACGAGAGCCCAATCGCCTCACGCCTTCTCCAGCGCCGCGGTCAGATCCTCGATCAGATCATCCACATGCTCGAGCCCCGCCGAGAAGCGGATGAAGCCCTCGCTGATGCCGAGCGCGGCGCGGTCTTCCGGCTTGAGGCGCTGATGCGTCGTGGTCGCCGGATGCGTGACGAGGCTCTTGGCATCGCCGAGATTGTTCGAGATTTTTGCAAGCTTGAGCTCGTTGAGCACACGGAACGCACCCTGCTTGCCGCCCTTGACCTCGAAGCCGACCAGCGTCGAGCCGCCGCGCATCTGCTTCTTCACGAGAGCTGCCTGCGGATGATCGGCGCGGCCGGGATAGACCAGCCGCGAAATCTTCGGATGGCTCGCCAGCACGTCGGCGATGCGTCCCGCCGTCTCGGTCTGCGCGCGCACGCGTACGCCGAGCGTTTCCAGGCCCTTGAGCAGGACCCACGCGTTGAACGGCGAGATCGACGGGCCGGTCTGGCGCATGAAATTGTGGATGTGCTCGGCGATGAACGCTTCAGACGACAGGATGATCCCGCCGAGACAACGGCCCTGGCCGTCGATGTGCTTGGTCGCGGAATAGACCACGACGTCGGCCCCTAGCGCGAGCGGGCTCTGCCAGATCGGCGTCGCGAACACGTTGTCGACGACGAGCCGCGCGCCGCCGCTGTGCGCGATCTCGGCGATCCCTGGAATGTCGAGCACGTCGAGCGTCGGGTTGGTCGGGCTCTCCAGGAAAAACGTCTTGGTGTTCGGCCGCAAGGCGCGCTGCCACTGGTCGAGATCGGCTCCGTCGACCAACGTCGTCTCGATGCCGTAGCGCGGCAACAGATCCTGGATGACGTAGAGACAGGAGCCGAACAGGGCGCGCGAGGCCACCACGTGATCGCCGGCCTTCAGCGGCGCCAGGATCGCGGTCGTCACCGCGGCCATGCCGGTCGCGGCCGAACGCGCGGCTTCGGCGCCTTCGAGCTCGATCATGCGGCGCTCGAACATCGAGATGGTCGGGTTGGAATAGCGCGAATAGATGAAGCCGGGGTCCTCACCCTTGAACCGCGCCTCGCACTCCTCGGCGCTGTTGTAGACGTAGCCCTGGGTCAGGAACAGCGCCTCCGACGTCTCGCCATATTGCGAGCGCAGGGTGCCGGAATGGACCAGGCGGGTTTCAGGACGGTATTGCGTGGTGGACGCCGGGGACTTCGACATAGGACCTCCTCTGCGTGACCATCGAAAATGGTCACAAAAAAACCGGCCTGGATAACTTCCACGGGCCGGGATCACAGAGGTCCCCGGCCTGTTTAGCGACTTATTTAACGTGGCTGCAAGCCGGCCGGCTCAAATCACCACGGGATAAGTGATGCTCATATTCCGCAATGGCCTTTCCGTCAAGGCGTCCATCGGATAGCCGTAAAAGGCTGCTATTTCCCGCATGTCCGGATGCATTTGACCCCTGACGAGGACCCCCGGTTGAGCTTCACGGTTGCCGCCGACGCCAATGGTATCCTGCCCGACCGCATGATCGCGGCGATGGCGAAGGCGGGCCTCATCCTGCCCGCTTATGACTTCGTCGAAAGCCAGATCCAGCCGGCGAGCCTCGACCTTCGCCTCGGCGACATCGCCTATCGCGTTCGCGCCAGCTTCCTGCCGGGTCCCGGCGCGACCGTCGCCGAGCGCATCGACGAGTTGAAGCTGCACGAGTTCAGCCTCGCCGATGGCGCGGTGCTGGAGACCAACTGCGTCTACATCGTGCCGCTCCTGGAAAGCCTGGCGCTGCCGCCGGAGATCGTCGCCGCCGCCAACCCGAAAAGCTCGACCGGCCGGCTCGATGTCTTCACCCGTGTCATCGCCGACGGCACCCGACGCTTCGACATGATCGGCGCCGGCTATCACGGCCCGCTCTACGCCGAGATCAGCCCGAAGACGTTTCCGGTGCTGGTCAGCGAGGGCTCGCGCCTGAGCCAGGTGCGCTTCCGCACCGGAGATGCCATCCTCAACATCGACGAGCTCGAGGCGCTGCATGCGACCGAGCGTCTCGTCGATCTCGACGATGCCGATCTCACCGGCGGCGTCGCCGTCTCCGTCGACCTCTCCGGCGAGAAGGCCAACGGCTTCGTCGGCTATCGCGCCAAGCGCCACACCGGCGTCGTCGACGTCGACCGCCGCTCCGGCTATGCGGTGGAGGATTTCTGGGAGCCGATCTCGGCGCGTCCCGACGGCAGCCTGATCCTCGACCCCGGCGAGTTCTACATCCTCGCCTCCAAGGAAGCCGTGCAGGTGCCGCCCGATTACGCCGCGGAGATGGTGCCGTTCGATCCCCTGGTCGGCGAGTTCCGCGTGCACTATGCCGGCTTCTTCGATCCCGGCTTCGGCTACGCCGGCGCTGGCGGGCAGGGATCGCGCGCCGTGCTCGAAGTGCGCTCGCGCGAGGTGCCGTTCATCCTCGAGCACGGCCAGATCGTCGGCCGTCTCGTCTATGAGAAGATGCTGGCGCGCCCCGACGCGATGTACGGCCAGCGCATCGGCTCGAACTACCAGGCGCAGGGGCTCAAACTATCGAAGCATTTTCGGGTGTAGCTACACACCCTACTGTCATGCCCCGGCTTGACCGGGGCATCCAGTACGCCGCAGCCTATCGGCATCTAACAACAGATGCCTCTGGAATACTGGATCGCCCGATCCGGGCGATGACACCGAATGTGTGTCAGGATGCGAAGCGAAATCCAGCTACGTGCGAGGCGGTGAGATGACAGATCAACTCGACGCAAGAATCCTCGAAGGCGTCGCGGACGCGCTGATCTATTCGGATCGAGCCGGCACGATCACACGCTGGAATCGCGCATCAACCACGCTGTTCGGCTTCTCGGCGGACGAGGCGCTCGGCCAGAACCTCGATCTGATCATTCCCGAACATCTGCGTGCCGCGCACTGGAAGGGCTTTGAAGCTGCGCTTGCCACCGGGGCGATGAAGCTTGCGGGCAAGCCGACGCTGACCCGCGCGCTGCACAAAAGCGGACGCAAGCTCTATATCGAGATGACCTTCGCGCTGGTGCGCGATGCCGGTGGTGCCGTGGTCGGATCGGTCGCGATGGCGCGCGACGTCACCGAACGCGTCGAGCGCGAGCGCGCGGCCAGGCTTGCGCAAAATTCGTGATGCGGAATTGACGGGCTGGCGTGCAGGGCGCTCTGCCTGAGCGTCAGGTTGCCTCGCACCGGTCGCGGTGACACACTCGATCAAAACAACGATCGGGAGTGAACATGACCGCCGCAACAGACGCAGCACAAGAAGCGCAATGGAAGCGCTGGCGTGCGGTCGCCGACCTCTATCACGCTTATTTCACCGGCCTCATCCTCACCGTCGTCACGCGGCGCGGCACTGCGGATGCCGCCGAATTCGTCTTCCGCGTGTTTCGCCGCCAGCAGCAGGAGCGCTTCCTGCCGGGGCTCGAAAAGCTCGGTCTCAATCATCTGCCGCCGGCGGTGGCCGCCGCGCAATATCATTATCTCTCCAACTGGATCGGCGGCGTGCATGTCGAGTACATGTATGAGAGCGATCGCAAAGCCTGGATCCGCTATCCGCCGCCGCGCTGGATCTGGAAGGGCACCGCGATCTGCGGCGTGCCGGGCGAGGTCTCGCGCGCGATGCTGCGCGGCTGGCACGCCAACAATGGCGTCGCGCTCGGCGATACCAGGCTCGGCTTCGTCTGCACCAAGCAGAGCGTCGACGGTCAGGACGGACTCGAAGGCTATTATTATCAGTACGACCACCAGCTCGGGCTGGATCAGCGCCTGGTGTTCGCGCGCCATCTGGAAGCGCCGTTGTTCGACGCTAAGACCGCGCCTGCCTTGCCCGTCGCGAGCTGGCCGAAGCCGCGGCTGGAAAAAGCCTACCGCAACTACGCGATGGAATATGTGCGCACCGCCGCGCCCGTCATGGTGCAATTGTTCGGCCCGGAAGACGCCGGCTATCTCCTGCACCTCACCGGCAAGCTGATCGGGATGCAGTATTTTGACGAGGTCGCGGCGGCGCTGTCTATGCGCCGCGATGGCGCCAGCGAGTTCGCAGCGTTCCTGAATGCGCTGTTTGCGGCGCAGGATGACTCCGTCGAGACGACGGCATCAGAAGGCACGTTTGAATTTCGCCAGCAGAGCTGGAAGCTGATGGATGACGTCGCCGACTATCATCGCGCCTGCACCAAAGTGCTGGAAGGGTTGTTCGAGGGGCTCGCTGCCGGATGCGGGCGGCACATCGGCGTGCACCTGCGCCCGACAGCGGGCGGTCGGCCGCCGCTGGTGTGGACCATTGAGTAATTCCACCACTTGAAATGCGCTGCCGCAGGGCACGCCTGCATCCGGCGCAGGAGGAATCGGCAATTGCCGTGCTAAGCCTGTCGCCGCGCCTTCCGCGCGAAGAAATTTATTGGCACACCTACGCATTGCCGCGCCGCGAATGGCCTGCGCCCGGGAGAGGACATGTCCGACATCGCCGAAATCCCGGTCGATGAACAAGAGCGTCCGTTGCCGCCGCCTCCGCGGCCGGTACGAAGCGCGCTGACGGACGGGCCGATTCTGCGCACGCTGCTCGGCCTCGCCTGGCCGAACGTGGTCGCGCTGTCGGCCGGCACCTGTGTGGTGATCGCGGAGACCTCCTATATCGGTCGGCTCGGCGTCGAAGCGCTGGCGGCAATGGCGCTGGTGTTTCCGACAGTGATCCTGACCATGACGATGTCCGGCGGGGCCATGGGCGGCGCCGTGGCGTCGGCCATCGCGCGGGCGCTCGGCGCAGGCGATCGCGAGCGCGCCGGCACTCTCGCCGCACATGCGCTCTTGATCGGCATCACCTTCGGCCTCGTCTTCATGCTGGGCATGCTGATCTTCGGGCCCAAGGTGCTGGAGATGCTCGGCGGACGCGGGGATGTGCTGACGCATGCGGTCGCCTACACACAGGTGTTTTTTGGCGGGGCCGTGCTGCCGTGGCTGCTCAACACCATGGCCGGCGTGTTGCGCGGCACCGGCAACATGAAGCTGCCCTCGCTGTTGATGCTGAATTCCGCGGTCATGCAGGTCGTGCTTGGCGGCACGCTGGGCCTCGGGCTCGGGCCCGTGCCGCAGTTCGGCATGCGCGGCGTCGCGGCCGGCTCGCTGATCGCCTATTCCATGAACATCTGTGTGATGGGCTGGTACCTGTTCTCCGGCCGCGCCCGAATCGTACCGAAACTGCGCGGGCTGCGCGTTCAGTGGGCGATGTTCTTCGATATCCTGAAGGTCGGCGCCATCGCCTGCTTCTCGCCGCTGCAATCGGTGCTGACGATCTCGATCTTCACCCACATGCTGGCAAAGTTCGGCACTGCGATCCTCGCCGGCTACGGCATCGGCGCGCGGCTGGAATTTTTGCTGACCTCGATCGCGTTCTCGTTCGGCATCGCTTCGGTGCCGATGATCGGCATGGCGATCGGCGCGGTGCGCATCGCGCGCGCCCGGCGCATCGCCTGGATCGCCGGTGCGAGCGCGTTCGTCGCCGTCGGCGCGCCGGCGTGCCTCGTCGCGCTGTTCCCAGATCTCTGGGTCAACATCTTCACCGACAGCGCCACCGTGCGCGCGACCAGCCATGAATATCTGTCGACGGTGGCGCCGTTCTACGCCTTCATCGGGCTCGCCTCGACAATGTATTTCTCGTCGCAGGGCGCGGCCAAGGTGATCGGGCCGGTGCTGGCGCAGACCGCGCGCCTGATCTACATCGCGGCGATCGGCTGGTGGCTGTCGACGCACGACGCCACCGCGCAGAGCTTCTTCTGGCTGGCCGCCAGCTCGATGGTCGTGCTCGGCCTGCTCTCGTGCTCCAGCGTGGTGCTGACACGCTGGGGGCCGCGCGAGACGAAACCTGCGATCAGGCCTGCGCTTTCGGGCGTTGCAGACTAGCGGTGTCTGTGGCGGCGATGGCCGCCACCGCCGCCGACATTGGCGAGCCGCATCAATTGCGGGATCATCGCCATCATGTCGCCGCCGCCGGAACCACCCAGCATGCCCATGATGTCGCCGCCACCCGTGCCGACCATTCCGGTCGGCATGTAGCCGCCACCGCCAATCGGCGAGTAGCCGCCGTAATTGGGCGCGCCGAAGCCACCGCCGAAATTGCCGCCGCCGCCCCCCATCATGCCGCCGAGCCCGCCGCCGCCGTTCTCCATCATGCGGCTCATCATCGGACCCATGGTCTGCATCAGCATGGCGAAGCGGCGCTTGCCCATCTTCGCCTTCATCATCTCCAGCATCGGCGCCATCTGGGTCATCATGTCCTCGCCGCCGGCGCCTCCACCGCCGAGGAACTGCGCCTTTGCCGGCGCGCTCGAGATCGAAAACAGCAGCAGCACGGCGGCTGCCTGGCAGATCACCTTGTCCGCACCTCTCATGGCCTGCTCCTCGCGTGCGTGGCTCCGCCGGGAGAGCGGAGCCAACCGGACGCACGCGGCCATGGTTAGGGCCGGCGAGGGCAGGGCTCTGTGAGAGAGATCACGCAGCCACGGCCGGGAACGCCCGGTGTATCGCGGCGACGGCGTCCCTGGTCTGCCCCTGGACGTAAGCCGCAAGCTCGTTCGGCAGCATGTCGATGATCCAGACAAGGCGGCAGCTCGCCTCGCCCTCGGCGATCACCTGCACCGAGGCGCTGTAATGCCTGAGCCGCTCGTTGTTGATGGCGTAGACCAGCCGCCGCCGCGCATCGTCGCAATCGACCAGCACCTCGCGCGCCACTGATCCATTGGCGAAGGTGACGATGCGTGCATCGCCGTCGAGCGTGCAGGCGGTGACGAAGCCCGGCGCCAGCCGCTGAGGCAGCGCGCCGAAATCGCGTACGGCGTCCCAGACGTCGCGGGCGGGAACGGGGAGGAAAATGTCGTTGTGGATGGAGGCCATGGTAGATTCCTATAATGTGGAGAGACGAGCGATAGGGCCATCATCTCAGGTGTCATCGCCCGACTTGGTCGGGCGATCCAGTATTCCAGAGGCCGCTGTGATTGAATCGAGAAGCCGCGGCGTACTGGATGCCCCGGTCAAGCCGGGGCATGACAGCGTGTGAGGCGATGGCGGCCGACGCTCACACGCAAACCGCCTCGATGTTGTTGCCATCGGGATCAATCAGGAACGCCGCGTAGTAGGTCGGGCTGTAGTCCTTGCGCGGGCCGGCGCCGCCATTGTCGCGGCCGCCGCTCTTCAGGCCCTCGCTGTGGAATGCCTTGACCGCGTCATGATCCTTGGCGCGAAACGCGATATGCGCGCCGTCGGCCTTGCGTCCCTTGTTCAGGTGCAGCCAGAGCGCCGGCTCGCCCTTCGGCCCGAAGCCCGCATAGTCGTCGCCGCTCGAGCACAGGGCGTAGCCGAGCGGCGCCAGCACCGCGGTGTAGAAGCGCGTGGCGGCGTCGAGGTCGGCAACACGCAGTCCGATGTGGTCGTACATGATCGTCTCCATTGCAAAGCGCGCCGCAACTGGCGCGCGCCGGAGACGACCCTATTCAGTTGAGGGTCGCGCGCTCTTGGAGAATCTTGCGCTCGCCCTTCGACGCCTGCCGGAACTTCGTCGGCGACACGCCGGCAGCGCGATGGAAGGTGCGGACGAAATTGGAGAGATCGCCGAAGCCGACGTCGTAGGCGACATCGGTGACCGCGATGTCATCATCCGTCAGCAGCCGCGCCGCATGGCGCAGCCGCGAGCGCACCAGATATTGATGCGGGGTGACGCCGAGCACGGCCGAGAACAGCCGCAGGAAATGGAACGGGCTGAGGCCCGCCTGCCGCGCGGCCTGTTCGAGGTCGACCTCGGCATGCGAGTTGGCGTCGATCCACAGCGCGGCTTCGACGGCGCGGCGGCGGTCGCGTGCGGTGGGCGTGGCCGGCTTGCGCGCCTTGCCCGAGACGACATCGATGAAGCGGCCGGCCAGAATTTGACCGACCTCGTCGAGACCGAGGTCGCTGTTGCCATCTGCCGCCGTCTGAGCGAGCTCGCCCAGCACCATCAGCTCGGGCAGCGGCGGTGTCGCGCCGACCTGCCAGATATCGCGTCGTCCCCCGAGGGCATCGACCAGGTCTTCGCTGAAGAAGAAGCCCAGGCAGACGTCGCCGCTGACATGCTCATGCGTGCAGGTGTATTCCTCGCGGGGAGCGCCGACCAGCATCGAGCCCGCCACCAGCTCGAAGAAGCCGGCGCGGCACTGGCAGCCGAAGCTGCCCGAGCGAACATAGGCAATGGAATGGCCGGTGCGGCACTCCGCGAACGGCTTGTCGTCCGGTCCCGCATCGCAGCGAAACTCGGACACCGTGATCGATTGCGTGGTCAGCAGCGTGGTCGCATCCATGCCACCTATCTAGGCATGATCCGGACAAGTGTGTAGCGGTGGTCCGACAAGATCATGCCCAAAAAACAAAGCTAAGGTGCGATTGCGATCGCGCCTTAGCTGGGCCTCGGTGGGGCAACGGGCAGCAGCACCTCGAACAGCGTCTTGCTCGCGACCGGATGGGCGCCCTCGAGCGCCAGCAGCCGCCGCTTGGAGATCACCCCGCCGTAAGGCGAGAGCCGGTCGGCGTAGTTGCCGGCCTCCAGCACCCGGTGGCAGGGCACGATCAGCATGTAGGGATTCTTGGCGATCGCCTGCGCCACCGAATGCGCGGCGCCGGAGGCGCCCAGCGCCTTGGCGATCTCGTGATAGGTGCGGGTCTCCCCGCGCGGAATGGCGCAGGCGGCTTCATAAACGCGCCGGTGGAAGCCGGGGACGCCGCCGGCGTCCAGGCTGACGTCGGAAAAATCAGGGTCGCCGCCCTGCACCAGGCCCACGATGCCCTCGATCGCAAGCTCGGCATTCAGCGGAGGCTGCTGCTCGCGCGCCTCGGGATGGACCGCGAAAATCCGGCGGCGGGTGTCGATCTCCCGCGCCTCCGGCAATTGCACGGCGACCACACCGGTGCTGCTCCAGACGATGCCGCAGCGCCCTATGGCCGTGTTGAATATCGTGTAGCCACGCCCCAGCATGCACACGCCCCACTCAGTGCACGTCTCTCCCCAGACGCGCGATCATAACACCGCCACAATCCGGCGCACCTGGAATCTTACCGAAACGTTAAGAAGCGTCCGGCCGGGTGCGCCAAACCGCTTGGCGGGAGGCGCCGTCTCGGCTAATCAGAGCGGGCGCTGCATGCGCATTCGCGGGCGTAGTTCAATGGTAGAACGGCAGCTTCCCAAGCTGCATACGAGGGTTCGATTCCCTTCGCCCGCTCCATTCAAAAATTGATGGCCGCTGATTTGGCGTGTTGGATGTTTCTCCGCCCCCTGGCCACGTTCATCTTGGCGTATCCGGAAGCATGAAGGGGCCGAAGATCCGCCAAATGGCGTCGGTCTCCCCAGCGTCGATTCTAGTGGCCAATTTTTAGCGATGGCAATTCTTGGCGATGTAACGGATCACCGCTCGCGCTGCATTTCAGAATGGAGCGGCTTATTCATCCCGACGACACGAGATCACCCTGAGGGATGCTATGCGCTCTCGCAGTTCGGCGCGGCTGCGTATCGTGAAAGACTGCTGGCGCAGTTTTGATTGCCTGTCGTGCAGCGGCGCAGCCAACGACGCTCAATCTGATCCTTCATCTGATCCTTCGCGGCTGCATCAAGCGTTCGTCATCTAGGGGCACTAAACTTGCCTTGGACAGCAGGGACTCATTGGTGCCGCGTTTCTGTTTCTGATTGTCGTGCAAAACATTCGGACCCGGCCTGTTGCCGGGCAAACGGAGGCATTGATGACGAATTCAGCACCTGTTTTCACCGCTGGCGGTGGCAGCGACGATGCGTTCACGCGCGTGTCGACCAGCGCAACCGGGGCGCAGGCGGATGGCGCGAGTGTCCAGGCAGCGTTCTCGCCCGACGGCACGAAAGTGGCGTTCGCATCCTATGCCGACAATCTGGTGCCCGGCGATACCAACGGTGCACCCGACGTCTTCGTGAAGGACCTTTCGACCGGGGCGATCACGCTCGTGTCGACCGATGCCAGCGGGGTTCAGCTGGGTGGCTACCAGCCGATTTTTTCGCCCGATGGCACCAAGTTGGCGTTCGCAACGGGCGCCGACATCTTCGTGAAGGACCTGGCCACCGGTGCCCTCACGCGCGTATCGACGAGTGCCAGTGGGGAACAGGCGGACGGCTTATCGACCACCAACCCGATATTCTCGCCTGATGGCACCAAGGTTGCGTTCTATTCCGATGCCGACAATCTCGTGCCTGATGATACCGACCACGTGCGCGACATCTTCGTGAAGGACCTGACCACTGGCGCTATAACGCTCGTGGCGCCCAGTCCATACAACGGAGGACCCGGCGGCGGCGGGCTTGAGAATGGCTTTACCTTCCCCCCCTCGTTCTCACCCGATGGCACCAAAATCGTGTTCGGGTCGGCCACAGTGCGCGGCGACACCACCGAGATCTACATCAAGGACCTTTCCACCGGGGCCACCACACTGGTGTCGGAGAGCGCCAGCGGCGCTCGTGGGGATCGCGGCAGCTTCGACCCGGTGTTCTCGCCAGATGGCACCAAGGTGGCGTTCTATACCTTTGCCGACAATCTTGTGCCGGGTAGTTCTAACAACCTAATCGGCAACATCGTCATTAAGGATCTGACCACAGGCGCGGTCACGCTGGTATCGACCGATGCCGACGGAGTCCCGCAGAACAACGGCGAAGCCCAGAAACCCGTGTTCTCGCCTGATGGCACCAAGATTGCGTTCTATTCCAGTGCCACCAATCTCGTGCCGGGTGTCAATGCCGATCAGGTCGTCTATGTGAAGGACCTGGCCACGGGTGCCATCACGGCCGTCTCGACCAATGGGGGCAGGCCGTGGGAATTCGGAGGCGGCAGCCGGCTTCCCGTGTTCTCGCCTGATGGCACCAAGGTGGCATTCGAGTCTTTATCCAGCATTCTGGTGCCGGGCGATACCAACCATACCTACGACATCTTTGTAAGAGATCTTACTACGCCTTCCTTCACCGCAGCGAAGCTGACGGACAATGGTGCTGCCCATTTTTCGACATCGCAGGCGGGTTTCTTTGCCGGTGCCCACACGGTCGCGGTGGCACCGCAAGACGGCAATCTCGGCACACTCACGGCCACCATCGACGTTGCCGATGGCAAGGTGACGTGGAGCTATGATGTCTCTCATGCCAACATCGCTCCGCTCGCGGCCGGACAGACCCATACCGACATCTTCATCTTGGTCCTCGACGGCTTCTACGGGACACAGGGCATCACCGTGACGCTGACGGGAATCGATGATGCGCCCGTGATCAGCTCGGGCACGACGGCAAGCTTCGCGGAGAATGGCACTGGCGTCGCCTACCACATCGCGGCGACCGATGTGGACAGTCCCGCGCTGACCTATTCGCTGTCCGGCACTGACGCGGCTCTGTTCGACGTGTCGGCGACGGGCGATGTGACGTTCAAGTCCGCGCCCGACTTCGAGGCCCCGAAGGACGCGAATCACGACAACGTCTATGACGTCACCGTCGCGGTCAGCGACTTGACAACAATCACGACAAAGAACGTCGCGATCACGGTCACTGACGTGAATGACACCAGCGGCGGCGGTGGCGTTCTGACTGTCACCGGCTCGACCGGCTTCACGTCGATTGATCGGGCAACGATCAATATCAGCGTGACCGGCAATTTGCACGAGACCGGCCGCGCCGGTGTGATCAGCAACAGCACGATCAACAATCTCGGTTCACTGAGCGAAACCCAGGCGATGCTCGCCTTCGTGAACGATACGATCGCCGGCGGTTCCCTCGGTGCGATCGTCGCCAATGGCGGCACCATCACCTTCGACAACGTGCATCTGGACGGGACGTTGCTGGATGCGACATCAGGCGGACTCATCGAATCCGTTGCAGGCAGCGCCAACAGCTTCAACAACGTGACGCTCAAGGCCGGCGCCGTGTTTGACGACAGTGCCGGAAGCGTTCTGAATGTCAGCGGCACGCTGAACAACGGCGGCAAGATCGAGCTCTTCAATTTCGCGAAAGTCATCCTGACCGGCGACGCCACGGTCATCGGCAATGGCGAGATCAAGCTCGATCCGGGCTCCTCGATCCTGAACAGCGGTGGGCATCACACGCTCGACCTTGAAGGCGGCACGATCGACGGCGCCGGCACCATCGGAAACGGAGATCACAGCCTCACTTTGGATATCGGCTTCTCCGGCACGCTCGAGGCGAACGGGTCCCAGCCGCTTGCGGTGAACACCGGCAATTCCGTCACCAGCAGCGGCCTGATCGAAGCCGTGCATGCCTCGCTCAATTTCGACGACGCCGTTCTCAACACCTTTGGAACGATCACCGCCGATCAGGGCGGCACGATCGACTTCACGAGTGGCCTGACCAATGGCGGCATCGTCAATGTGCACGCCGGCAGTGAGGTGGATGTCTCGGGCAACCTCGTCAACAACGCCACTGTCCTGGATAATGGCGTGCTCAAGGTCGACAATTTGAGCGGGACCGGAACGGTCAACGTCAACAACGGGACATTGGTGGTCACCGGTAATTTGAGCAGCAATGTCGTTCTGACGGGTACGGACACGTTTGTTTTCGGGCCCGACGCCCGGCAAACATCCGGTGTCATCTCAAACTATACGCCAGGCACGACGCTGGTGCTGGATGGCTTCGACGCCAAGGTGAACGCGGCCTTCGACACTCAGACCAATATTTTGACGCTGACCGATGCGGATCATCATGCGATGACGCTTCACCTCGCGCCCGGATCCCTGATCCCGCAGGCCCACGGCGCGGCGCCGGATTTTCTGGTCTAGCGAATTTCCCCAAGGACACTTTGCCGAGCCCGCCATGTCCAGGCGGGCTGTGGCAATTCGCCAGGGAATTTGCCGCGCAAAAATTCTAATATATTAGCTCTTCGCATCCGGCATGCGCGCCCCGCCCGGCTTAAGCTTCTCCCGCCCTGATGGGTGCGGTCCTCCTGTCGGGCAATATTCGGATGAAAGCCATGGACCAGCAGAAACTCGACCGTGCGATCGGTCGTCGCTTGAAGACGTTGAGGACGCAGGCGGGCATCACGTTGAACGAACTCGCGACGCGCTCCGGTGTCAGCCGGGCCATGATCGGGAGGGTGGAGCGGGCGCAAAGCAGTGCCACCGCTGCGCTGCTCAACAAGCTCTGCGCGGCGCTCGATGTCACCCTCAGTGACGTCGTCGCGCTCGCCGAGAAACCGCCGGAGCGGTTGATGCGGCTTGCCGACCAGCCGCTTTGGCGCGATCCCGACAGCGGCTACCGTCGGCGGCACGCCTCGCCGCCGGATGCGGCAAGTGGCATCGAGATCATCGTCGTCGACCTGCCGGCCGGTGCGCGCGTCTCCTACAGCCCCTGGGGCCGCAACGCGTTCACCCAGCAGCTGCTGATGCTGGAGGGGGCGGTCTGCGTGCATATCGACGCCAAGACCGTGCGGCTGCGCGACGGCGATTGTCTCGACTTCGACGTGATGCGGGCGGTGACCTTCGAGAACGAAACCAAACAGGATGCGCGCTACGTCATCATCACGCGGCGCGGCACATCGTACGGGAAAATGTGATGTCGCTGATCGTGCGGGACGCCACGCTGGAGGATTCCGAAGATATTCTGGCCATCTACAATTACGCCGCGATCAACACCACGGCGGTGTGGACCGACGGACCGGCCGATCTGGCTTCGCGGCGCGAGTGGATGCGCGCACGGCAAGCGGCCGGCTATCCCGTGCTGGTCGCGATGAAGGGCAGGGACGTCGTCGGCTTCGCATCGTTCGGCGATTTCCGTCCCTGGCCCGGCTATCGCCACACTGTGGAGAATTCGGTCTATGTCGGCGAGCAACATCATCGGCTCGGCGTCGGCCGCAGCCTGATGGCCGCGCTGATCGAGCGCGCTATCGCGCTCAACAAGCACACGATGGTCGCCGCGATCGAGGCTTCGAATTCCGCCTCGACCGGGCTGCACGCGTCGTTCGGCTTTGCCGAGGTTGGCCGTATGCCTGAGGTCGGCTGCAAGTTCGGCCACTGGCTCGATATGGTCCTCATGCAGAAGCGGCTTTCAAGTGAGGTGAGGCCGTGACGATGCAGATCCGCACCGGCGATACCTTCGATCCGCGCGTCATTGCGCTGCTCGACCATCACGTCACGGCTGCGCGGGCGCAGACCGCGCCGGGCAGCGCCCATGCGCTCGATCTCGCTGGGCTGCGCGCGAGCGACGTCGCGTTCTGGACCGGCTGGGACGGCGAGACGCTGGTCGCCACCGGCGCGCTGAAGATGCTCTCGGCCGACCATGGCGAGGTGAAGTCGATGCACACGGTGCAAACCACGCGGAGGCGCGGCTTCGGCGGCCGGATGCTCCGCCACATCATCGCTGAGGCCTGCGCGCGTGGCTTGAAGCGGCTCAGCCTCGAGACCGGCTCCTGGGACTATTTCAAGCCCGCGCATGCGCTCTATCAGGCGCACGGTTTTGTGCCCTGCGGCCCGTTCGAGGGCTATGTCGAGGATCCCAACAGCCTGTTCCTGACGCTCGACCTGACCGGCGGCTGAGGCCGCGCGGTGTGACCCGGGCCCGAAAACATCGTCGTGCGGCTCAAAATGAGTTGCGTACCTCAAAACACCTCGATAACCTTCAGCCATGGCCGATACTCTCACCGCGACCGCGCTGACGCTGAAGGACATCGCCCGCGAGGCGGGCGTCAGCCTCGCGACGGTCGACCGCGTCCTGCACAACCGCCCGGGTGTGCGGCCCGATACGGTCCGGCGCGTCAAGGCGGCGATCGAGCGCAACGCCTTCCAGCCGCACGTCGCCGCCGCCGAGCTCGCCCGCAGCCGCGCCCGCCGCTTTGCCTTCGTGATGCCGGCGGGGCCGAACCCCTTCATGCAGCAGATCGAGGCCTATCTCGGCGAGATGTCGGCCTGGCTCTCGGCCCGCCGTCTCGGCGTCGCGGTGGTCGCCACTGATGTGTTCGACCCGTCCGTGCTCGCGGCCTCGCTGGAGACGCTGTCCGGCGATTACGACGGCGTCGCCGTGGTGGCGCTGGACCATCCCGGAGTCCGCGCCGCGATCAACGATCTCGTCGACGTCGGGACCAGGGTCGTGACGCTGGTCTCGGACGTCCCGTCCTCGCGTCGCCACCATTATGTAGGCATCGACAACATTGCGGCGGGACGCACCGCCGGCGCGCTGGTCGGTCGGCTGGTCGGCCAACGGTCCGGCAAGGTCGCGATCGTCGCGGGCTCGCAGGGCCTGCGCGACCATTCCGAACGCATCTTCGGCTTCAGCCAAGTGATGGCGTCGGAATTCCCCGATCTCAGCGTTCTGCCGGTGCTGGAAGGGCGCGACGAAGACGGCCGTTCGGAACAGGTTCTGGCGCAGCTGCTCGGCAGGCATGCTGACATTGTCGGCCTTTATAACGTCGGCGCCGGCACGCAAGGCGTCGCCAAAGCGTTGAGCGATGCCGGCCGCGGCAAGCAGGTGGTGTTCGTCGGACACGACGTCACCGCACTGACGCGCCGGCTGCTGTTGCAGGGCGTGATGGATGCCGCGATCTCGCAGAACCCCGGGCATGAAGCGCGCGCCGCCGTGCGCGTGCTGCTCGCGCTTGCGCGCGGCGAGCCGATCTTGCGCGAACAGGAGAAGATCAGGATCGACATCGTGATGCGGGACAATTTGCCCTAGGGGCGGGTGGATTTCAAAACGGTCCGTTGCGGAAAGGGCGACTCTGAGATCGCGCACCGCATCAGGCGAAAGGGAGGACGGCGTGTATCTCGGTATCGACATCGGCACATCCGGTGTGAAAGCGGTGCTCGTGAGCGAAACCGGCGCGATTGTCGCGACGGCCGCGCGCGAGCTTGCGCTGTCGCATCCCGCGCCGCTGTGGTCCGAGCAGGATCCCGACGCCTGGGTCGATGCGGCCGTTGGCGCCGTCGACGATCTCGCCGCCCGCCATCCGCGCGAGGTCGCGCAGGTGCGCGGCATCGGGCTGTCCGGCCAGATGCATGGTGCGACACTGCTGGACGAGGATGGACGGCCGCTGCGTCCCGCGATTCTGTGGAACGACGGCCGCTCGCACGCCGAATGCGTCGCGCTCGAGCGGCGCTGCCCGTCGCTGCACACGATCGCCGGCAATCTGGCGATGCCCGGCTTCACCGCGCCAAAGCTGCTCTGGGTCGCGCGGCACGAGCCGCAAATCTTCGAGCGCGTGGCAAAGGTGCTGCTGCCGAAGGCCTATGTGCGTTATCGCCTCACCGGCGAGATGGTCGAGGACATGTCCGACGCCGCAGGCACGCTGTGGCTCGATGTCGGTCTGCGCCGCTGGTCGGCGCTGCTGCTGCACGCCGTCGGGCTCGATCTCCACCACATGCCGCGCCTCGTCGAGGGCAGCGAGGTCAGTGCAGTGCTCGCGCCGGAATTCGCGCGGCGCTGGGGCATGGCGAATGATGTCGTGATCGCCGGCGGTGCCGGCGACAATGCCGCGAGCGCCATCGGGCTCGGCGCGATCGCGCCGGGCGATGCGTTCCTGTCGCTCGGCACATCAGGCGTGGTGTTCCGCGTCACCGATCGGTTTGCACCGGCGCCGGCTTCGGCCGTGCATGCGTTCTGCCATGCGCTGCCCGGCCTCTGGCATCAGATGGGCGTGATGCTGTCGGCCGCGGCTTCGCTGGCCTGGCTCGCCGGCGTGATGGAGACGCCGGCGGCCGCGCTGCTGGCGCCGCTCGGCGAGCGAGTCGACGGACCGAGCTCCATAAAATTCCTGCCCTATCTCGATGGCGAGCGCACGCCGCACAACGATGCCGCCGCCAGCGGCGCCTTCGTCGGCCTGCGCGGTGCGACCGGGCGCGGCCAGATCGTGCAGGCCGTGCTGGAAGGCGTCGCCTTCGCCGCGCGCGACAACCTCGCGGCGCTGAGCGCGGCCAGCGGGCCGATCGCGGAGGTCGATCTCGTCGGCGGCGGCTCGCGCTCGCCGCTGTGGGCGCAGATCTGCGCCGATGTGCTCGGCATTCCCGTCCACCGCGTCGAGGAAGGCGAGGTCGGGGCGGCGCTCGGCGCCGCGCGGCTCGGCCGGCTCGCCGCCACCGGCGAAGATCCCGCGGAAGTGTGCAAGCGCCCGCGGCGGCTCGCGAGCTTTGCGCCCCGCGCATCCGTCACTGCGGCCTATGACGACGCCTATCGGCGATGGCGCGAACTTTATCCTGCGTTGAAGGAGAGTCTTAAGTGAACGCACCAGCAAAATTCTTCGATGCAAGCGCCCCTGTCGCCTTCGGCGGCAAGGATGCGGGAAACACGCCCGCCTTCCGCTGGTACGACAAGGACCGGCTCGTGCATGGCCGCAGGCTCGAGGATCATCTGCGCTTTGCGGTCTGCTACTGGCATTCGTTCTGCTGGCCGGGCGGCGACCCCTTCGGCGGCGAAACCTTTCTGCGCCCCTGGCATCAAGGTGCCGGTGCGATGGCGCAGGCACGCGCCAAGGCCGATGTCGCCTTCGAGCTATTCCGTCTGCTGGATGTGCCCTTCTTCACCTTCCACGACGTCGATGCGGCGCCGGAAGGCAATTCGCTCAGCGAGTCCGTCGCCAATCTCAACGCGATCGCCGATCTGTTCGAAGCGAAGATGGCCTCCGCAAAAGTCCGCTTGCTCTGGGGCACGGCCAATTTGTTCACGCATCGCCGCTACATGGCGGGTGCCGCGACCAATCCGGACCCCGAAATCTTCACCTATGCCGCCGGCCAGGTCCGCGCCGCGCTGGAGGTGACGCACCGGCTCGGCGGCCAGAACTACGTGCTGTGGGGCGGCCGCGAGGGCTACGAGACGCTGCTCAACACCGATCTCAAGCGCGAGCTCGACCAGCTCGGCCGCTTCATCTCGCTGGTCGTCGAGCACAAGCACAAGATCGGCTTCAAGGGCCCGATCCTGATCGAGCCGAAGCCGAAGGAGCCGACCAAGCATCAATATGATTTCGACGTCGCCACCTGCTATGGCTTCCTGGAACGCTACGACCTCCTGAACGACGTCAAGCTCAACATCGAGCAGAACCACGCCATCCTTGCCGGCCACTCCTTTCATCACGAGGTCGCGCTCGCCGAGGCGCTCGGAATCTTCGGCTCGCTCGACGTCAATCGCGGCGACGATCTGCTCGGCTGGGACACCGACCAGTTCGCGATGAACGTGCCGGAGCTGGCTCTGGTGTTCCACGAGATCCTGAATCGCGGCGGCTTCACCTCGGGTGGGCTCAATTTCGACGCCAAGATCAGGCGGCAGTCGATCGACCCCGACGATCTGATCCATGCCCATGTCGGCTCGATGGATGCCTGCGCGCGCGCGTTCCTCGCCGCCGCCGACATGCTCGATGCCGGCGCCCTCACCACACCGCTCGCGCAGCGCTACGAGGGATGGGCGGGGCCCGAGGGCCGGGCCATTCTCGGCGGCCAGCGCTCGCTTGCCGAACTTGCCGACCGTGCGCTCAGCCCCGGCTTCGACCCGCGGCCGCGCTCGGGGCGGCAGGAATATCTGGAATCCCTGGTCAACCGCTACGTCTGAGGAAGGCCGCTGATGACAAAGGCTGAAGCGACACCGGTCCTCGAGCTGACCGGCATCGGCAAGGAGTTCGGCGCAATCCGCGCGCTGCACGGCGTCGACCTGCAGGTCCAGCCCGGCGAGGTCGTCGGCCTGATGGGCGACAACGGCGCGGGCAAGTCCACGCTGGTCAAGATCATCGCCGGCAATTTCCGTCCCAGCCATGGCGAGATCCGCTTTGCCGGCAACGCGGTCCATTTCAACCGGCCCGTCGATGCCCGCGGCGTCGGCATCGAGGTCGTCTACCAGGACCTCGCGCTCGCCGACAATCTGACGGCTGCTGCCAACGTCTTCCTCGGCCGCGAGCTGAAGCGCAGGTTCGGCCCGCTCGCACTGCTCGACCACAAGGCGATGGCGGCGCGTGCGCTGGAGCTGTTCGGCGAATTGCGCTCGGAGACGCGCCCCGACGATCTCGTCAAGCAGATGTCTGGCGGCCAGCGCCAGGCGGTTGCGATCGCGCGGACGCGGCTGTCCAACGCGCGGCTGGTCATGATGGACGAGCCGACCGCCGCGATCTCGGTGCGCCAGGTCGAGCAGGTGCTCGGCCTGATCCACCGGCTGAAGGAGCAGGGCGTCGCCGTCATGCTGATCTCGCACCGTATGCCCGACGTGTTCGCGGTGTGCGATCGCGTGATCGTCATGCGCCGCGGCGA
Organism: Bradyrhizobium sp. LA2.1; assembly: GCF_040547725.1. Taxonomy (NCBI): domain Bacteria; kingdom Pseudomonadati; phylum Pseudomonadota; class Alphaproteobacteria; order Hyphomicrobiales; family Nitrobacteraceae; genus Bradyrhizobium; species Bradyrhizobium sp. LA2.1. The sequence continues at coordinate 294,048 of NZ_JBEPQI010000006.1, forward strand.
GAAGCGGGCCGACAAGCCGATCCACCAGACGTCGCCCGAGGAAGTCACCGCCCTGATCACTGGCGCGAAGGAGGCGGCGTGATGGCCATGCCCTTGGAATCTCCGATCAGCTTCACCAATGTCGGCCGGATCAGATGGTGGCAGCGCGGCATCTTCGCTTCCCAGACCGGCTATGTGCTGCTCGCGCTGGCGATGCTGCTGGTGGTCATGCATTTCGCCAGCCCCTATTTCTTCACCGAAGGCAACATGCAGAACGTGGCGAAGAATTTCTCCTTCATCGCCATCGCCACCCTCGGCGTCACCTTCGTGATCATCACCGGCGGCATCGATCTGTCGGTCGGCTCGATGATGTGCTTCTCCGCCATGATCACCTCGATGGTCATGACCGAGCTGTCGGCGCCCGGCTCGCCCGCAGGCTCGCTGTTCGTGCATATGGCCGCTGACGGCAAGACCGTGCTGGCCAACGTGCCGGGTCTGATCCTGCTGATCTCGATCCTCGCGGGGCTCGGCGTCGCGCTGATCGCGGGCCTCGTCAACGGCTTCTGTATCGCCGTGCTCGGCCTGTCGCCCTTCGTCACCACGCTCGGCATGCTCTCGATCGTGCGTGGGCTCGGCTACGTCGTCTCCAACGGCCGCGGCAGTTTTCCGGGCGGGCCGGACGCTGATTACTTCTACGCGCTCACCTCGGGCGATGTGCTCGGCGTGCCCGTGCCCTTCATCTATCTCGTGGTCCTCGCGCTGGCGATGGCCGTGGTCCTGCACCACAGTTCGTTCGGCCGCCACGTGTTCGCGCTCGGGGGCAACGAGAAGGCCGCCGAGCTCACGGGTATACCGGTCGTGCGGGTGAAGATCGAGGTCTATGTGATCTGCGCGCTTGCCGCAGGGCTGCAAGGCATCATCATCTCCGGCTGGCTCGGATCGGCGCCCGCCAACATGGCGACGTCCTACGAGCTCAACGTGATCGCAGCGGCCGTCATCGGCGGTGCCAACCTCGCCGGCGGCATCGGCGGTCCGTTGGGGGCCATCGTCGGCTGCGTGCTGCTGGAAGTGATCCGCAACGGCCTCGTGCTGGCACAGGTCAGCTCCTACTGGCAGCAGACGCTGGTTGGCGTGATCATCATCCTGGCGGTGCTGGTCGATCGCATCCGCTCGCGGATGATCTGAACTGACGTCGTTCCGGGAGGGCAACGAAAATGTCGCCTGTCCGCTCCCCGGACGATCTTAAGAGGATGGGCGCCAGAGAAGGGTGGAGGAAACAATGAGGAAACTTCTTCTTGCCGGCATCGCGGTCGCGATGATGGCGACGCCGGCGTTCGCCGCGAACTACCGTTTCGTGATCGTGCCCAAGGCGATGAACAATCCGTTCTTCGACTTCGCGCGCGACGGCTGCCTGAAGCGTGCCAAGGAGCTCGGTAACATCGAGTGCATCTACAAGGGGCCGGTGGAGCATGAGCCGGCGACGCAGGCGCAGATCATCCAGGACTTCGTCACCCAGAAGGTCGACGGCCTCGCCATCTCGGTCGCCGACGTTGCGGCCATGACCAAGTCGATCGAGGCGGCGACCGCGGCCGGCATCCCCGTCATCACCTTCGATGCCGATGCGCCTGGCTCCAAGCGGATCGCCTATATCGGCACCAACAACAAGGAGTTCGGCGTCGCGCTTGGCAAGGAGCTCTTGAAGCTGCGGCCCGATGGCGGCAAATACGCGATGGTCTCGGGCGGTCCGGGCGCCAAGAATCTCGCCGAGCGCGTCGACGGCGTCCGCGAGGCGCTGAAGGGCTCGAAATGGACCGAGGTCGCGGGCTCGCCGACCTTCTGCAACGACGATCCGGCGCTGGCGGTCCAGCAGATGACGGATATGCGCACCGCCACGCCCGACCTCGCCTCGATCGTTCCCATCGGCGGCTGGCCGATGTTCGCCCCCGAAGGCTTCAAGGCCTTCGCCTCCAGGAACAAGAAGGACATCGACTCCGGCAAGTTCACGCTGGTCGTCGCCGATACGCTGAAGATGCAGCTTGAACTGCTGCGCGACGGTTACGCCAATGCGCTGGTCGGCCAGCGTCCGTTCGAGATGGGCGAGAAGGCGATGGATACGCTGCTCGCCATCAAGAAGGGCGAGAAGGTACCCGAGATCGTCTATACCGGCCTCGATCTCGTGACCAAGGACAACGTTGCGCAGATGTTGAAGTAGGAGCGTCGCCAGCCCCGTGCTCCTGCGATCCTCTCCCGCTTGCGGTTTCCGCAAGCGGGAGAGATGATTTGGACGGTTGGAAGGAAGACTTTTGGAAGGCAATGGGAATGAAACGATCGCGGCTCGGCTCCCTCGACGTCACCTCTATCGGTCTCGGTTCGGCCCCGCTCGGCGGATTGTTCACCGCCGTCAGCGATACCGATGCGTTCGCCACGATCGAGCGCGCCTGGTCGGCCGGCATCCGCTTCTACGACACCGCGCCGCTCTACGGCTTTGGCCTCGCCGAACGGCGGATCGGCGCTTTCCTGCTGCAGCAGCCGCGCGACTCCTACGTCATCTCGACCAAGGTCGGTCGTCTGCTGCGCGCGCCTGATGGCGCGGCCGCCGAGGACGCGCACTACAAGGGTACGTCGCGCGAGCGGCCGGTGTTCGACTTCTCCCATGACGGCGTGATGCGTTCGGTGGAGGAGAGCCTGACGCGCCTTGGGCTCGACCGCATCGATGTCCTGCTCGTGCATGATCCCGACGATCACTATGACGACGCCGTGGCCGGCGCCTTCCGCGCGCTCCAGCGCCTGCGCGCCGACGGCACGGTCAAGGCGATCGGTGCCGGCATGAACCAGTCGGAAATGTTGGTTCGTTTTGCCCAGGCCGTTGCGGTCGACTGCTTCCTGCTCGCCGGCCGCTACACGCTGCTCGACCAGGGCGCGCTGGATGCGCTATTTCCGGTCTGCCGCGAGAAGAACATCGGCATCCTGCTCGGCGGCATCTACAACAGCGGCATTCTGGCCAATCCGCATCCCGGCGCGAAGTTCAACTATCAGGACGCCGACGCGGCGCTGATCGCGCGTGCGCTCGAGCTCGACGAGCTCTGCCGCAAGCACGGGACCGAGCTGAAGGCCGCCGCGCTCCAGTTCTGCATGGCCCATCCGGCGGTCACAATTGCCGTGCTAGGCGCGCGCAACGCCGCGGAAGTTTCCGACAACATCGCGATGTCGGAGAAGGCGGTGCCACAAGCCTTCTGGCAGGAGCTGCGTGCGCGCAAACTCGTCGACGCACGCGCGCCGTTGCCGGGCGGAGCGTGAGGGCATGATCATCGACGGCCATCAGCATTTCTGGGATCCGTCGCGCGCCGACTATCCCTGGATGGACGCGCCGGAATTGGCCTCGATCCGCCGCGCCTTCGGCCCCGCCGATCTCGCGCCGCTGTTGAAAGCAAACGGCATCGACGCGAGCATATTGGTGCAGTGCCGCTCCGCGCTGGAGGAGACCGGGGAATTCTTGCGGATCGCGCATGCGACGCCCTCGGTGATTGGCGTCGTCGGCTGGGCTGATCTGACGGACGGTGCGCTTGGCGACGCGCTCGACCGCTTGCGCGCTTCGCCCGGCGGCGACAAGCTGGTCGGCATTCGTCACCAGGTGCATGACGAGGCCGATTCGGACTGGTTGTTGCGCGAGGACGTTCAACGCGGCCTCACTGCAACGTTCGCCCGCGATCTCGCCTACGATTTCCTCGTCCGCACTCGCGAATTGCCCGCCGCGATCGCAACTGCACAGGCCTTTCCGCAAGCGCGTTTCGTGCTCGACCACGCCGCAAAACCGCCGATCGCCGATGGCGGAAGCGCCGAATGGGCCGATCGCATCGCGGCTCTCGCGGCCTGCGGCAATGTCTGGTGCAAGATTTCGGGCCTCGCGACGGAAGCGGTGTGGAGTGACTGGGATGCGGAGCGGCTGTTTCCGTTCGTCGAACATGCCGCAACATGTTTTGGCGAGGATCGCCTGATCTTCGGCTCGGACTGGCCGGTGTGTCTGCTTGCCGGGAGTTATGGCGAGATCAAGGGGGCGCTGGAAGCGTGCCTGGCGAAGCTGGGTCCGAATGTTCGAGAGAAGGCATTTGGTGTGAATGCGAAGCGAGCCTATCGGCTGGCAACTGCAAGCTAAGGGCCGGGCTCTTGCTTACCCTCCCCTGGAGGGGGAGGGTCGATCGCGCGCAGCGCGAGCGGGGTGGGGTGATCTCTCCGCTCGGGCATCGCATCGGTGGAGAGACTGTCACCCCACCCCGTCTCACATTTCGCTGCGCTCAATGTGAGCCGACCCTCCCCCTCCAGGGGAGGGTAAGAGACGTCACGCGCCCGCGGGCACCTGGTCCAGAAATCCCGTGATGCTCCTGATCCGCCCGTCCTTCAGCACGGCGAAATCCGTCCCCTTGATCGGGCTGTCGACACCGTCGGGACCAAGGCCCCACGAAAAGCGGACATGCTCGCCGTAGCCGTTGGGCTCGCCGATCAGCGTGAACTTGAAGTCGGGAAAGCGCTGCTGCACGCCCGCGATCAGCGCGTCGATGCCGTCCCGGCCATCGCCCTTCATCAGGGGGTCGACATAGCTCGCATCCGCCGTCCAGTTCTCGCTGAGCAGTTCGCGACGGCGGCCTGCGGCGCGCTCGTTCCAGAGCTCGATATAGCGGCGGGCGATGGTGACGGGGTCGGTCATGGTGCTCTCCTTCGATGGCGCCGTGTTCGGCTGTCTCGACTATCGAAGGTTCGCACGCGCAGATCGATTACCTCGGAGGTCATGCGTACGCAGAAAAGAAGCGCGATGATGTTCTCATCGCGCTTCGGACGTTCGCAACAATTTCAGCGCGAGTTTACTTCGCCGCGGTGACCATGATCTCGACGGTGTACTGAGCCGCCGCGAGCTTGGCTTCGACGGTGGCGCGAGCCGGTGTGTTGCCGGGCGAGACCCAGGCGTCCCACACCGCGTTCATCTCGGCAAAGGTCTTCATGTCGGTGATGTAGATCGTGGCCGAGAGCAGCTTCGACTTGTCGGTGCCGGCTTTGGCGAGATGGCTGTCGATGGTCGCCAGGATGTCCTGGGTCTGCTTCGTGACGCTTTCACCGGCGGCCTTGTTGGCGACGACGCCGGCGAGATAGACGGTGTTGCCGTGCACGACGACCTGGCTCATGCGCGGGCCGGTTTCGAAACGCTGAATGCTCATTGGGGGATCTCCTGCTGGGAATGGCGGCCCTGTCTAACCCAGCGCCCCCAGCTCTGCCACCCCAGGCACGCATGCGTTGCCAGGCATGCATGCGTTGCCCGTTGATGCATGGGCCGTTCACGGAAACTGACTGAAAAACGACCAGATCGTCTCGGCGCCGTCGATGTCGCGGTTCTGCGGCCCGAGCAGGCTGGTTGCGACCTTCGGGAAGCGGGCATCCGGAGCGAAGCCGGGCATGCGGTGGCCGCCATGGTTGATGCGATAGAGCACGACGTCGTGCCCTTTGGGACAGCGTGAGGAGATCCGTGTGACCGTGGACTGATCCGCGGGCGCCTTCTCGGGCAAATCGGTTACCTCGGCGTCGTCGGTCTCGCAGCCATTGAGCTTGCGCCAGAAGGCCAGCGTCTCTTCGGTGGACCAGAACCCGTCTGCGGCATAATAGCTCGATCCGCGTCCGCCCTCGTAGGGGACCAGCGGGTCGGCCGTGCCGTTGATGAGCAGCATCGGCAACGGCCGCGATGGATGACAGGTGACTGCGGCCTCATCCGTGAGATTCATGATCACGCTCGCGCCCGCCGCAAACAGATCGGCGCGCGCGCAAACCAGCGTCATCGCCATGGCGCCGCCATTGGAGATGCCGGCGACATAGACACGCTTCGGGTCCGCCGTGCCGTTCGTCACCAGCGTCTCGACCAGCTTTGCGATGAAGGCGACGTCGTCGGTGCCCTCGGGCGGGCCACGCAGCGCCGGTCCAGCCTTCGTCCGCGCATCGGCCCAGGCATGGTTGAGCCCGTCGGGAAAGACCACGGCAAAACCTTCGCGCTTCGCGACCTGTGGCCACGCCGTTCGCGCGACCATGTCGGCGCCGCGCTGGGTCTTGCCGTGCAACACGACCACGAGCGGCACAAGCCGCTTTGCCGGCAGTTGCGCGGTGTAGGATCGCTTCACGCCGTTGACGTCGATCGTATCGGCGGATGCAGCAGAAGCTGCGGCCAATGCCGCAAGAAGCGCCCCGATCTGCATCCACCTCCGCATGATCTAGCCCACGGCCTTCGCCGCGGCGCGGCCGGCATTGCGGCCCGAGAACAGGCAGCCGCCGAGGAAGGTGCCTTCCAGCGAGCGATAGCCGTGCACGCCGCCGCCGCCGAAGCCTGCGGCTTCGCCGACCGCATAGAGGCCGGGAATGACGCTGCCCTCGCTGCCGAACACGCGCGAGTCGAGATCGGTCTCGAAACCGCCCAACGTCTTGCGGGTGAGGATGTTGAGCTTGACCGCGATCAGCGGCCCCCGCGCGGGATCGAGGATGCGGTGCGGAGAGGCGGTGCGGATCAGCTTGTCGCCGATATAGCGCCGCGCATTGTGGATGTTCATCACCTGCGCATCCTTGACGTAGGGATTGGCGATCTCGCGGTCGCGCGCCTCGATCTGCATCCTGACGTGCTCGAGCTTGAGGAGGTCGCTGCCGGCGAGCTTGTTCATGGCCGCGACGAGATCCTCGATCTTGTCGCGTACGATGAAGTCGACACCATGGCTTTTGAATGCCTCCACCGGCGCCGGAGCGCCCTTGTTGGTGGCGCGGCGCAGGGTCATCCGCCAGCTCTTGCCTGTCAGATCGGGATTCTGCTCCGAGCCCGACAGCGCAAATTCCTTCTTGATGATGCTCTGGGTCAGGATGAACCAGGAATAATCATAGCCGGTGGACATGATGTACTCGAGCTGGCCGAGCGTGTCGGAGCCGGGAAACAACGGCGCCGGCAGCCGCGTGCCTGTTGCGTCGAACCACATCGAGGACGGGCCGGGCAGGATACGGATGCCGTGGCGCGGCCAGATTGGATTCCAGTTCTGGATGCCTTCGACATAATGCCACATGCGGTCGCGGTTGATCAGCCGCGCGCCCGATTTCTCGGTGATGCCGATCATGCGGCCGTCGACGTGCTCCGGCACGCCGGAGATCATGAACTTCGGCGGCTCGCCAAGCCGCTTCGGCCAGTTCTGCCGCACCAGCTCGTGATTGCCGCCGATGCCGCCGGACGCCACGATCACGGCCTGCGCCTTCAGCGCGAACTCGCCGACCACGTTGCGCGACGAGCTCTTGCCACGTTCGACATTGTCAGGCGCGAGCACGGCGCCGCTGATACCGTCCACCGTGCCGTTGGTGATGGAGAGCGCATCGACGCGATGGCGGAACCTGAAGGTCAGCCGGCCGCTCTTCATGGCCTCGCGCGCGCGGCGCTCGAACGGCTCGACGATGCCGGGGCCGGTTCCCCAGGTGACGTGGAAGCGCGGCACCGAATTGCCGTGGCCCATCGCGTCATAGCCGCCGCGCTCGGCCCAGCCGACCACCGGGAAGATGCGGTGCCCCATCGCGCGCAGCCAGTCGCGTTTCTCGCCCGCCGCAAACGCCACATAGGCCTCGGCCCACTGGCGCGGCCAGAAATCCTCGTCGCGGTCGAAGCCGGCGGTGCCGATCCAGTCCTGCATGGCAAGGTCGAAGGAGTCCTTGATGCCGAGCCGGCGCTGCTCCGGCGAATTGACCAGGAACAATCCGCCGAACGACCAGAACGCCTGGCCGCCGAGCGACTGCTCGCCCTCCTGGTCGACCACGATCACGCGCTTGCCGGCGTCCGCGATCTCGGTTGCGGCCACCAGTCCCGATAGTCCCGCACCGACGACGATGACGTCTGTCTCTTCAGCCATAGGTTCCCCCCTGTAGTTACCCGGGATTGAAGCCAGCGGTTGCAGCTGAGATCAAGGGTGTGGCGCATAAGGCATCGTTAACTTGTTCCGCTTTGGGATGAGGGCCGTCCGAGTGCAGCGCGGGCGCAACACTGGATTTGAATTTGTTTTGAGCCAGCCGACGTGCCTAGACAAAACCACGGTTACGACGGACGCTAGCAACGCATCACCACCTGACACGCAGATTCGAATTCGACTGGGGCGGGGGACAATGAAGTTTCTGACGGGGTTGCTCGCGGCGGTTCTCCTGATCGCGGGCATGGGGGCTTCTCACGCAGTGGTTCGGATTGCGGATGACCGCGGTGGCCGGATCGGAACCTACGTCGACAGGTACCAGGATCTGCGCCAGTCAGGCGACACCGTCATCATCGACGGCCTCTGTGCCTCGGCCTGCACCATCGTCCTCGGCGCCATTCCGCGCGACCGCATCTGTGTGACCTCGCACGCGACCCTCGGCTTCCACGCCGCCTGGGATTTTGGCGCCAACGGCCGTGCGGTGACCAACTCCGAAGCGACCCAGATGCTCTATGCGATGTATCCCTCGCAGGTGAAGCGCTGGATCAACCAGCGCGGCGGCCTCACCCCGCATATGCTCTTCCTGAGGGGCAAGCAGCTCCAGGCCATGTACAAGCCCTGCTACCTCGACGCGCAGGCCTCGACCAACCGCCCCCTGCGCCGGGCTCTCCCGCAGGCGGAAGAGCTGGAGTCCGCTCGGGGCCAGCTGCTTCGCTGACGTCATCGGCGCGATCTGATTCCGGAAAGTATTCCTTGGAGCACCCGCGGCGCTTGCCCGGGCCCAAGCCAACGCCTATTTGAATGGCAAGGGAACCGGGGCCTTCGCCCCGATCGTTGTCATGGCTCAACCACTGCACCCGGTCCAACCGCTACAGGACAATTCGCCCACTGCCGGCCGGCTGCCGTTCGTGCTGCTGTTGGCTGGCGCGGGGATCGGCGGTCTGGTCGTGCTCGGCGCGCTGGCGCTCTGGTTCCACTACGGCAGCCAGGTGTTCTTCGAAATGATCAGGACCGGCTTTGCCGCCTGCTTCTGACCTGCGACAGGAAGTTTTCCGCTCATGAGCTCCACCGCCCGTCCGCTGGTGATCGCGACCGCCTTCGCTGCAAGCCTCGTCGTCGGACTGCTGATCGTGTTCTGGGCGATGGGCGGGGTCAGCAAGGTGGCGCAGCCCGCCGCGATCGGCGGCCCGTTCCAGCTCACCGACCAGCACGGCAAGGCCGTCACCGACAAGAACCTGAAGGGCAAGCCGACCCTGATCTTCTTCGGCTACACCCATTGCCCCGACGTCTGCCCGACCTCGTTGTTCGAGATCTCGGAAGTGCTGCGCGCGATGGGCAAGGATGCCGACAAGGTCAATGCCGTCTTCATCTCGGTCGATCCCGAGCGCGATACGCCGGCGACGATGAAGGACTATCTGTCGAGCTTCGACCCGCACCTCGAAGGGCTCAGCGGCGACCCCGCCGAGACCGCCAAGGTGATCACCTCCTACCGGGTCTATGCCAAGAAGGTCCCGACCAAGGACGGCGACTACACCATGGACCACACCGCGCTGATCTACCTGATGGACCGCGACGGGCGGTTCGTATCGCCGTTCAACATGAAGCGGACGCCGGAAGAGGCCGCGGCCGATTTGAAGCGGTATCTCTGAGGGCCCTTTCGGGCGCAGTCCTCTCCACATCGTCATGGCCGGGCTTGTCCCGGCCATCCACGTTCTTCGGAGGGTGCTAATGTTCGTGGATGCCCGGGCCTTCGCCTCGCCGGAGGGGCTTCGGCCCCGCAGGCGGGACAAGCCCGGGCATGACGGCTGAGAGACCTTTACCCATCCCGCAATCGGCGCTCGCGTTCCCGGCGGGATGGTCTATAACGCCTTCCGATCCCAACGAAATTCGTTCATTTCCCGCCGATGGCCCCGTCGCGACAGGCAAAATCGTCCAAAACCGTGCGCCGCGTCCTGACCGGGCTGGTCGCCTGCGCATGTCTGCTCGCAGGCCTGCCCTCCGCAAAGGCCCAGGCCCCGGCCAAGCAGCCCCCGCCGGCACCCCAAGCCACGCCGCAGGTCGCCCCTCAAGCCGCTCCCCAGGCCGTGCCCGGCTTCTGGGACCCGCGGCGGCGGCCCGAGCGGCCCGACCTGTCGCGCCTGACCGTGATCCGCTTCCTGACCGAGACCGACTATCCGCCGTTCAACTACACCGGCGCTGACGGCAATCCGGCCGGCTTCAACGTCGATCTCGCCCGCGCGCTGTGCGAGGAGATCAAGGTCACCTGCACGGTGCAGATGCGTCGCTTCGAGACCCTGGTTGACGCGCTCTCCTCCAACCGGGGCGATGCCATCATTGCCTCGATGGCGGTGAGTCCGCAGCTTCGCGTCCGCGTTGATTTCACCGATCCCTATTACCGCGTGCCGGCGCGCTTCGCCTCGCGCAAGGACGCGGTGATGCCGGAGATCCGGCCCGAATATCTCGAGGGCAAGAAAGTCGGCGTCATCGCCGGCTCTGCGCACGAAGCGTACCTCAAGGCGATGTTCACCGACGCCGAGCTGCATCCCTATCCCAACGACGACGCGATGCGCGCCGCCTTGCGCAAGGGCGAGGTCGACTTCATCTTCGGCGACGCCATCTCGCTGGCGTTCTGGATCAACGGCACGGATTCCGGCGATTGCTGCGCCTTCTCCGGCGGTCCCTTCGTCGAGAGCCGCTTCTTCGGCGAGGGCATCGGCATCGCCGTCCGCAAGGGCAACGACGTGCTGCGCCAGGCCCTGAACTGGGCCCTGTTCCGCGTCTGGGAGAAAGGCCGCTACACCGATCTGTGGCTGCGGTATTTTTCGGTGAGCCCGTTTTAGTGCCGTAGGGTGGGCAAAGGCGCGCTAGCGCCGTGCCCACCGTCTTTGGCAGTGGTGGGCACGCTTCGCTTTGCCCACCCTACGATTCCACGATAAAGGCGCTGCTACTTTTGCATTCTGCCCGGAAATCGCTATTTTCCGCGGCCCGGAGGCCCCTGAATGTCTGTCATCGATCTTGCCGCGAACCCGAGCGACCTGCGTGCGCTCGCCGAACAATCCAACGCCTGGCCGTTCGAGCAGGCGAAGGCCATTGTCGCGCGGCTGAAGAAAAGCCCGAAGGACGAGGTGCTGTTCGAGACCGGTTACGGCCCGTCCGGCCTGCCGCATATCGGCACGTTCGGTGAGGTCGCGCGCACCTCGATGGTGCGCCATGCCTTCCGCGTGCTGACCGAGGACAAGATCAAGACGCGCCTGCTCGCCTTCTCCGACGACATGGACGGGTTTCGGAAAGTGCCCGACAACGTCCCCAACAAGGAGATGCTGGCCGCGCATCTCGGCAAGCCGCTGACGCGGGTGCCGGATCCGTTCTCCAACGAGTATCCGTCGTTCGGACACCATAACAACGCTCGTCTGCGCGCGTTCCTCGATCATTTCGGCTTCGACTATGAGTTCGCGAGCTCGACCGACTACTACACGTCCGGTCGCTTCGACGCGACGTTGCTGAAGATGCTCGCCGCCTACGACAAGGTGATGGCGATCATCCTGCCAACGCTCGGCCCCGATCGCCGCGCGACCTATTCGCCGTTCCTGCCGATCAGCAAGACCACCGGTGTCGTGCTTCAGGTCCCGATGATCCGCCGCGACGTCGCGGCCGGCACGGTGACCTATGTCGATCCCGATACCAACCAGGAAGTCGAGACGCCGGTGACGGGCGGCAACGTCAAGTGCCAGTGGAAGGCCGACTGGGCGATGCGCTGGGTCGCGCTCGGCGTCGACTACGAGATGGCCGGCAAGGACCTGATCGACTCCGTGAAGCTGTCAGGCGCGATCGCCAAGGCGCTCGGCGCCACGCCGCCCGAAGGCTTCAACTACGAGCTTTTCCTCGACGACAAGGGCCAGAAGATCTCGAAGTCGAAGGGCAATGGTCTCACCATCGACGAATGGCTGCGCTACGCCTCGCCGGAATCGCTGTCGCTGTTCATGTATCGCGAGCCGAAGGCGGCCAAGCGGCTGTATTTCGATGTCATCCCGCGCAATGTCGACGACTACCAGCAGTTCATCGACGGCTTTGCGAAGCAGGATGGCAAGCAGCAGCTCGGCAATCCGGTCTGGCACATCCACAACGGCCATCCGCCGAAGGGCGACATGCCCGTCACGTTCCAGCTCCTCTTGACGCTGGTGTCGTCGTCGAATGCGGAGAATGCCGAGACGCTGTGGGGCTTCATCGGTCGCTATCGTCCCGGCGTCAGCCCGCAGACGCATCCGAAGCTCGATGCGATGGTCGGCTATGCCATCAACTACTATCGTGACTTCGTGGCGCCGACGAAGCAGTTCCGCGAGCCGACCGAGGTTGAGCGCGCCGCGTTGCAGGATCTGCGCGATGCGCTGTCGCAGCTTCCGCAGGAATCCTCGGCCGAGGACATCCAGAACGTCGTCTACGAGATCGGCCGCCGCGAGCCGTTCCTCGACCAGGTCAAGAAGGGCAAGGACGGCCGCCCGGGCGTGACGCTCGACTGGTTCAACATGCTCTACCAGGTGCTGCTCGGCCAAGAGAAGGGCCCGCGCTTCGGCTCCTTCGTCGCGGTCTACGGCGTGCAGAACGCGGTGAACATGATCGACGGTGCGCTGGCGCGAAGCGCGTAGTAGATGCCGTAGCCCGGATGTCGCTACGCTCATCCGGGCTACAGATTTGAAGCGCGCCTCAGATCGAGCGCAGCACGAAGCGCCGGTTGTCCTTCTGCACCGGGCGTGCGTTCATCGGATAGAGCTTTGCGAACGCAGCGACGTCGGTGGCTGACACCTGGATCGGGTCGGTCAGCAGCAGCCATTCGACGACCTCCGAACAGGGCGGGGTCGTCAGCGAACCGGAGTAGCGGAAGTAGCTCAGCCTGTGCGGCAGCATGGCGTGGGGATCGATGGCCGCGTCGGCTTTCACCGCGGGGCCTTCCGCCGCGGGCATGGTCTTTACGATCTTGCCGAAGGCCGTGTTCGGCTTGCCTTCCGCCATCAGCACGCCGACCACGGCGAGCCCGCCGGCATCGTTGCGATGCACGAAGTGCGCTTCCATCGGAAAGTTCTTGCCGCCGATCATGTGTTCGCTCGGCCGGTGGAAATGCACCTGGAGCAGCTTGTATTTGACGTCGCCGAGCGTGAGCGTGCTGCCTTCGGCGAAGTTGAGCTGGATCGTGTGCCCGTTGTTGACGATGGTGTCGGCGCTCTTGCCCCAGTTCAGCTTCAGAACAGGCAATTGCGACTTGATCGTCCCCTCGATGTCGATCGGCGATTGCTGCAAGCCAACCGCGCAGGCCTTGTTGGCCGCGTCGAGATCGCCCCATTTGGCCGGGCCGCCGGCGCCCTCGTAGCTCCAATGCGTGCCTTCGGCGGCAAAGGCCGGCTTGCACAGCGGACAGAGTGCGAGACCCGCCAGGGCCTTCAATGCGTGACGGCGATTCATCATATCCCCCTGCGATGAATTTGATCGGCAAAATCGGCCGCAACCTATGCGAGAGGGATGGTGAGTCGCAAGGTCGCCGGGGCGAGAAGCGGCGCGGCCGGCGTCATGGTGCGGTTACGACGCAATCACTGGCTCGCCCACACGATTCGCGCGATCCAGCCGACGTCGCTCGGCGCCATCGTATGCTCGGCCTGCGATGCATCGAGCGGCTGCAATTCCAGTGCCTTTGCCGTGCGGCGCTTCAGCGTCGCGACCGTCACCTCGCCCGCCTTGGTCTTCACCACCACGCGATCGCCTCTGCGGATCGGCGCGCGGGGAGAGATCAGGATGACGTCGCCGTCGCGATAGGCCGGGGCAAGCGCATCGCCGGAAATCTCCAGCGCAAAGGCGCGACTGTCCTCGGCGGTGGGAAGCGCAAGTTCGGTCCAGCCCTTGCCGGATGGAAAGCCGGACTCGTCGAAAGCTCCGCTCGCGCCGGCTAGTGCGAGGCCGAGCAGCGGCACCGAGCGGCCATCGCTGGCGTCGTCACCGGTCAACCCGGCAAAGGTGTCCATCGAGGAGCCGGCCGCCGCCAGCGCTTTCGCGATCGATTCGGTGGATGGCCAGCGCTCGCGCCCGTCGGGGGTGACGCGCTTGGACTTGTTGAAGGTGGTGGGATCGAGCCCGGCCCGCTTGGCGAGGCCGGACGGCGACAGGCCGGCACGCTCCGCCAGCCGATCCAGCGCTCCCCAGATCTGGTCGTGAGTCAGTATCCTCTGCGCTTTGGCCTGTCTGACCATGGAAGGTCCAGCCCGTCGCAACTCAGGAAAACTGTCCTCAAATCAACCGGTTTTCCGTTTTTCGCGCAAGGGGTGGCGGGAGAAGCATTTTCAAGCGAAGCGGATACCGGTTCGCGTCAAGAAAACGCGTCAAAACAAGAATTTAAAGCCCCGTTCCGATTTCATCGGAACGGAAATGGCTCTAAGCCTTGAGTTCGGAGGGGGCGGCCATTACGGTCGCGCCCGGGTTTTGAGGACCCGCACGAGACGAAAAAACCCAAAAGACTCAAAGAGCAAACAGGGCTGCGTGAGCGGTGGTCAAGATCTACAAAATCTGTCCGGCCTCGGCCTGGCGCGAGGCGGAACGGCAGGGTGTCTACCGGGGCAGCGCGGACGATTCGCGCGACGGTTTCATCCATTTCTCGACCGCGCCCCAGGTTCCCGAGACCTTGCGCAAGCACTATTTCGGGCAGCGCGCGCTGTTCCTGGTCGAGGTCGACGGCGACGCGCTCGGCAGCGCATTGCGCTGGGAGCGCTCGCGCAATGACGAGCTGTTTCCGCACCTCTATGGCGAGCTCGATCTCGGCGCGGTGCTGTCGGTGATGAACCTCAACATGCGCTCCGATGGCGGCCACGACGTTCCGGAGCTTATCCCGTGATCCGCGCCTTCGACGCCTTTTCGCTGCCGGTGCTGCGCTGGCTCGATCCGGAGGATGCGCATCGCCTCGCGATCCAGGGCCTGCGCTTCCTGCCGCCGGTCAAGCCGCGGCCTGACGATCCCAAGCTCGCCGTGCGTGCCTTCGGGCTCAACTTCCCCAATCCGATCGGCATGGCCGCGGGCTTCGACAAGAGCGCCGAGGTGCCGGATGCGCTGCTGCGGCTCGGCTTCGGCTTCGTCGAGATCGGTTCGGTGACGCCGAAGCCGCAAAGCGGCAATCCGCGGCCGCGGCTGTTTCGTCTGGAGCGCGACGAGGCCGTGATCAACCGCATGGGCTTCAACAATGACGGCGCTGAAGTCGCGCTGCGCAGGCTCGCGGCGCGTGCGCAGCACGGCGGCATCATCGGGGTCAATGTCGGCGCCAACAAGGATTCGCCGGATCGCGTTGGCGATTACGTCAAGCTGATCGAGACCTTTGCGCCGGTCGCGAGCTATTTCACCGTCAACGTCTCCTCGCCGAACACGCCGGGTCTGCGCAATTTGCAGGAAGGTGCGCTGCTGGACGATCTCCTCGCCAGGGTGATCGACGCGCGCGAGCGGGTGCGCCAGAAGGCCGGCGACACGCCGGCGCTGCTCAAGATCGCGCCTGATTTGAGCCTCGCCCAGCTCGACGACGTCGTGCAGGTGGCGCGCTCGCGCCGGGTCGACGGCATGATCGTGGCGAACACGACGATCGCGCGGCCGAGCACGCTGCGCGAGGAAATGCGCGCCAAGGAGCAGGGTGGTCTGTCCGGCCGGCCGCTGTTCCGCCTGTCGACGCGCATGGTCGCGGAGACCTATGTGCGCGTCGAGGGCGCGTTCCCCTTGATCGGCGTCGGCGGCGTCGATTCCGGCGGAGCCGCGCTGACGAAGATCCGCGCCGGCGCGAGCCTGATCCAGCTCTATTCGTCGCTGGTCTACAAGGGCCTCGGCCTGGTCGACGAGATCAAGCGTGATCTCACCTCGACGCTGCTGCGGACAGGGCGGGATTCGCTGTCAGAGATCGTCGGCGCCGATGCGGCGACACTGACCGCGGAAGACTGGCCGGGGATGTAGCCACCGTCCAGTAGCCCGGATGGAGCGCAGCGCAATCCGGGAATCTTTCCGCGAGCACGAAGACCCCGGATTTCGCTGCGCTCCATCCGGGCTACGAATCTACGATTTCGGAAACGTCACCCGATACAGCGCCGGATAGCGCGCGCCCTGCAAACCGCCGCGAGCGACGTAGAACGCGATCAGCGCGCTCCACAGCCCGGCATTGCCGAACGATTGCAGCGCCCACCAGGCGCCGAGAAAGATCGTGAACGATAACAGCATCAGATTGCGCATCTCGCGCGCCCAGGTCGCGCCGACATAGATGCCGTCGAAGCCGAAGGCGAACACGCCGGGGATCGGCGCAAGCACGATGAACGGCAGGAATTCGCGCGCGGCGCGGCGGACGTCCTCGCTTGCGGTCATGACATTGACCAGGTTCGGCCCGAACAGCGCGAACAGCACCGCGACGACCAGTGCGAAGCCGAGGCCCCACAGCAGCACCAGCCGCGTCGAGTCCGCAAAGCCCCTGGCATCGCGTGCGCCAAACGTGCGCCCGCAGAGCTGCTGGGCTGCGTTCGCAAGACCGTCGAGGAAGAACGCGCTGACCAGCAGGAAATTGTTCAGCACGGAATTCGCCGCCAGCGTGACATCACCGGCGCGCGCGCCCTTGGCGGTGAAGAACAGGAACACGGCGATCAGCGCCGCGGTGCGGATCATGATGTCGGAGTTCACCGCCAGCAGCCGCATCAGTTTTGCCCGGTCGAGCAGCGTGGCAAGGGGCACCGCAAAGCCGCCATCCGCATAGCGCCGGCAGACGATCACGCCGAGCACGAAGCCAATCGTCTCCGAGATCAGTGCGGCGATCGCCGCGCCCGCGATGCCGGTGTCGTAGACCAGCACCAGCAAGATCGTCGCCGCCATGTTGATGAGGTTGATGACGACCTGCAGCAGCAGCGCCGGATTGGCGCGCGCCTGCCCCACCAGCCAGCCGAGAATGACGTAGTTGGCGAAGGCGAACGGCGACGACCAGATCCGGATCATGAAATAGGTCTTTGCCGCGCGCGTGACGCCTTCGCTGCCGCCCATCAGGTCGAACAGCCCGGCGGCCAGCGGCAGTTGCAGCACGATCAGCGCGGCGCCGATCAGGCCCGCGACGATGAAGCCGCGCACCAGGATCACGGTCTGCTCGCGCGTCTCGCCCGCGCCCATCGCCTGCGCCGTGAAGGCGAGTGTGCTCATGCGCAGGAAGCCGAATAGCCAGAACAGGCAGTCGAAGATGACGGAGGCCATCGCGACACCGCCAAGCAGCGCGGCATCGTCGAGCCGCCCGATCGCGGTGGTCGAGACTACGCCGATCAGCGGCGTGGTGAGGTTCGCGACCATCGCGGGACCGGCGATGGTGAAGACCTGGCGAGAGCCGATCCTGGGATGAACGGGCGCGTGCATGTCAGAACACGACCACCATGCCGTCTTCGGCGGCGAGATGCGGTACGTCGTCCAGGCGCGACAGCACGTCGTCGCTCATATGGGTGAGGACAAGCCGCTTGGCGCAGATGGCGGGGAGGTGCTGTTCCAAGGTCTTCAGGCTGAGATGGTTCTTGACCACCTTCTCGTACATATAGGCTTCCGCAATGAAAAGGTCCGCGCCATGCGCCAGCGGAATGAGCGCCTCCGTCCATTCGGTATCGGCGCTGTAGGCGAGCGTGCGGCCTTCAACCTCGACGCGGTAGGCCAGATGCGGCCCGCCGGATTCGCCGTGCACCACCGGGTAGGGCGTCACATTCACCCCGCCAAAGGTTTGGCTTCGCCCGGGCGCGAGTTCGATGAGGTTCAGCTCGAAGCGCCGCCTGGTCTTCGAGGAGTGCTCGAACAGCGCCTCCATCACTTGGCCGAGCCGTGTCTCGAGGCCTTGCGGGCCCGCGATCGTCAGCGGCCGGGTCCGCCGCGAGAATTGCGCATCGAGCAGGACAAACGGCAGCCCGGCAAAATGGTCGCCGTGGAAATGCGTGATGAGAATGAGGTCGATCTCGTTGCAGTCGATCTCGAGTCGCTTGAGCGCCGGCAGCGCCGACGCGCCGCAATCGATCAGGAAGTTGGCCGCGCGCCCCGAGACGTGGAAGCAGGTGTTGAGCCTGCCGCCCGAGCCGAAGGCGTCGCCGCAGCCGACAAAGCGCAATTGCATCGGCTGCGGGCTCCCAAATCCTTACCTGTTGCGCGGCGCGCCGAAGACGCGCGAGAGCAGCCAGATCGGAATCACGATGACCGCGCCGAGCAGGAAGTAGCGCCACAGCCAGTTCACCGCGTCGAAGCCGAGATCCCAGAGGCGCTGGAACAGCAAGCGGATGCTGTAGATGATATTCCAGGGATCGAAGCCGATCGCGGCGAGCACGACGCCGACCAGGATCGAGAGCAGGACCAGGCGAAACGCGACCGCCAGCGGCGAGCCGCCGAGAAAGCGGTTCAGCCCATCGCTGCGGCCGGCCGGCAAATCTCTGACGTCTTGGACCATCTCAAACTCCTCGCGGGGATTCGACCCCATTATAGGTCACGGCGGGGCACATGGGGAACCCGCATTCCCCCGTCAATGGCTGTCGGCGGACGCCGCAACCTTAATTGTTGGTAGGGATTCGTCAGCCTTCAGCATCTTTTCCAGCGTTTCCAGCCGGTCGGCCTCGCGCGGCGGCTTGTCCCAGCGCAGCCGGCTGATGCGGGGAAAGCGCATGGCGACGCCGGATTTGTGCCGCGGGGAACGCTGCAGCCCCTCGAACGCCACCTCCAGCACCAGCCCCTTGTCGCGCTCGTGCACGACGTGGCGCACGGGGCCGAATTTCTCGGTGGTGTTGCGACGGACGAAACGGTCGATCTGCAAGAGCTCCTCGTCGGTGAAGCCGAAATAGGCCTTTCCGACCGGCACCAGCTCGTCGCCGGCTTCGCCCTCGGTCCAGACGCCGAACGTGTAGTCGGAGTAGTAGGACGAGCGCTTGCCGTGGCCGCGCTGCGCATACATCAGCACGGCGTCGATGATGTGCGGATCGCGCTTCCACTTCCACCACTGGCCTTTTGGCCGCCCCGGCAGGTAAGGCGCATCGCGCCGCTTTAGCATGACGCCTTCGACGGCATCGGCATCTTCGCCCGCGCCGGCACGCGCGGGATCGGCGCGCGCCGCGGTCAGCGCCTGCCAGCTTGCGAAGGGCACGGTGGGCGACAGGTCGATGCGGGGATCGTCGAGCTTGCCGATGAACGTCTCCAGCCGTTCGCGCCGCTCCGCGAAGGGCAGCTCGCGCAGATCGTTCTCGTCGTCGCCGAGCAGATCGTAGGCGCGCAAATGGATCGGAAATTCCTTGATCAGCTTCGGCGAAACGACCTTGCGGTTGAGGCGCTGTTGCAGAACATTGAAACTCTGCACGCGGCCTTCGCGCAGGATCAGAAGCTCGCCGTCGATTGCGCCTGCGAGCCGCAGCGACGGCACGAGATCCGGAAAGCTCCCCGTGATGTCCTCGCCGGTGCGCGAATAGAGCCGCGCCGTGATCTGTCCGCGCTCATCGCGGCCAGCCACCGCCTGCACGCGGATGCCGTCCCATTTCCATTCGGCGATGTAGTCGGCGGGATCGAGCGCGGCGAAATCCGTGTCCTCGATCGCGTGCGCGAGCATCACCGGCCGGAACGGCGCGGGATCGCGATTGACCGGCTTTTCGCCGCGGCCTTCCAGCCAGGCGAACAGGTCGAGATAGGGAGGGCTGAGCCCCGGCCAGATCAGCTCGACCTCATGCGGGTCCTTGTCGCCGAGCGCAGCGGCCGCGGTCTTCGCCAGCCGCGCGGAGATGCCGATGCGCAGCGCGCCGGTGACGAGCTTCAAGAGCGCCCAGCGCCCGGTCTCGTCGAGCTCGTCGAGCCAGCGTTCGAGCTGCTTTGGCAGCTCGGTCTTGCCGAGCGTGCGCAGCGTGGTGACGACGTCCGTGAGGGTTGGGGGTGGTGGGTTGTTGTGGTTGCCTGGGTGGAGCGCATCGCTGGCATCCCGCCCGCGGTACCCCTCTCCCTGACCCTCCCCCGCAAGGGGGGAGGGAACGGTGAGAGTGGTGCGTCCATCACTCGCTGAATCGCTATCAGCGGTCGAGCTCGTCTGTCGCCCCGCGCGCAACTGCGCTCCCTCCCCCCTTGCGGGGGAGGGTTGGGGAGAGGGGTGGCCCGGAAAAGACTCTTCGTTGTTTGCGCTGCGCCGCGGCCACATCAGCGCCACGGTCTCCGAGAGATCGCCAACGTAATCGTAGGACAACCCGAACAGCACCTCATCCGTACGCGCCGCGATCAGATCGCGGATCAGCGCGGGCTTGGCATGCTTGAAGCTCAGCGCGCCGGTCAGCGCGGCCAGCGCGTAGCCGCGGTCGGGATCGCCGACCTCGCGGAAATAGCCGGTGATCAGCCGCAGCTTGTTGTTGCGGCCGGGCTCGTAGGCGAGGCGGTCCAGCAGTTCGGCGAAGCGGTTCATGCTTCGGCCTCATCTTGAAGCGGCGTCTCGCTCTCCTCCTCGTCGCCATAGCCGACGAGATCGAGCGGCCGCGCGCGAAGACCTTGCGACTTGCACCAATGCACCAGCGCGTCTTCCTGGCCGTGCGTCACCCAGATCTCGCCGGCGCCGGTCGCGGCGATGGTCTTGGTGAGGCCGTCCCAATCGGCGTGGTCGGAGATCACCAGCGGCAGCTCGATGCCGCGCTGTCGTGCGCGGGCACGCACCCGCATCCACCCCGAGGCAAAGGCGGTGACGGGGTCGGGAAAGCGCCGCGTCCAGAGGTCCGAGGTGGCCGACGGCGGCGCCAGCGTGATGGTGCCGGCGAGCGCCGCCTTCTTTACGCCCAGCACCGGCTTGAGCTCGCCGAGATTGATCCCGCGGCTCTGATAGTACTCGGTGATCTTCTCCATTGCGCCATGCAGGTAGATCGGTGCGTCATAGCCGGCCTGTCGCAACAGCGCGATCACGCGCTGCGCCTTGCCGAGCGAATAGGCGCCGACGAGATGCGCGCGTTCGGGAAACAATGCAACGGAGGCCAGCAGCTTCCTCACCTCGTTGGCGGCATCGCCATGGCGAAACACCGGCAGGCCAAAGGTGGCTTCAGTGATGAAGACGTCGCAGGGCACGAGCTCGAACGGCGTGCAGGTCGGGTCGGGCGCATCCTTGTAGTCGCCGGAGGCGACGATGCAGGTGTCCTTGCAGGTCACCGCGATCTGCGCCGAGCCCAGCACATGACCGGCCGGGTGAAACCTCACACGGACGTTGCCGAGCCGGATCTCCTCGCCATAGCGGATCGCTTGCGTCGAGCCGGCAAAGTTCTCGCCGTAGCGCAGCCGCATCATGTCCAGCGTTTCCTGCGTCGCCAGCACCGCGCCATGGCCGGCGCGGGCGTGGTCGGAATGGCCGTGGGTGATCACGGCCCGCTCGACCGGGCGGACAGGGTCGATGTGGAAGTTGCCGGGCTTGCAGCACAGGCCGTCAGCAGTTGGCAGCAGGATGTCTTGCGGACGCATCTGCATCATATAGGGAGCGGCCACCCCAAATGAACCCGTCATGCGCGGGCTTGCCGTCTCCGCTAGGCTTCGCCGGCCCGGCGGTGTAAAAGCCCGCCGAAGCCAATTGGCGGAGGCGGGACCCGCGCCTCCATCCTCTTAAACAGTTCCCTTTTTGATGGATTGCCGGGTCGAGCCCGGCAATGACGAGCCGAGTTCCTATGCCCCTGCGCCTGTTCCACTCCTCCGGCGATCTCATGGCCGACCGCCGTTTCGAGTTCGCGCGCGACCTCCAGCTCAAGGGCGATCTGCCCGCCGCCGCCGACCTCATCGAGCAGGCGATCGAGCTCGCGCCTGACTTCACCTCGGCTTGGTTCACGCTCGGCGAGATCCGCCAGCAACTCGGCGAGCGCGACAAGGCGATTGCGGCGTTCCGGAAGGCATGCGACTGCGACCCCGAGGACCAGCACGGCGCCGGCCTGCATCTGATGCGGCTCGGTGACGCGCAGATGGCGGAGATGCCCAAGGCCTATGTGCAGGCCCTCTTCGATCAATATGCGCCGCGCTTCGAGCACACGCTGATCAACGATCTCGACTATCGCGCACCGTCGCTGATCTTCAAGGCGGTGGTGGCCGCGCGCGTCGCCGACAAGAAGCCGGCCTTGTTCAAGCACGCCATCGATCTCGGTTGCGGCACCGGGCTCGCCGCCGCCGCCTTCGCCAAGCAGGTCGATCATTTCATCGGCATCGATCTGTCGACCGGCATGATCAAGGAGGCGCGCGCCACCGAGCTCTATGCCGAGCTCGAGGTCGCCGACATGATCGAAGGCCTGCGCACCAAGGGCGATACGAGCGCGAACCTCGTCGTCGCCGCAGATGCGTTCGTCTATCTCTCCGATCTCGCGCCGGTGCTCACGGAAGCGCAGCGCGTGCTCGTATCCGGCGGCGTGCTCGCTTTCACGCTGGAGACGCATGACGGCAGCGGCATCGTGCTCGGTGAAGGCCTGCGCTATGCCCATTCGGCGGAATATGTGCGTGACGCGATGGCGAAGGCCGGGCTCAAGCTGCTGACATTGGAGCCGGCATCGCCACGCATCGAGAACAACGAGCCGGTGCGCGGCCTCGTCGTCGTCGCCGAGAAAACTTGAGTTTAGGCGCTAAAAACCCCGCGATTTAAGCGTCATTGCGTCGCAAAGCGGCGACTTCCCACTTGCGACCCGCGCTGCGATGCCAGCACAATGCGGGCGCTAGGGAGAAACAAAAATGACCAAAAATCCAACGCGGCGCGATTTCAGCGCCGGCGCGCTCGCCACCGTCGCTGCATCCACCTTGCCTGCGCCGTATGTCTGGGCCGCGGAGAAGAAATACGATGCGGGCGCCAGCGACACCGAGATCAAGATCGGACAGACCGTGCCGCATTCCGGTCCCGGCTCGCTCTATGGGGTGTTGGGGCGCATCGGCGAGGCCTATTTCCAGATGCTGAACGAGAAGGGCGGCATCAACGGACGCAAGGTCAAGTTCCTCACCATGGACGACGCCTACAGCGCGCCGAAATGCGTCGAGGCGACGCGGCGTCTGGTCGAGCAGGAAGAGGTGCTCGCGCTCTACGGCTCGCTCGGCACCGCGCCGCAGACCTCCGTGCACAAATATCTCAATTCCAAGGGCGTGCCGCAACTGCTGCTCAACACCGGCGCGTCCAAGTGGAACAATCCGAAAGAGTTCAAATGGACGATGGCGGGCCTGCCGCTCTATCCGACCGAAGCGCGCATCTTGGCGCGGCACGTCCTCAGCGTGAAGCCGAATGCCAAGGTCGGCATTCTCTACCAGAACGACGATTTCGGCCGTGACTTCCTCGGTCCGTTCAAGAAGGTGCTGGCGGATGCCGGGGGCACCGCGCAGGTGATCATGGAGCAGACCTACGATCTGACCGATCCGACCGTCGATTCCCAGCTCATCAATCTCTCGAAATCGGGCGCCGACGTCTTCTACAACATTTCCACCGGCAAGGCGTCGTCGCAGTCGATCCGCAAAGTGGCCGAGCTCGGCTGGAAGCCGCTGCAATTGTTGTCAGCCGGTTCGACCGGTCGTTCGATCCTCAACGCAGCAGGCCTCGAGAACGCCGCCGGCATCGTCGCCATCCGCTACAACAAGGAAGTCGGCCTGCCCAAATGGGAGAAGGATCCGGACGTGATGGCGTTCGAGGAATTGCGCAAGAAGTACACGCCGGCGATCGATCAGGACAACACCATCGCCTTTGCCGGTTACGGCCAGGCCGTCACCATGGGCGAGATCCTGCGCCGCTGCGGCGACGACCTCACCCGCGCCAACGTGCTGAAGCAGGCGTCCACGCTCGCAGGCTTCCACTCGCCCTATTTCCTCGACGGCGTCACCTACAGCTACACGCCCGAGGACTACACGCCGATGAAGACGCTCTTCATCTCCACCTTCAGCGGCAAGGACTGGGACATCTCCGACAAGCCGATGTCGGAGTAGGTGCGGGCAGGGTGCCGTAGGGTGGGCAAAGGCGCACTCGCGCCGTGCCCACCATCTCTCCCGGTGCTCGGGGCGAATGGTGGGCACGCTTCGCTTTGCCCACCCTACGGGGCCTCCCACCCCCTCGACGAACCCACCCCCACGGCTTACCTGTGATGCCGTGCCGCCCCGCATCCTCAAAATCCCGGCCGAGCCGGCCACGCTGCTGCCCGACCGCTTCCAGGCGTGGTTCGCGGCCCGCGGCTGGTCGCCGCGTGAACATCAGCTCGCGCTGCTGGACAAGGCGCGCGAGGATCGTTCCGCACTGCTGGTCGCGCCCACCGGCGCGGGCAAGACGCTGGCGGGATTTCTGCCGACGCTGGTGGAGCTCTCGACGCAGCCGGTCGGACGGGACGCAGGCGCGAAGCAAAGCCTCGTCTCCACCGGCCGCGATGTTCGCCGCAGCGATGGCCTGCACACGCTCTACATCTCGCCGCTGAAAGCGCTCGCCGTCGATATCGCCCGCAATCTCGAGCGGCCGATTGCGGAGATGGGGCTGCCGATCAAGGTCGAGACCCGCACCGGCGACACGCCGGTGTCGCGGCGGCAGCGCCAGCGGCGCTATCCGCCCGATATCCTGCTGACGACGCCTGAGCAGGTCGCGCTGCTGCTCTCCTCCGACGACGCGCCGTTCCTGTTCTCCTCCTTGAAGCGCATCGTGCTCGACGAGCTCCACGCGCTGGTGACGTCCAAGCGCGGCGATCTGCTTTCGCTCGGTCTGGCGCGGCTCTGGCGGCTGGCGCCGCAGCTGCGCGCGATCGGCCTGTCGGCGACCGTGGCCGAGCCGGACCAGCTTGCGCGTTTCCTGGTGCCGCAGCCCGGCGGGAAGGAGGCGGCCGCCGACATTGTCGTCGCCGGCGGTGCCGCGCCGCCGCTGGTCGAGATGCTGGATACCCGCGAACGCCTGCCCTGGGCAGGCCACAGCGCGCGCCACGCGCTTCCCGAAATCTACGAGCTGATCAAGGCGAACAAGACCACGCTCGTCTTCGTCAACACCCGCAGCCAGGCCGAGATGCTGTTCCAGAATCTCTGGAGCATGAACGACGACAACCTCGCGATCGCGCTGCATCACGGCTCGCTCGACGTCGCCCAGCGCCGCAAGGTCGAGGACGCGATGTCGGCGGGCAGATTGCGCGGCGTGGTCTGCACCTCCTCGCTCGACCTCGGCGTCGACTGGGGCGATGTCGATCTCGTCGTCAATATCGGCGCGCCCAAGGGCGCCTCGCGCCTGATGCAGCGGATCGGCCGCGCCAATCACCGTCTCGACGAAGCCTCGCGCGCGGTGCTGGTGCCGGCCAACCGGTTCGAGGTGCTGGAGTGCCGCGCCGCGATCGATGCGATCGCCGAGAATGCGCAGGATACGCCACCCTTGCGCACCGGCGCACTCGACGTGCTGGCCCAGCACGTGCTCGGCCGCGCCTGCGGCGAGCCGTTTCTGAGCGATGATCTCTACGGCGAGGTGCTCACGGCCGCGCCTTACTCAGATCTCGCCCGGCAGGATTTCGACGACGTCGTCGATTTCGTTGCCACCGGCGGCTACGCGCTGAAGACCTATGAACGCTTCGCCCGCATCAAGCAGGACAAGCAGGGGCGCTGGCGCGTTGCCAATCCAAAGGTGCGGCAGAGCTATCGTCTCAATGTCGGCACCATCGTCGAGGAGCCGATGCTGAAGGTGCGGCTCGTTCGTGGGCGCTCCACCGGCAGCGGCTCGACCGGCGCCATCGCGCGCGGCGGCCGCGTGCTCGGCGAAATCGAGGAATATTTTATCGAGGGCCTGACCGCCGGCGACACCTTTGTGTTCGGCGGCGAAGTCGTGCGCTATGAGGCGTTGGCCGAGGATCAGGTCTATGTCTCCCGCGCCAACGACAAAGACCCGAAAGTGCCGTCCTATATGGGCGGCAAATTTCCGCTCTCGACCTATCTTGCCGAGCGCGTGCGGCGCCTGCTCGACGACCGCCGTGCATGGAACGGTCTGCCTGAGCAGGTGCGCGACTGGCTGTCGTTGCAGAAAGACGTCTCACGTGTGCCCGGCGTGCGCGAGCTGCTGGTCGAGACCTTTCCACGCGGCAACAAGCATTATCTCATTTGCTATCCCTTCGAGGGCCGGCTCGCGCACCAGACGCTGGGCATGCTGCTGACGCGGCGGCTGGAGCGGATGCGCGCCCGGCCGCTCGGCTTCGTCGCCAATGAATATGCGGTGGCGATCTGGGGGCTTGGCGATGCCTCCTTCATGATCCGCAACGGCCAGCTCGATCTCGACGCGCTGTTCAACCCGGACATGCTCGGGGACGATCTCGAAGCCTGGCTCGCGGAATCCGCGCTGATGAAGCGCACCTTCCGCAATTGCGCGCTGATCTCCGGCCTGATCGAGCGGCGCTTCACCAGCGAGGACAAGAGCCGCCGCCAGGTGCTGTTCTCGACCGATCTCGTCTACGACGTCCTGCGCAAGCACCAGGCCGATCACGTGTTGCTGCGCGCCGCCCGTGCTGATGCCGCTACCGGCCTGCTCGACCTGCGCCGTCTCGGCGCCATGCTTGCCCGCATCCAGGGCCGTATCACGCATCGGGAACTCGATCACGTCTCGCCGCTCGCCGTCCCCGTGATGCTGGAAATCGGCCGCGAGTCAGTCTATGGCGAAGCTGGTGACGAGCTGTTGGCCGAAGCCGCCGACGAGCTGGTCAAAGAGGCGATGTCGTAGAGAATTTTACCAGTGGTGCGCGCAACTCCATCCACATCGTCATGCCCGGGCTTGACCCGGGCATCCACGTCTTTGCTTCCGCGGCAAGAACGTGGATGGTCGGGACGAGCCCGGGCATGACGGAGCAAGTGGCACTATCGATCACTTCAACGCTTGCACTGGATATCGCCAGTGTGTCGTTCGCAACCGATCTCTCCGGTGCGCTGTTCTGGGAAGAGCAGCGCCTGCTCGTCGTCTCCGATCTGCATCTGGAAAAAGGGTCCAGCTTCGCCACGCGCGGTGTGCTGCTGCCGCCTTACGATACGTTGGCAACGCTGAGCCGTCTCGCTGCTGTCATCTCCCGCCATAATCCCCGAACGGTCATCGCGCTCGGCGACAGCTTTCACGACCGAACCGCGCATGAGCGGTTGTCGTCCGACGATCGCGATGCTGTTGCCGCACTCCAGACCGGCCGCGACTGGATCTGGATCTCGGGCAATCACGACCCCATGCTGCCGCGCGATCTCGGCGGGACCGTCGCCGACGAAGTCGCGATCGGCCCGATCACCTTCCGCCATGAGCCAACAGGTGCGCGCGGCGAGATCGCCGGACATCTGCATCCGAAGGCGCGCGTCTCCGCACGCGGCCGCTCGATGGAACGCCGCTGCTTCGCCAGCGATGGGATGCGCGCCGTGATGCCCGCCTTCGGCGCCTATGCCGGCGGTCTCAGCATCCGCGATGCCGCGTTCGCAAAGATCTTTCCCAGCAATGGCTTTGTCGCCCATCTGCTCGGTGACCGCCGCGTCCACGCCATTGCGGCCTCGCGCTGTTGTTGAGATCCCGGCCTCGTGCCAACCGGATCCATCGGGCCCGCCAACGGAAAATAGGACAGGACTACGTCCAGTACTTATCCGGAATCGCCTAAGTTCATAGGTACCTCTAACTTGCCAATTGCCGGGGCTGGATTTCATCCCGAACACGATTGCAACCGGCAAAGGGGTCGCTGCGAGGCGACCCCTTTCGATTCCGCCAGCCGGACTTTGTCCCCTGTTCCGGAACAAATTAAGAACACTTTAGCAAGTCTTTGATATATCATTGTGATTCGGCGCGTTGCCGACACAATATCTAGCGTCCGTCAGACTTTGCGAGGACTACATGTCCACCATCGCCTTCGATCAATTTGCCCTCACCCGGATCGCCGATTTCGCGCGCTCGCTGTCGCGGCTGCATCAGGCCGCGCGGCGCTACGCGGTCGATGACGACCAGTTCGATCGCGAGTTCAACGCGGTGTGCCAGTCGATCTGGGGCTACACCATCGACGACGTCAGCGACGATCTGTTCTCGACCGAGGATCATCTGTTCCTCGACACGCTGGACGAAGCGCATGCGCGCATCTTCGCAGCCGAGCAGGGTTACGATCTCATCGGCGAGGCGGGCATGCTCACCGACTGGTGGGGCTTCTGCTGGATGATCCTGGCCGAGAAGCGCGGCCTGCTGACTCAGGAAAACCGCGCCGCCGCGCGCGCGGCGATCGAGGAGAAATATCTGGCGGCCCCGAACGTGATCGGGGTGATCATCGGGAGATGACGCAGCACTCTCCGTCACTGCGAGCGTAGCGAAGCAATCCATAATCTGTTCGCGGTGACAGACTGGATTGCTTCGCTGCGCTCGCAATGACGACTTTGATTCAGTTGGGGCTTAGTCCAGCCCCGCCCGCTTCGCCGGCTTCTGTGCTGGGGTCTTCGGCACCGTCACGTCAGGCAGCGCCTCGCGCACGATCTCGACTGAGGCCGGCGCATCCGCCGCGACCGTCTCCGCGCGCACCGGGGCCACCTTCATCTCGCCGAGCCGCGCGCGGACCTGCGCGGTGAGGCCGGGGTAGGAGGCAACCGGCGTGAAGTCCGCAGCCTGGTCATTGCCGACGCGGATGCCGGTATAGGCGACGAGGCCGTCGCTGGTCGCGATCACGTCGCCGGCTTTCAGCGAGGAATCCAGCGCGAGATCGACCGGGGCGAGGCCGACCGGCTCGCGGCCGTTGCAGGTGCAGTCGGCACGCAGCGCCTTGCGATAGGCGAACGCGTTTTCGCTGTCGGCGTAGCGCTCGCCGGTCTGCGAAGCGGCGCCGTCGATCGAAGAGCCGAAATAGACCTTTGTCGTGGTGGCAGGACAGAACGCCTGACACATCTGAGCGGGCGAGGCGAGGCCGCGCATCAGCGGAAAATATTTGCCGTCGCAGGTGCGCACGCAGAAGGCCGGGCCGGAGCCGCCGGCCGCCGCCGCGCGTGTCGGGGGCACATATTGCGGGTTTGCGGGATTCTGCTGGCTGGCGAAGGGATCGGCAAAGGAGTTCGACTGCTGAGGAACCTCACGCTGCGGCCGGGGCCGCTGCATTCCGCCGAAGAAGAAGTCGAACAGGCCTTCGGCCGAAGCCGGGGCTGGAGCCGCAAGCAGCGGGGCCGCCAGGCTGGCGGCCACAAGCATCGCGCGACGCGCATGGGACAAGGCTGTACGCAATGCTCACTCCGACGCTACTGAACCGGCCGGAACCTTCCGAGGTCTCGGCACATGATTCACCATAGTGCTGGATGGTAAATGAGCAGTTGAGCGGAGGCGATTTCAAGTCGAGGCCGTGACCTCTTCAAGGCCGGGCACAGCTTCCGGCGGATGGTTGCTTCCGGGCAACGCCCGGGCATGGACGGACTGTCTCGCGGCCTTAAGCCTTCAGGAACTCCGACGCCTTGTACAGCGAGCGGAACGGCAGGCCGGCCGCGCCAAACGTATCGGTGGCGCCTTCCTCGCGGTCGACCATGGTCAGCACCAGCACCACTTCGGCGCCGGTCTCGCGTACGGATTCCACCGCCTTCATCGCCGAGCCGCCGGTGGTGGTGACGTCCTCGACGATCACGACGCGCTTGCCTTCGAGCGTCTCGCCCTTGGGCAGGCCCTCGATCGCGAGCTTCGCACCGTGCTCCTTCGGCTTCTTGCGCACGAAGAATGCCGCGATCGGATGGCCCTTGATCCAGGAGATCTGCGCCAGCGCGCCGGCCAGCGGCACCGCACCCATCTCGAGTCCGCCGATGAAGTCGAGCTGGTCGTCCTTCAGCGCCTCATAGGTCAGCTCGGCGAGCAGCGTCGCGCCCTCGGGGTCGAGCATGGTCGGCTTGAGGTTGAAGTAGAAATCGCTCTTACGGCCCGACGCGAGCGTGACGTCACCGCGGCCGAAGGAGCGCCGGCGGATGATTTCGAACAGGCGGGCGCGGGAGGCAGATTTCGACACGGCGGTCCCTCGGGGCTTTTTGGAGGTGGCGGAATTTATCCGCGACGGCCGCGACATTCCAGAGGGGACCGGTCGAGTCAACAGGGATCGGCCATCCCGGTCCGCCAGTTGTGGGGGTGCAACCTTCTGGAGTAGTTGGATGCCAGATATCTCGGGGAAGGAAATGCCTGAATGACCATCGAGCTGCACACCTGGAACACGCCGAACGGCCGCAAGATCTCGGTCGCATTGGAAGAAATGGGGCTGCCTTACAAGGTGGTCCCGGTGAACATCACCAAGGGCGAGCAGATGGCGCCGGGCTTCCTGAAGCTCAGCCCCAACAACAAGATCCCCGCGATCGTCGACCCCGAGGGGCCGGACGGCAAGCCCGTCAGCATCTTCGAGTCCGGTGCGATCCTGCTCTATCTCGGCGAAAAGACCGGCAAATTCCTGCCGAAATCGCTCTCGGAGCGCATCCCCGTCTATGAATGGCTGATGTGGCAGATGGGCGGCTTCGGCCCGATGCCCGGCCAGGTGCACCATTTCATCGCGCTCGAGAACGAGCAGGATCGCGCCTATGGCCTGAAGCGCTACATGGCGGAGACGCGCCGGCTCTACGGCGTGCTGGACCGCCGGTTGGAGGCCCACGACTTCGTCGCCGGTGACCTCTCGGTTGCCGATTTTGCCATCCTGGGCTGGGCCTGGCGCCACCCTCGCCACAAGGTTGAGCTGGCCGATTTTCCCAACGTCAAGCGTTGGTATGAGGCGCTGATGGCCCGTCCTGCGGTGAAGCGGGGCATGGACGCGAAGCTGGATTGATTGGGCGGTGTCATCGCCCGACTTGATCGGGCGATCCAGTATTCCAGAGGCGGCGGTGATTGAGCCGAGAGGTCGCGGCGTACTGGATGCCCCGGTCAAGCCGGGGCATGACAGTGTGCCTCACACCTTCTTCGCTTCCACCGCCATCCGCACCGCAAGCCCGGCCAGCACCGTGCCCATCAGCCAGCGCTGCACCAGCATCCAGCTCGGCCGGCTCGCCAGGAACAGTGCGATCGACCCTGCGGCAAGCGCGATCATCGCGTTGACGCTGACGCTGATCGCGATCTGGATCGCCCCCAATACCACCGACTGCGTCAGCACGCTGCCGGCGGCGGGATCGATGAACTGCGGCAGCAGTGCCAGATACAGCATCGCGATCTTCGGATTGAGCAGATTGGTGACAAAACCCATCGCGAATAATTTGCGCGGGCTGTCGATCGCAAGCTGCTTCACCTGGAACGGCGAACGACCGCCCGGCTTCACCGCCTGCCACGCGAGCCAGAGCAGATAGCCCGCGCCGGCGAAACGCAGCGCGTCATAGGCAAAGGGAATGGCAAGCAAGAGCGCGGTGATGCCGAACGCCGCGCACAGCATGTAGAACACGAAGCCGAGTGCCACCCCGCCGAGCGAGACGATGCCCGCCGCCGGTCCCTGCGTGATCGAGCGCGAGATCAAATAGATCATGTTCGGCCCCGGCGTGAGCACGAGACCAAGGCAGACGAGGGCGAAGCCGAGCAGGGCGGAGGTGTGGGGCATGGGTGAACCGGTGTGGGGACGGCACGGTTCTAATATGCGCCGCGCGGCGGAGCCATCGCGCAATTGCACGGAGGACAATTCGATCTGCCGCCGAACGCTCGGTGCGCTCCCTCGCCCCGTTCTTACGGGGCCGCGACGAGCTTCGCTCGCGCTGAGAGGGTTGGGGTGAGGGGCTTCTCTCCAACCGGGTGGTCGTCGATAGACCTGTACCCCCTCACCCGGATCGCGCCGGACGATGCTTCGCATCGCCGGGGGGCGATCCGACCTCTCCCCGCAAGCGGGGAGAGGTGAAAAAGCGATCAATGCGCCTCGTCCCAATTCTTCGCCGCGCGCGCATCGACATGCAGCGGCACCGACAGGTTCACGGCCGGGAACGGCGCGTCCTGCATCACGTGCTGCACCACCGGCAGCGTCGCCGCGACCTCGGCGTCAGGCACCTCAAAAATCAGTTCGTCGTGCACCTGGAGCAGCATCTGTGCCGACAGCTTCGTCTGGGCCAGGGCATCCTCCATCCGCGTCATGGCGCGGCGGATGATGTCGGCGGCGGTGCCCTGGAGCCGCGCGTTGATCGCGGCGCGCTCGTTGAAGGCGCGCACCGAGACGTTCGAAGCCTTGATGTCGGGATAGTACATCTTCCGGCCGAACAGCGTGGTGACATAGCCGTTGCTCCGGCAGAAGTCGCGCGTCTCGTCCATGTAGGCGCGGATGCCGGGGAAGCGCTCGAAATACTTCTTGATGTAGGCGGAGGCTTCCTCGCGCGCGATGCCGAGCTGGTTGGCGAGGCCGAATGCCGAGATGCCGTAAATGATGCCGAAATTGATCGCCTTGGCACGGCGCCGGATTTCGCTCGGCATGCCCTCGATCGGCACGCCGAACATTTCGGAGGCCGTCATCGCGTGAATGTCGAGCCCGTCCTTGAACGCCTGCTTGAGGACGGGAATGTCGGCGATCTCGGCGAGCAGCCGCAGCTCGATCTGCGAATAGTCGGCGGAGACGAGCTTATGTCCCGGTGTCGCGATGAAGGCGCGGCGGATCTTTCGCCCGTCCTCGGTGCGCACCGGGATGTTCTGCAGATTCGGCTCGTTCGACGACAGCCGGCCCGTCGTGGTCGCGGCCAGCGCGTAGGTGGTGTGGACGCGATGGGTTTGCGGGTTGACGTAGGTCGGCAGCGCGTCGGTGTAGGTCGATTTCAGTTTCGAAACCTGGCGCCACTCCAGGATCTTCTTCGGGAAGTCGTGGCCCTGCTCGGCAAGCTCGTCGAGCACCTGCGCGGTCGTCGACCACGCGCCAGTCTTGGTCTTGGTGCCGCCGGACAGTCCCATCTTTCCGAACAGGATGTCGCCAATCTGCTTGGGGCTGCCGACATTGACGGGCTCGCCCGCGATCTCCTGGATCTCGGCTTCGACGCGCGCCGCGGTCTGGGCGAAGTCGCCTGATAGCCGCGACAAGACCTGGCGGTCGATCGAGATGCCGCGCCGCTCCATGCGCGCGAGCACCGACACCAGCGGCCGCTCCAGCGTCTCGTAAACGGCGGTCATGTGCTCGGCGACGAGGCGCGGCTTCAGCACGCGCCACACGCGCAAGGCCATGTCGGCGCCTTCCGCCGACAGCGGTGCGGCCTTGTCGATCGGCACCTGGTCGAAGGTGATCTTGCCCTTGCCGCTGCCGAGCAGCTCGCTCTCCT
This sequence comes from Bradyrhizobium sp. LA2.1, assembly GCF_040547725.1. Lineage (NCBI taxonomy): Bacteria > Pseudomonadati > Pseudomonadota > Alphaproteobacteria > Hyphomicrobiales > Nitrobacteraceae > Bradyrhizobium > Bradyrhizobium sp. LA2.1. Next base: position 327,152 of record NZ_JBEPQI010000006.1, read on the forward strand.
TCAGCATGGCGTGGCCGAACCAGCGCTCCGCGAGCGCTTCGATCGCGTGCGAGCCGCGGCCGGCATCGAGCACATAGGAGATCAGCTGCGCATCGTCGGCGTTGCGCAGCGTGATGCCTTGCTGCGCCAGCATCACGGCGGTGAACTTGACGTCGAAGCCGATCTTGAGAATGCCCGCCGATTCCAGCACCGGCCGCAGTGCTTCGATCGCGTCGGCATGCTTGACCTGGTCCGGCGCGAGGCCCGCGTCGAACAGACCGGCGCCGCCACCGGACTGCTTGTGCGCGAGCGGCACGTAGCAGGCCTCGTTCGGCGCCAGCGCCAGCGCGATGCCGCACAGATCGGCCTGCATCGGATCGATGGAGTTGGCTCTCGTCTCGATCGCGACATAGCCGGCGTCATGGATGCGCGCGACGAAGGCGTCGAGCTCCATGAGCGTCTTGATCGCCTGGTATTTGCCACGGTCGACCGGCAGCTTGCGCAGCGCCTCTTCGCGCGCGGCGGCCAGTGAAATCGGCGAGCCCTTGAGACCGGCCGACTTATCGCCCTTGTCGCCGCCCGTTGCGGTCGCGGCTGGAGCGGCGAAAAGATCGCCGGAGGTCTCTGACGTTCTTGCCTTGGCTGCGTCGCCGCCGGCCCTGGCGCCGCTGCTGTTCGACGCATCGGCATCGACATTGGCGGGATCGATCTGCGAATAGTCGGCGACGCGGCGCGTCAGCGTGGTGAATTCCATCGCCTTCAGGAAGGCAATCAGCTTGCGCGCGTCGGGCTCGTGCACCGCGAGGTCGTCCAGCGGCACCTCGAGCTCGACCTTGTCGTCGAGCAGCACCAGCTTGCGCGAAATCCGCGCCTTCTCGGCATTCTCGATCAGCGCCTCGCGCCGCTTCGGCTGCTTGATCTCGGTGGCGCGGAACAGAAGCTGTTCGAGGTCGCCATATTCGACGATCAGCTGCGCCGCGGTCTTGATGCCGATGCCGGGCACACCGGGCACGTTGTCGGTGGAATCGCCGGCCAGCGCCTGCACTTCGACGACTTTCTCCGGCGGCACGCCGAACTTCTCGATCACCTCGGGAATGCCGATACGGCGATCCTTCATGGTGTCGTACATCATGATCCTGTCGTTCACGAGCTGCATCAGATCCTTGTCGGAGGACACGATGGTCGTGTGGGCGCCGCGATCGCTGGCCTGCCGCGCATAGGTCGCGATCAAATCGTCGGCCTCGAAGCCGCCCTGTTCCAGGCAGGGCAAATCGAAGGCGCGCACGGCTTCGCGGATCAGCGCGAATTGCGGGATCAGATCATCGGGCGCGGGCGGCCGGTGCGCCTTGTACTCGGGATAGATCTTGTTGCGGAACGTGACTTCCGACTTGTCGAACACGATCGCCAGATGCGTCGGGCGGTTGTCCGCGGGCATGTCGCGCAACAGCTTCCACAGCATGTTGCAGAAACCGAGCACGGCGTTGACCTGCAAGCCATCGGACTTGCGGTTCAGTGGCGGCAGCGCGTGATAGGCGCGGAAGATGTAGCCGGAACCGTCGACCAGGAAGATGTGGTCGCCCTTGCCGGCCACCTTCGCCGCGACCGGTTTGGCAGCAGGCTTGTCAGCAGCGGGTTTGGTGTCGGCTTTGGCGGCGGTCTTCGGGGATGTTTTGGGCATGGCCGCAATGTATGAATTTTTGCGGGCTTTGACAGCCTTGAGCGGGGGATTTTTGGGCCGCTGGTGCCGCTATCCCCACCGTCGTTCGCCACATCCCCGCTGTCATTCCCCGCGAAGGCGGGGAAACCAGTACGCCGCGGCTTCTCGGCTCGATCACTGGCGTCTCGGCGTACTGGGTCGCCCGGTCGAGCCGGGCGACGACACCGAGAGGGCGGCTACTCCGCCGCCTGCAACACCGGCCCTGCCTTCTTCGGCGCGATCCAGAACGTCTGCGGCCGTTCGAACAGGAAGCGGGCATTGAGCCGCAATGCGACGTACCAGATCGCGAGCGATCCGATCACGCCGACGATGGTGACGATCAGCGACACCGTGCCGATGTCGGCAATGACGCCGGTGCGCAGCAGCAGCGTTCGTGTCGCCGCCATCGGCAGGAAGAAGGCGAGGTAGATCACGATCGAATGCTCGCCGCAGAAGCGGAAGAAGTTCAACCATTGTGCGCGGGCGAGCAGCGTGCCCATCGTGATGATGGCGCAGGCGCCGGCGAAGCCGAGCACGAGCGAGACGATCTTCCATTCGCTGGCGCCGAGCGCGACGAGGCCCGCATTGACCAGCGCCCAGCTCGCAAGCGCCGCCAGCGCAAGTGCGGGATGGTTGCGCGCGCGATCGGACAGCGCGAACACGTAAGGCGCGAACAGATATCCCGAATAGAAATAGACGAAGCGCGCGCAGAATTCGTCGATCGCGGTCCAGCCGGTCGAGATCCGCGCCGTCTCCAGCGCGGCAGCGATGAGCCAGATCGCCAGCGGCGGGACTCGCCGTGTCAATTTTGTGACCACGAAGAAGATCGGCAGCAGGTAGATGAACCAGAGCGTGCCGAACGGTTCGACGAAGGATTCCAGATACAGCAAGCCGGCCTCGCGCCAGCTCGTCTCCGCCGCGAACGCCGGTGCCTTGAAGCCGAACTGGATTGTCACCCAGACGACATAGAAATAGGCGAAATGCACCACCTTGCGGTCGAGATAGGTTCGCCAGTCCCGATCGATCACCAATGGCAGGAACAGGCCCGAAATCAGGAAGAAGTCCGGCATCCGGAACGGCTTTGCGAAGGCCACGGCGACATGCATGAAACCGGTCTGGCCGGCCGCGATCTCCACCCCCAGCACCGAGTGCATCATCACGACCATGACGATGCAGATGCCCTTGGCATAGTCGACCCAGTCGACACGGGCGGGCGAGGGGGCCTTGGAAAGCCCGCTCGCGGCGATTGTGCCTGATAGTGCCATGGTGTCCCGTTTCGAGGCGCGGTCCGCCCGGCTCTGTGCGGACGTGGCGCAGTGTGAAGCCTTGCGGTTTAAGGTTTCTTTACCGGTACAATTCGCGTGCCGGTTTTTGCATCCGGGCTGTTCTCTCCCCTCAGGAAAATGCTAAACCGCTCAAGTTGGGGTTTCGTTAACCAAGCTGGAACAGGGTTTTTCATGCGAATCGCGATGATCGGAACGGGCTATGTGGGACTGGTGTCCGGAGCCTGCTTTGCGGATTTCGGTCACGACGTCACCTGCGTCGACAAGGACGAGAAGAAGATCGCGGCGCTTCATCGCGGCGAGATTCCGATCTACGAGCCCGGGCTCGACGAGCTGGTCGCGACCAATGTGAAGGCCAAGCGGCTCGACTTCACCACCGATTTGTCGAAGCCGGTCGCGGACGCCGATGCCGTCTTCATCGCGGTCGGCACGCCCTCGCGCCGCGGCGACGGTCACGCCGATCTCTCCTACGTCTACGCCGCCGCGCGCGAGATCGCGCAGTCGCTGTCGGGCTTCACCGTCGTCGTGACCAAGTCGACCGTCCCGGTCGGCACCGGCGACGAGGTCGAGCGCATCATCCGCGAGACCAACCCTGCGGCCGACGTCGTCGTCGCCTCCAACCCCGAATTCCTGCGCGAGGGCGCGGCGATCCGCGACTTCAAGTATCCCGACCGCGTCGTCGTCGGCACCTCCGACGAGCGCGGCCGCAAGGTGATGGGCGACGTCTATCGCCCGCTGTCGCTGAACCAGGCCCCGCTGATGTTCACGGCGCGCCGCACCGCCGAGATGATCAAATACGCCGCGAACGCGTTCCTCGCGACCAAGATCACCTTCATCAACGAGATCGCCGATCTCTCGGAAAAGGTCGGCGCCGACGTGCAGGAGGTCGCGCGCGGCATCGGCCTCGACAACCGCATCGGCACCAAGTTCCTGCATGCGGGTCCGGGCTTCGGCGGCTCCTGCTTCCCGAAGGACACCAAGGCGCTGATCAAGATCGCGCAGGACTATGACGTGAACTTGCGCATCGTCGAAGCCGTGCTGGCCGTCAATGAGAACCGCAAGCGCGCGATGGCGCGCAAGGTCAGCCAGGCGCTCGGCGGTAGCTTGCGCGGCAAGACCATCGCCGTGCTCGGCCTCACCTTCAAGCCCGACACCGACGACATGCGCGATGCGCCGTCGATCCCGCTCGTCACCGGCCTGATCGACATGGGCGCGACGGTCAAGGCTTTCGATCCCGTCGGCATGGAGCAGGCCAAGGGCGAGCTGCCGAACATCACCTATTGCGAGGACGCCTATTCCTGCGCGCAAGGCGCCGATGCGCTCGTCATCGTCACCGAATGGGTGCAGTTCCGCGCGCTCGATCTCCACCGGCTGAAGGCGGCCATGACCCAGCCCGTCGTCGTCGATCTCCGCAACATCTACCCGCCCGAAGAGATGCAAGCCGCCGGCTTCACCTACGAGAGCATCGGCCGTCCGCCGGTGCAGGGCTGACGGTCCACTGCCGCAACGATTTCGTCATGGCCGGGCTTGTCCCGGCCATCCACGTCTGTTTCTAGTCGAAGACGTGGATGCCCGGCACAAGGCCGGGCATGATGAATGGATAGGCCTTGCCCCGCAGCTTCGACACGCCCCTCCCGATCGATGCCGTGCTCGACGACCTCTCGCGCACGCTGGAGGCGCATAACGCCGCCGTGCTGGTGGCGCCGCCCGGCGCAGGCAAGACCACGCGGGTGCCGCTGGCGCTGCTGGATGCGCCCTGGGCCGCGGGCAAGAAGATCATCGTGCTGGAGCCGCGGCGTATCGCTGCGCGGGCGAGTGCCGAGCGCATGGCCAAGTCGCTTGGCGAGCGGGCCGGCGAAACCGTCGGATACCGCGTCCGCTTCGGCTCGAAGATCTCGCGCGCGACGCGCATCGAGGTGGTGACCGAGGGGATCTTCACCCGCCAGATCCTCGACGATCCCGAGCTCTCCGGCATCGCGGCCGTCCTGTTCGACGAATTCCACGAGCGCTCGCTCGATGCCGACATGGGCCTCGCGCTGGCGCGCGACGCGCAAACCGGCCTGCGCGAGGATCTGCGCATCCTCGTGATGTCGGCAACGCTCGACGGCGCGCGCGTGGCAAGGCTGCTCGGGGAAGCGCCCGTTGTCGAGAGCGAGGGCCGCGCCTTTCCGGTCGAGACGCGTTATCTCGGCCGCAAGGCGGATGCGCCGGTGGAGCGGCAGATGGCGGATGCGATTGCGTCCGCGCTGCGCGCCGACGGCGGCTCGGTACTGGCGTTCCTGCCCGGCGCCGCCGAAATCCGCCGCACCCAGAATTTCCTCAGCGAACGCGTCCAGGATGCCAGCATCGAGATCGTGCCGCTGTTCGGCGCGCTCGACGCTGCCGTGCAGGACCGCGCGATCGCGCCCGCGCCGAAAGGCACGCGCAAGGTGGTGCTGGCGACCTCGATCGCGGAGACCTCGCTCACCATCGAGGGCGTGCGCATCGTGGTCGATTCCGGTCTCGCCCGCGTGCCGCGCTACGAGCCCGACATCGGGCTGACGCGGCTCGAGACCGTGCGCGCTGCGCGTGCGGCGGTGGACCAGCGCCGCGGCCGCGCCGGCCGCACCGAGCCCGGCGTCTGCTACCGGCTCTGGGACGAGCCGCAGACGGCCTCGCTCGCGCTCTACACCCAGCCGGAGATCCTCAGCGCCGACCTCTCCTCGCTGGTGCTCGACCTCGCGCAATGGGGCGTCGCCGATCCTTCGGCGCTGTCGTTCCTCGATCCGCCGCCGCTGCCCGCCTGGAAAGAAGCGAAAAGCCTTCTGTCCGAGCTCAACGCGCTCGATGGCGACGGCCGCATCACCGCCGAAGGCAAAAGCCTGCGCGCGCTGGCACTGCCGCCGCGGCTGGCGCGCATGATCGTGGATTCGCATCGCGTAGGCAGCGGTGAAGCCGCGGCCGAGATCGCGGCCATCATCACCGAGCGCGGGCTCGGCGGCGACAGCGTCGATCTCGAGTACCGGCGCGATCAGTTCCGCCGCGATCGCTCGCCGCGCGCCGCGAGCGCGCGCGATCTCGCGCGGCGCTGGGCTTCGCAGGTGGCGGCGTCGGAGAAGGCCGCAACCGGACAGGATGATCTCTCGACCGGCCTGATGCTCGCCTACGCCTTCCCGGACCGCGTCGCGCGCAATCGCGGCAATGGCACCTTCGTGCTCGCCAATGGTCGCGGCGCCGCGGTGGAGCAGTCCTCGTCGCTCGCCCGCGCACCCTACATCGCGATCGGCGAGATGACGGGCACGGCGGCGAGCGGCCGCATTCTGCTGGCGGCGCCGATCGGCGAGGACGACATCGAGCGGCATTTCGCCGAGCATATCGAGACCGTCGACGAGATCTCGTTCGATCGTGGCGCGATGGCGCTGCGCGCGCGGCGCAAGCGAGCGCTGCATGCGATCACGCTGTCTGAGGCAACACTCGCGGTGTCGCCTTCGGAGGAGACCGCGCGCATCTTCGCCGATGGGCTGATTGCCGCAGGTCTCGACCGGTTGCCCTGGTCGAAGGCCGCAAAGCAGTGGCGCGACCGCGTGATGTTTCTGCGCAAGGCCGAGGGCGACAGCTGGCCCGATTTGTCCGACGACGGACTGATCACGCGGCGGGACGACTGGCTGGTGCCGGCGCTCTACGACAAGATCGCACTGAAGGACATCTCGGCCGGCGATCTCTCCGACGCGCTGATGGCACTGTTGCCCTGGGAGATGCGCGCAAGGCTCGATCGTGAGGCGCCGACGCATTTCGAGGCGCCGACCGGCAGCGTGCTCGCGATCGACTACGAGGCCGAGCAGGGGCCGACCATCGCGGTGCGGCTCCAGGAGTTGTTCGGGCTCAACACCCATCCGTCGATCGCCGCCGGTAAGGTGCCGCTGGTGCTGGAATTACTGTCGCCGGCGCAGCGCCCGGTGCAGGTGACGCGCGATCTCCCCGGTTTCTGGCGCGGCAGTTACGCCGCCGTGCGCTCCGACCTGCGCGGCCGCTACCCGCGCCATCCCTGGCCGGAGGATCCGGCGAGTGCGCTGCCGACCCGGCGGGTCAAGCCGCGCGGGACCTGAGAAGCCACGAAGGCGTATTAACCCTCCGCTCATCCTTTTCGTCAAAATAGCGACGCTCTGACCGCAGCGTCGCTCGCGGCCAGACGTGTCGCGTGGTGAAATCGAGCTTTGCGGCTCGGAAGTGGTGTGATGCGTAACATAATGATCCTCGCGGCCATCATGATCGGCCTCGGCACGTTCATGGCGCAGATAGCGGACAGGATGAGTTCCGCCTCCGCGACGTCAGCGCCGCGCACGACGATCGCGGTTGCTGCGACGGCGCCGGCCGGTGGGCGCAGCCTCGCCATTTCCCGCGATGGCCGTGGCCATTTTCAGGCCGAAGGCCGCATCGACGGCCAGCGGATCGGCTTCATGATCGACACCGGCGCTTCCGTGGTCGCGCTGAACGAGACCTCGGCCGCCCGCTTTGGCCTCCGTCCCTCGCGCGGCGAGTACAACGCCACCGTCTCGACCGCCAACGGCACCATCAAGGCGGCGCGCACGCGCATCGCCATGCTCGAGGTCGGCGGCCTCGTCGTGCGCGACGTCGACGCCATGGTGCTGCCGGACGAGGCTCTGTCGGAGAACCTGCTCGGCCTCTCCTTCCTGTCCCGCCTGAAGCGCTTCGAATACGCCAACGGCCAGATGGTGCTGGAGCAGTAAGCCGCCTCAAAGGCGCTCGCCGCGCCGACGAACGGTCGTTCGCACGGATTTTTTTCAGGACGGCATTGGCGGAAGTCTCGCGCCGGGCCGCGTTTTCCCGTTACCAAACTGCCGCAATTATAAGCCATAAGCTGCCATTCCCGCCTTCCGCTGCGGCCCGGCATTCGCTAAGGCTGCATCAATTCCCGCCATTTTCACGAGACCGTCTCAATGTTCCCCAAGCCGAAATCCGTCTTGTTGCCCAACACCTATGCCTTCGAATCCGAGCCGATGGTGAAGGCCACGGGTTTTCGCGAATACGACGCGCGCTGGTTGTTCCAGAAGGAAATCAACCTGATGGGGATCCAGGCGCTCGGCATGGGGCTGGGCGCGCTGATTGCGGAGCTCGGCGTCAAGCAGGAGATCGTCACCGGCCATGATTTCCGCGGCTATTCGGCCTCGATCAAATATGCGCTGATTTCCGGCCTGATGGCTGCGGGCTGCAAGGTGCACGACATCGGGCTCGCGGTAACGCCGATGGCCTATTTCGCGCAGTTCGACCTCGACGTGCCCTGCTGCGCCATGGTCACGGCCTCGCACAACGACAATGGCTGGACCGGCGTGAAGATGGGCGCCAACCGCCCGCTGACCTTCGGCCCCGACGAGATGACGCGGCTGAAGGAGATCGTGCTCAACGCCGAATTCAAGAACAAGGCCGGCGGCTCCTACCAGTTCCACGAGAATTATCCGGCGCGCTACATCGCCGATCTCACCGGCCGTCCGAAGCTGACCCGCAAGCTCAAGGTCGTCGCCGCCTGCGGCAACGGCACCGCCGGCGCGTTCGCGCCGCAGGTGCTGGAGGCGATCGGCTGCGAGGTGATCCCGCTCGACACCGAGCTCGACCACACCTTCCCGAAATACAATCCGAACCCGGAAGACATGGAAATGCTGCACGCGATCCGCGACGCGGTGCTGCATCACAAGGCCGATGTCGGTCTCGGCTTCGACGGTGACGGCGATCGCTGCGGTGTCGTCGACAACACCGGCGAGGAAATCTTCGCCGACAAGGTCGGCGTGATGCTCGCCCGCGACATGTCGGCGATCCACAAGGACGCGCATTTCATCGTCGACGTGAAGTCGACCGGCCTGTTCGTCACCGATCCCGTGCTGCAGAAGCAGGGCGCCAAGGTCGCCTATTGGAAGACCGGCCATTCCTACATGAAGCGCCGTACCCACGAGACGGGTGCGCTCGCGGGCTTCGAGAAGTCCGGCCACTTCTTCTTCAACAAGCCGTACGGACGCGGCTACGACGACGGCCTGGTGTCGGCGCTCGCGATCTGCGACATGCTCGACCGCGCGCCGGGCAAGTCGATGGCCGATCTGAAGAACGCGCTGCCGAAAACCTGGTCGTCGCCGACCATGTCACCGCATTGCGCCGACGAGACCAAGTACGGCGTCATCGACCAGGTGGTGAAGCATTTTGAAGGCTTGCAGGCCAAGGGCGCCAAGATCGGCGGCCAGGCGATCCGCGATCTCGTCACCGTCAACGGCGTACGCGTCACGGTCGAGGACGGCAGCTGGGGCCTGGTGCGCGCGTCCTCCAACAAGCCCGAGCTCGTCGTCGTGGTCGAGAGCCCGGTCTCCGAGCAGCGCATGCACGACATGTTCGAGATGGTGAACAGCGTGCTCCGCACGCATCCCGAAGTCGGCGCGTACAATCAGACGATTTGAGGGGTATCAGGGAGCACAACCCGCGCAGCAAATCTCCGCTGTCATGCCCCGGCTTGACCGGGGCATCCAGTACGCCGCAGCTTCTCCGTATCCAATCGCCGCCTCTGGAATACTGGATCGCCCGGTCAAGGCCGGGCGATGACAGCTTCCTTGTGGTGAGACCTGAGAACTAAGCTTCTAAGCCGCCACCACCGCCGGGATCGGCAGCGCGGTGACCGACTTGATCTTCTCCATCGCGAAGCGCGAGGTGACGTTCTTCAGCGGCACCGCGCTGATCAGCTTCTTGTAGAACACATCATAGGCCTGCATGTCGGCGACCACGACGCGCAGCATGTAGTCGACGTCGCCGGCCATGCGGTAAAACTCCATCACCTCGGGCATGGCGCTCACGGCCTCGGCGAATTTTTTGAGCCAGGCATCGGAATGGTCGGAGCTTTCCACCGAGACGAATACGGAGATGCCGAGACCGATCTTGTTCTGGTCGACCAGCGCCACCCGCTTCAGGATCACGCCGTCGGCCTCGAGGCGCTGGATGCGCTTCCAGCAGGGGGTCGAGGACAGCCCGACGCGGTCGCCGATCTCGGCGACGGAGAGGGAGGCATCCTCCTGGAGCACCATCAGAATCTTGCGGTCGATGGCATCGAGGCGGCGGCTGGTCTCGGGGAGTTGGACAGCGAGGTCAGTCATTTGAAGAACTTTGTTCCATTTCAGGGGCTGATTTCCCTGATATAGAGAAAATCTTTCCACGGCAAGCCTATAATCTCGGCGTAACAGTGGAACTTCTCTAGAGCCTGCCTGGTAAAAGCTCTTCAACTTCAACGCGTTGTGGGGCGGCCATGCCGCCACCGTGGCGGGTGCATTTCAGCGCTGCGGCGGCCGCGGCGAATCGCAGCGCCTCCCGCACCTCCTCGCCCTCGGCGAGGCGAAGCGCAAAGGCGCCATGGAAGACGTCGCCGGCCCCGAGCGTATCGACCGCCTGAACCGGGAGGGCCGGTGTCTCCTCCAGCTCGCCCGCCTCGTTCAGCCAGATCGTGCCGCGCGGGCCGCGCGTGGCGGCGACGAAGGCCGGCGTCAGCCTGGCCAGGCGCTTCAACGCGCCACCGTCGTCGGCGACGCCGGCCGTCTCCTGCACCTGGTCGCTGGCGAACAGCAGGTGCGAGGCGGCCGTGAGCAGGCCGTCCTGCAACGACATCGCGCGATCGACGCCGACGATGACGGGAATGCCGCGCCGTCGCGCCTCGGCGCAGAGATCGATACAAAGGGCGCCGCAGCGGCTCTCGACGAGGACCGCCCGGCAATCAGCGAGCAGCGCGTCACCGTCCGGCAGCTTCACGCCCCACAGAGCGGGATCGCGATAGATCGTCAGCGTCCGCTCGCCCGAGGGCTCGATCAGGATCGCGGAGACCGGCGTGGTCAGGCCGGGCATGCGCACGACGTGCGTCGTGTCGATGCCTTCACTGGCCATCTGTTCGAGAATGAAGCCGCTCGACGCTTCCCGTGCATCACCCATCGGTCCTGCGAAGGAGACCCGGCCACCGAGCCGCGCGATGGCGATCGCAGCATTGAGCGCGTTGCCGCCGCAGATCTCGGCGAGATGCGTGGCGTTGGCCTTGCTGCCGCGCGCGGGCACGGCCTCGACGCGAAAGGTGAGGTCGCGCACGGGAATGCCGATGCAAAGGGTGTGTGGCGCGGTCCGTGATGTGGCCACCGGCGGCCCCAGCTTACGCGCCGGTCTTGTCGTGCACCCAGCGGCCGAGCAGGTGGTGGGCGATCGCGAACGGATGCGGGCCGGCGAGCCCGTCCGGATGCGTCCGCGTCAGCATCAGCGCGGCCTCCTCGCGGGTGAACCAGCGCGCGTCCTCTAGCTCGGAATGATCGACGACGACGTCCTCGTTGAGCGCCCGCGCGCTGCAGCCGATCATCAGCGACGATGGATAGGGCCAAGGCTGCGTCATGTAATACTGCACGTCGGTGCAGCGGATTCCGGATTCTTCGAGGATTTCCCGGCGTACCGCGTCCTCGATGGTCTCGGCGACCTCGACGAAGCCGGCGAGGCAGGAATACATGCCCGGCGGAAACTGCTTCTGGCGGCCGAGCAGGCACTTCTCGCCCGAGGCGACCAGCATGATCACGACGGGATCGGTGCGCGGAAAATGCTCGGCCTTGCAAGCAGGGCACTCGCGCTTCCAGCCGCCTTCCTTCATCGCGCTCCGCGTGCCGCAATTGGCGCAATAGCCATGGCGCTGGTGCCAGCTCACCATCGACTTCGCCATCGCGATCGCCGAGAGCTCGTCGGGCGGAATCGCGCCCTGCATCGCCATGCCGCGCAGCTCGGTGACGGTGTAGTCCTCGCGGCCGATCAGCTTCTCGGCCGCCGCCTGCGACATCCCCATGCCGAACACCGCGGCGCCGTCGCGCAACCCTAAGAAGATCGTGCCGGGGTTGGCGCCGCATTTCAGCGCCTCGTCTACTCCCAGCAGCGCGCGCGCCTTGTCGCCCTCGCGCTTCACCAGCAGCGAGTCGCGGTAGACGACATAGGCGCGTGACGATGGCTTCTGCTCCATCGCGAACAGCTTCTCGTCGTCGCGGCGCAGATGCGCGGCGCGATCGAGGATGTTGGTGACGAAAGCCGGCTGTCCCAGCGGAAACGAGTCGAATGCTGACATTTCTTGTTCTCAACCCAACCAGATCTTGCGGCGAAGCGCGCTGATGAAAGTCTGCACCTCGGTGGCGTCATGCGCCAAGGGCTTCATCACGCCCCAGACCGGCCGCGGCCATGCAGCGTCGCTGGTCCGGCGTGCGATGATGTGGACATGAAGCTGCGGCACGAGGTTGCCGAGCGCGGCGACATTGAGCTTGTCGCATTTGGTGATCTCTTTCAGCGCGCGCGAGACGCGGGAGATCTCCGTCATGAGTTGCGCCTGCTCCACCTCGTCGAGATCGATGATCTCGACCGCATCGGGCCGCCGCGGCACCAGCAGCAGCCAGGGATAATGCGCGTCCTTGATGACCAGGACCTTCGACAGCGGCAGGTCGCCGATGTCGATGGTGTCCTCTTTCAGGCGGGAGTGCAGCGACCAGGCGGGATCAGACATATGCGTTTCCGGATAGCCCGATGGGGCGGGCGTGTTTGGCCGGACCATACGATAGGGAGTCCCTGAGGGGAAGGTTAGGGGCCGCGGGGGCGGCATGCTCCGCAGTCGTCCCGGGGCGCGCAAAGCGCGAGCCCGGGACCCATAACCACAGGGAGAAGTTTGGCGAAGATGCGTGGTGACCAGCTCGCGCGACAACCACTTCCTGTGGCTATGGATTCCGGGCTCGCGCTGCGCGCGCCCCGGAATGGCGGAATTACGCCTCCGCAAGCACCCGCGCATTGGCGCGGACGGAGGCCTCGCTGACGCGGATGCCGAGGCCCGGGCCGTCGGGCACCACGACATGGCCGGCTCGGTTGGCAACGCGCTCTTCCAGCACGTCCTCGGTCAGCACGTGATGCGGCATGTAGAATTCGCAGCCGAGCGAGATGCCCGGCGTTGCCGCGATCAGCTGCGTCCCGGCGGCAAGCCCGATGCCGCCCTCCCACAGCGTGCCGCCATAGCCGGGCAGGCCGGCGATGTCGGCGATCGCCATGATCGCCTGCGCCTCGAACAGGCCGCCGGCTTTCATCAGCTTGATCGAGACGGCATCGGCCGCCTCGCGGCGCACCACCTCCATCATGTCGCGGCGGTCGAAGCAGCTTTCGTCGGCGAGAACGGGTGTTTCCAGCGCCGCGGTGAGCTGCGCCATCACGTCGAGATATTTGCGCGGCACCGGCTGTTCGATGAAGGTCGGCGCAAACTCTTCGACATCGCGCAAAATCTTGATCGCGCCGAACGGCGCCAGCGCCTGGTTGTAATCGACGCGCAGGTCGACCTTGTCGCCGAATTCCTTGCGGATCGCTTCGAGATGATCGAGGTCCTCGCGATGCGGTTTTACGCCGGTCTTGACCTTGTAGATGACGTTGCCGTCCGGAACCATTTTTCGCATGCGTTCGAGATCGGCGGCGAAATCGGGATCGGCGATGGAGAAGGAGAGGGGAATCGTGTCGCGCACGCGGCCGCCGAGCAGGTCGGCGACCGATAATCCTGACGACTTGCCGACGATGTCGAGCAGCGCCATCTCGATTCCGACCTTGGCCTCGGCATGACCGACCAGCGTACGGTCGAGCTCGGCCATCAGCGCGCGAATGCGGCGCACGGGTTTGCCGAGCACGATCGGCCGCAGATAGATGTCGAGCGCGGAGAAGGCCGCTTCCGGCGTTCCCGTGAACACTTCCCACGGTGCCGCCTCGCCCCAGCCGATCACGCCGTCGCTCGCGGTGAGCTCGATCAGCACGCGCTTCACCGTGCCCTTGACGTTGCCGACGCCTTGGAGGCGCGCCATCTTGATCGGGCTCTCGATCAGGAACAGCCTGATGCGTTCGATGGTTGCTTCGGTCATGTCAGGCCTCCATTGACGTGCCAGACCTGGCCGGTGACGTAGGACGCCTTCGGTGATGCCAGGAAGACGATGATCTCGGCCACTTCTTCCGGCCGCCCGCGACGGCGCATCGGGATCAGTGCCTCGGTGGTGGCGATCTGCTCGGGCGAGAGCCGGCTCTCGCTCGGCTTGTCCTTGATGATGAGGCCGGGTGACACCGCATTGACGGTGATGCCGTCTTTGGCGAGCTCGATCGCGGTGAGACGCACCAGCGCTTCGAGCGCGGAGCGGCTTGCCGCCGTTGCGGCAAACGGTGCGAATTCCGGCCGGATCGCATGCGCGACGAAAGAGGACACCGCCACGATCCGCGCATCGCGCCCGTCACGCAGCAGCGGCAGCGCGGCGTCGACCAGCCGCGTGAACGCCAGCGCCGATTCGTCCATCGCCTGCCGGAACTGATCCGCCGGCGTGCCGATCGCGCTGCCGCGACGGGCATGACCGCCGACCAGGATCAATCCGTCGAGCCGTCCGAACGCGCGTTGCGCGGCGGCGACGGCGTCGGTGACGGCTGCTTCCTCGGCGAGATCGCCGAGGCACTTTGCGACAGCCGCGCCTTTCGCTTCGGCTTCTGCCGCAGTGGCATCGAGACCTTCTGCGTTTGAGCGGGTGTGGAGCAGAAGCGCGGTCCCGGGGGCCGCGAGCAGCTTTGCGGTGGCGCGGCCGATGCCGCTGGCGGCACCGGTGACGAGATAGGCGCGATCGATATCAGGCATCACGGTGCTACGTTGGCCGGCGGCAACGCGCCGGTGCGGTGGAAATGGCTGAGGAAGGCGCGCGTCGCGGCTTCCTGCGGATTGTCGATCACCTGCCGCGCCGGACCTTCCTCGACCACGACGCCATCGCGCATGAAGATGAGGCGATCGGCGACCTCGCGGGCGAAGGCGATCTCATGGGTCACGATCACCATGGTCATGCCTTCCGAGGCCAGCCGCTGCATGACGGCGAGCACCTCGCCGACGAGCTCGGGATCGAGCGCCGAGGTGGCCTCGTCGAACAGCATCACATCAGGCTCCATCGCGAGCGCACGCGCGATCGCGACGCGCTGCTTCTGCCCGCCGGACAGCGTCGCCGGATATTGGTCGGCCTTTTCCGCAAGGCCCACCTTGGCAAGCTGCGCGCGCGCGAGCTTCTCGGCGTCCGCCTTGGCCATGCGGCGCACCGTGACAGGCCCCTCCATGACGTTCTGAAGCGTCGTCATGTGCGGGAACAGATTGAAATGCTGGAACACCATGCCGGTGGTGGTGCGGAATTTCGCGAGTGTCTTCACGTCCGGAAGCTTCGCGCCTTCGCCGAATTGGAAGCTTGTGTCGCCGACGCGGACGCTGCCGCCGTCGGGCACGACCAGCAGATTGATGCAGCGGAGCAGTGTCGACTTGCCGGAGCCGGATGGGCCGATCAGCGCCACCACGCCCCCCTTGGCCACGTCGAGGCTGATGTTCTTCAAAACCTCGTTGCTGCCAAAGCTCTTGCGCAGGCTGCGGATCTCGATCTTCGAAGTGTTCTTGGATGGCTCGCTCATTCGCTGACCGCCAGTCGCTTCTCGCCGCGGCGGACGATGATGGTTAGCGGAATCAGGATCGCCGCATAGGCGACCGCGACCGCGGTGTAGGTCTCGAGCGGCCGGTAGCTGTCATGGGCGGCGACCTGGCTCTGGTAGACGAGGTCGGGCACGGCGAGCACCGAAACCAGCGAGGTGTTCTTGAACTGGATGATCGACTGGTTCATCAGCGCCGGGATCATGCGCTTGATCGCCTGCGGCAGCACGATGCGCCGCATGCTCTGTCCCGGCGTCATGCCGAGCGCGGCGCCGGCTTCCGACTGGCCCTTGTCGATCGAGATGATGCCGCCGCGGATGATCTCGGAATAGAACGAGCCGCCATAGAGCGAGAGCGCCAGGGCTGAGGCCGTGATCGGCGTCATCTCGACGCCGGCCAGGATCGGCAGCGCGTAATAGAACCAGATCAGCTGCACCAGGATCGGCGTGCAGCGGAACGCCTCGATGAAAGTGAGGGCGATCAGACGCACCGCCTTGAAGCGCGACAGGCTGCCGAACGCGCCGAACAGGCCGAAGACGAGACCGAGCACGACGATGACCACGGTGAAGCCGACGGTAACGCCGAGCCCGTTGAGAAAGAGCCAGCGATAGCTCCAGAGGATGCCGAAGTCCCACTGATACATGCGTGTTCTTACTCGTACCCGATGTCAGTCCAGAAACTTGCCGTCATGCCCGGGCGTAGCCGTCCGAAGGACGGCGTCGCTTCCGCTCGCCTATGTCCCGGGCATCCACGTTCTCGGTGCCATGGGGCAGGCGTGGATGGCCGGGACAAGCCCGGCCATGACGATGTGGAT
The DNA here is from genome assembly GCF_040547725.1 of Bradyrhizobium sp. LA2.1. NCBI lineage: Bacteria > Pseudomonadati > Pseudomonadota > Alphaproteobacteria > Hyphomicrobiales > Nitrobacteraceae > Bradyrhizobium > Bradyrhizobium sp. LA2.1. The sequence continues at coordinate 343,411 of NZ_JBEPQI010000006.1, forward strand.
ACTTCAGGCGCTCATCACCTACAGCGAAACGCCCGGCGGAATGTCCGCTTCGGTCACGCCCACCAGCTCCATGTTGGTGATGATCGCGTTGCGGATGAAGCCGAGGCCCTTGTTGAAGTCGATCCAGGTGTTGACGTAGTCGCGGAAGGTCTTGTCGTTCTCGCGGCGGAAGCCGGCATTCGACGTGGTGGCGAAGATCGGCGTCGGCAGCACGAACTGGCCGAGCGAGGGATTCTTCTTCAACACGGTCAGCGACAGCATGGTGATCAGGCACTGCGCGTCGACGCGGCCGGTTTGCAGCGCGGCGGTGGCATCGTCGGCGGTCTTGAGTCGCGAGATCTGCGCCTTCGGCGTCAGGCGGCTGACGACCTGGTCGTGTGAGGAGCCCTGGTCGACGGCGATCTTGACGTCGGGCGAGTTCAGCTCGGCCCAGCTCTTCGGCTTGAAGTCCTTCTTGCAGAGGATGCCGAAGGCGTTGTTGAAGACCGGCACCGAGAAGTCGACCACCAGCGCGCGCTTCGGGGTCGGGTTGAGGCCGAAGAAGATGTCGATCTTGTTGGACTGCAGATCGAGCACCGAATTGCCCCAGGTGGTCTCGGTGATCTCGAGCTCGGCCTCCATGTCGTCGGCCAGCCCCTTGGCGATGTCGATGTAGAAGCCCTTCCACTGGCCGCTGGCGAGGTCCTTCATGTAATAGGGCGCGCCACCGCCGACCGCGCCGATCCGCATCTTCTTGGTGCGGCGAATGCGGGCAAAGGTCGATTCGTTGGAATCCGCTGCGGTCTGCGCCACGGCCGGTGAGGCCAGCGTGGCCGCAGCCATCGCGCCAAGTCCGACAATCGATGCGACATCACGACGTGTAACCATTTTGAGGAATCGCTTTTCTGGTTGGATGAAGGTGTGTGGTTGAGCTTGCGCAAAAAATTCGCCCATCAATCGGCGTCAGCCGGCTGAAAAATGCTCTGGATCGGATTTTTGCGCACCCTTTGTTTCAGTTCCGGCAGGATTTCATAGAAAGGCGCTGCCGGGCGGGCCCTGTCAAGACTCGATTGCCTCAGGGATGTGCGGGGCCTCGAAGATAGGCAGGGAGCCCATCGGCCTTGACGCTTTCCGAGGCGAACGTCCGCATCTGCACTTCGCGACAGGCGTGCCGCGACGATACGCGAGGGAAGGCCCGGCGAGCGCGTCGGCTCGAGCTATTTTCGCGAGAAAATTGAGAGGCTTCGGCGGTTCGCTTTAAAAATGCGAACGGCGCCCTGTCGGCGCCGTTCGCCGAAGACGGCGAAAGGCCGGTGCGGATCGACCGACGCTATTCTGCGGCCTTTTCCGTAGCCTTGGCACGAGCGGTCGCGAGGCGCGTCAGCGCGTCGCGGACGCCCGCGCCATAGGCGGGATCGGCCTTGGCGCAGTTGGCGATGTGCCGTTCCTGGATCGCGATGGCAGCGGCGCCGACAGCACGCGCCGTGTTGTCGAACAGGGCCTGCCGCTGGGCTGCGTTCATCTTGCGAAAGAGGTCGCCGGGCTGCCGATAGTGATCGTCGTCGATGCGGTGATCCCAATGTGCGGCTGCACCATCGATCTCGAGCGGCGGCTCGTTGAGATCGGGCTGGTCCGTCCACTCGCCGCGGCTGTTCGGGAAATAGGTCGGCGTCCTCCCGAGATTGCCGTCGGTCCGCATCGCGCCATCGCGATGGTAGCTGTGATATGGGCATTTCGGCGCGTTGACAGGGATCAGATGATGGTTGACGCCGAGGCGATAGCGCGCCGCGTCCCCGTAGGAGAACAGCCTCGCCTGCAGCATCTTGTCGGGCGAGAAGCCGATGCCCGGAACGACATGAGCCGGCGAGAAGGAGGCCTGTTCGACTTCGGCGAAGACGTTTTCTGGATTTCGGTTCAGCTCGAAATAGCCGACCTCGATCAGCGGAAAGTCCGCCTTCGGCCAGATCTTGGTCAGGTCGAACGGGTTGAAGGCAAACGCCTTGGCCTGATCGTCGGTCATGATCTGCACGAACATCGTCCAGCGCGGGAAATCGCCGCATTCGATGCTCTCGAACAGGTCGCGCTGGTGAGTCTCGCGGTCCTTGCCGATGAGGGCTTCGGCCTCGGCGTCGGTCAGGTTTTCGATGCCCTGCTGCGTCCGGAAGTGAAACTTCACCCAGGTCCGCTCGTTGGTGGCATTGATGAAGCTGTAGGTATGGCTGCCGAAGCCATGCATGTGCCTGAAGCTTCTGGGAAGGCCGCGCTCGCTCATCACGATGGTGACCTGGTGCAGAGCCTCCGGCAACAACGTCCAGAAATCCCAATTGTTGTCGGCGCTGCGCATTCCGGTCCGGGGATCGCGCTTGATCGCATGATTGAGGTCGGGAAAGCGCAAGGGATCGCGGAAGAAGAACACGGGCGTGTTGTTGCCCACCATGTCCCAATTGCCTTCCTCGGTGTAGAACTTCAGCGCAAAGCCGCGGATGTCGCGTTCGGCGTCGGCTGCGCCGCGCTCGCCGGCCACCGTCGAGAAGCGCGCGAACATCGGCGTCTGCTTGCCGACTTCCGAGAAGATATTCGCTTTGGTGTATCGGGTGATGTCATTGGTCACGGTGAAGGTGCCGAAGGCGCCGGAACCCTTGGCATGCATCCGTCGCTCCGGGATCACTTCGCGATCGAAATGAGCCAGCTTCTCGATCAGCCAGACGTCTTGCAGCAGCGCGGGCCCGCGGCGGCCCGCGGTCATGATGTTGAGGTTATCGCTGACGGGCGCGCCCGTCGCATGGGTCAAACGTTTCGGCTCATCGGCCATGGAATGCTCCTGAATATGGGGTCATTGGCTATTGCTGCCCGCGTGCGAAATCTCAGGCTCGCATGGGTCCACAGCAGTCGATTTCGAGATCGCACTGTCCTTGCGCGAACGCCGGTCAACCGTGCCAATGCGAGTTGCGGATGACGCTGCAGAAATTGCCGCGATGGAAATGCGGCTCCTTGTCGGCGATGACGTCGGCCTTGACGTTGCCGAACGTCGTGTCAGGCCGATGCTTGATGCCGTCGTAGAAGGCCTGGATGATGTCTTCCTTGAAGTGCGGCGTGCGCGGAAACGCCTTCACGACCGTCTCGCGCTCCGCGTCGGAATATTCGCTGTAGGTGAGCCCGAGCACGTCCATCTCGACGCCCGCGGTCACCAGCGCGACGACGGGGTGCATGTGCTGTGGGACGCCCGGCGTGGTGTGCAGGGCGATCGCGGTCCAGACCGTGTAAGCGTCGGCTTCTGAAATGCCGTGGCTGCGCAGGAAATCGCGCGCGGCGTGCGCGCCGTCGACCTCGAACCGCTCGTGCTGGCTGCCATCGCCCGGCATCAGGCCGATGTCGTGAAACATGGCGCCGGCGTAGAGCAGCTCGCGGTCGAACGTCAGCCCACGGCGGACGCCGGCCATCGCACCGAACTGGTAGACGCGGCTGGAATGGTTGAAGAGCAGGTCCGTTTCCGTGTCGCGGATGTATTCGGTGATGGCGCGCGCCAGCTTGCTGTCGGGAATGACGGCGGCCTCGGTGATTTCTGACATGATCAGCTCCTGAAATTTCGATCGCGCTCACTGTAAATCCGGGCTATGTTGTCTTAAATCGACGTTACACGTCAAAAACGGACAAATCCGGATCGAGGCAGACATGGGCGCAAAGCCGAAACCAAGGACGGTTGTGATCGTGGCGCTGCCCGGCGTGCAGCTGCTCGATGTCGCAGGGCCGCTCGATGTGTTCGCCGAGGCGAACGTGCAGGCCGGCTATCCCGCCTATGCCTTGTTCGTGGCGGGCGCGGAGCCAGGGCCGATCCGCAGTTCCTCAGGCGTCCGGCTGATGCCCGACCGAATCGTCGACCGCGACTTCCAGGAGCCGATCGACACCTTGCTGGTGGCGGGATGCCCGAACGCGGCCGAAGTCCCGGCGGACGGGAGCGTGATCGACTGGCTGCGGCGGCGGGCTTCGCGGACCCGCAGATTCGGCTCGGTTTGCAGCGGGGCCTTCTTCCTTGCCGCCGCCGGTCTCCTTGATGGCAGGCGGGTCACGACGCATTGGGCGGTCGCAGACATGCTGGCCAGCAAATTCCCGTCGGTCACCGTGGACAAGGATGCCATCTACGTCACCGACGGCAAGCTCCGCACGGCCGCCGGCGTGACCGCAGGGCTCGACCTCGCGCTGGCACTGGTCGAGGAAGATCTCGGGCGCGACACGGCCATGAGAGTCGCAAGCCAGCTCGTGATGTTCTTCAAGCGCCCGGGTGGGCAGATGCAGTTCACCCGCAAGGGCGAGGCTGTTCCCGCCGGCCGCGCCGCATTGCAGGAGCTGCAGCGCTGGGTCGCCGCCAATCCCGGGCTCGACCACAGCGTTGCGAGCTTGGCGACGCGCATGGAGCTCAGCCCGAGGCACTTTGCACGGCTGTTCCGCGCCGAGGTGGGCGTCACGCCTGCGACCTGGGTCGAGGAAGCCCGCGTCAATGCGGCGAGGCGGCTGCTCGAGTTTGGCAATGAAGCCCCGAAGCAGGTCGCGCTCCATTGTGGATTCGCGGACGCCGATACGCTGCGTCGCGCGTTCAATCGTCACGTCGGCGTGACGCCCGCCGAGTATCGCAAGCGGTTTGCGCGAATCACGGAGGTTCCAGGTCGCCAACACTGAGCCGGCTTCCGCGTCCAAATGGGCCGGCCGGGGCCGCCCAGCGGGGTGTGCGGGACCCACGGATACCCGCTTGCTTTCCCGACCTTTTGGCCCCAAATAGGGACCGGGAGATTGGCGGTGGACGAGCCACTCGCCAACCGGGTCAGGTCCGGAAGGAAGCAGCCCTAACGAGGTCCGGATCGGGTCGCTCGTCAGTCTCCTACCTGTTTTTCCGAGCGAATTGCGCCGGCGGGCTTCCCGCCAGCGCGCTCCTTTCCGCAAAAGCCGGGCGAAAGACATTCCATTGCGGATCGACCGATGACCGACGCTGGCGCCCCTCCCAACCCCGACAGCGCCGGCCAGGCCAGCACGCCCTACCGGGTGCTGGCGCGCAAATACCGGCCCTCCAGCTTCGACGACCTGATCGGCCAGGAGGCCGTGGTCCGCACCGTCTCGAACGCGTTCGAGACCGGGCGCATTCCGCAGGCCTGGATCCTCACCGGCGTCCGCGGCGTCGGCAAGACCACCACCGCGCGTATCCTTGCCCGTGCGCTCAACTACGAGATGCCGGACGGATCGGTGAAGGGCCCGACCATCCACATGCCGACGCTCGGCGTGCATTGCCAGGCGATCATGGAAAGCCGGCACATGGACGTGCTGGAGATGGACGCCGCCTCCCACACCGGCGTCGACGACGTCCGCCAGATCAATGACAGCGTGCGTTACGCGCCGGCCAGCGCCCGCTACAAGGTCTACATCATCGACGAAGTCCACATGCTGTCGACGGCGGCGTTCAACGCCTTCCTGAAGACGCTGGAGGAACCGCCGGAGCACGCCAAATTCGTGTTCGCGACCACCGAGATCCGCAAGGTTCCGGTCACCGTGCTGTCGCGCTGCCAGCGTTTTGACCTGCGCCGGGTCGAGGCCTACGTGCTGATGAAGCACCTCGCCAATATCGCGGCGAAGGAGAACGTCGAGATCGAGCCCGAGGCGCTCGGCATCATCGCGCGCGCCGCGGAAGGCTCGGTGCGCGACTCTCTGTCGCTGCTCGACCAGGCGATCGCGCACGCGGCAGGCACCGTGAAGGCGGATGCGGTCAGGCAGATGCTGGGGCTCGCCGACCGCACCCGCGTCATCGACCTCTTCGATTCGCTGGCGCGCGGCGACATCGCTGCCGCTTTCAAGGAGTTCCGCGACCAGTACGACGTCGGTGCCGATCCGATCGTCGTGCTATCGGACCTTGCCGAGTTCGTCAATTTCGTCACCCGCGTGAAGATCGTGCCGGCGACCGCCGACAACGTCGCCTATGGCGAGACCGAGCGCGTGCGCGCGCGGGATTTTGCCTCGAAGATCTCGATGCGCGTACTGTCGCGGATGTGGCAGATGCTGCTCAAGGGCATCACCGAGGTGCAGGCCGCGACGCGCCCGGCAGCGGCCGCCGAGATGGTGCTGGTGCGCATCGCCTATGTCGCCGACCTGCCGACGCCGGACGAAGCGATCAAGATGCTGGAGCAGAACGGCGGCGGCTCGCCGGTCGTGGGCGGCGGAAGTGCCGCGCGCAGCGGCGCGCCGGGTGCGCCGGTGGCCTCCGCGGCGCCGGTTGCTTCGGCTGCACCCATGCGCGCGCCGACCTCGTCACCGTCCGGGTTCGGCGGCGGCGCTGCCCGGCCGCAGATGGCGGCGCCCGCGCCGGATCCGCAAGGGGCCGCGCCCCAGCTGCGCATCACGAGCTTCACCCAGCTCGTCGCGGTCGCCGGGCAGAAGCGCGATCTCATGACCAAGGCCGCGCTCGAAGGCGACATGCGCCTCGTCCGTTTCGAGGAGGGCCGGCTGGAAGTCGCGCTCGAGCCCAACGCCTCCAAGACCATGATCTCCGAGCTCGCGCGAAAATTCGAGCTCTGGACCGGCCGGCGCTGGACCGTGATCGTCTCCAACGAGCAGGGCCAGCCGACGCTGCGTTCGGTGAACCACGCGGCGAAGCAGGAACATGCGCGCTCCGCCGAAGCCGATCCGCGCGTGCAGGAGGTGCTGTCGCGTTTTCCCGGTGCGAAGGTCGTCGAGGTCCGCAGGCTTGCCCCCGAGGCGCCGGAAACCAATATGAATGCGGACTATGGCAGTGACGATCCGCCCGATGGTTCCGACGGCGACGATCTCTAGAGCATGATCCGGACCCGAAGGGCCGCGTAGCGCAAAGTGTGAAGCGGTTTTCCGATTAGATCAGGCTCAAACCAAGAGTTAAGGCGCGATGACGAGTCATCGCGCCAACCAAGGACAGCACCGATGGTCGATATTTTCGGCATGATGAAGCAGGCGCAGCAGCTGCAATCCAAGATGCAGGAGATGCAGGATCAGCTCTCCAACGTCGAGGTCGAAGGCATCTCCGGCGGCGGTCTCGTCGCCGTGCGCATGACTGCGAAGATGGACGTGAAGGGCATCAAGATCGATCCCTCGCTGATGAAGCCGGAAGAGCGCGAGGTGCTCGAGGACCTGCTCGTCACCGCCCTCGGCGATGCCCGCCGCAAGGCCGAAACGGCCGTGCAGGAGAAGATGCAGGCGCTCACGGGCGGCCTCAGCCTGCCGCCGGGTATGTTCGGCCAATAAGATGGGTTCGGTTGCAGGTCCCGAAATCGAGCGGCTGGTCCAGCTCCTCGCACGGCTGCCGGGCCTCGGTCCGCGCTCGGCGCGGCGTGCGGCGCTGCATCTGATCAAGAAGCGCGAAGCGCTGATGATGCCGCTGTCCTCGGCCCTGCAGGTCGCGCTCGACAAGGTCCAGGTCTGCAAGACCTGCGGCAACATCGACACGCAAAATCCCTGCACGGTCTGCACCGATCCGAAGCGCGATCCCGCCATCATCGTCGTGGTCGCCGATGTCGCCGATCTCTGGGCGCTCGAGCGGGCCAATGCCACTCAAGGGCGCTATCACGTGCTGGGCGCGACATTGTCGCCGCTCGACGGTGTCGGCCCGCAGGATCTCACCATCGACGCGCTGGTGGCGCGCGCGCATGCTGCCGAGGTGCACGAGATCATCCTGGCGCTGAATGCGACGGTCGACGGCCAGACCACGGCGCATTACATCACCGACCTGCTTCAGGACGCCAACGTAAAAGTAACCCGGCTGGCCCATGGTGTGCCGGTCGGTGGCGAGCTTGATTATCTCGATGAAGGTACGCTATCGGCCGCCATGCGGCAGCGGACCCTGTTCTAGCCATCCAGACCTACGGAACGGACGACATGACGAAACTTTTCGCCACACGATCGGCTTTGGTCGCGACGATGATAATGCTGGCGACCCCGGCCATCTCCGCGCAGCAGGACGACGGCGCGCCGCCGCCGCCGAAGCCCGGCAAGCCAATCAGTGCCGGCGAGGTGCTCTCGGGCGAATTGAACGCAATGAAGGTGCGCGACATCAAGAACGCCGGCAAGCGGATTGCGATGTACCAGATCACCTCCGAGCCGCGTCGACTGCCGGCGCCGAACGGGCTGTGCAATCTCGAGACCGGCCCTGAGACGTTCCAGCTCGTCACTTCGAGCGACGCGCAGGCCACGCAGCTGAAATCGTTCGTCGGCAAGGCGATCTCGGTCAAGGTCGACGAAGTCGCCTGCGCCAGCGATCCCGGCCAGATGAGCGAAGCCGTGATCACGAAGTGGAGCCTGATCAAGAAGCAGTAGGGGGCGCGGCTCCAGCCGAGCTACCGTAGGGTGGGCAAAGGTGCAAAGCGCCGTGCCCACCATTCTCCCGGCGACGATTCAGGTGGTGGGCACGCTTCGCTTTGCCCACCCTACGGCATCGCGGGCGTAGCGCGTGCCGAGTTTACACCCTTACCGGCCCCAGCGTCTCGAAATGCCCGCGCTTCTGCAGCCAGGCCAGCAGCACAAGGCTCGGGATCGCCACCAGCACGCAGATCACGAAGAACAGCGGCCAGCCCGTCGTGTCTGCCACGAAGCCCGCACTCGCTGACAGATATGTTCGTCCGACCGCCGCAAGCGCGGTGAGCAGCGCGTATTGCGTCGCCGTGTGCAGCGGATTCTGGCACAGCGCGGAGAGATAGGCGACGAAGATCACGGTGCCGATGGCGCTGGTAAAGTTCTCGCAGGTGATGGCAAAGGCCAGCGCCCATTGGCTGGTGCCGACGAAGGCCAGCCAGGAGAAGGAGAGATTGGCGAGCGCCTGCACCACGCCGCCGATCCACAGGCTGGTCGCCAGCGAATAGCGCCGCGCGAGGAAGCCGCCGGCAAAGCCGCCGATCAGCGTTGCCGCGAGGCCGACGCCCTTCACGATCGCCGCATAATCGTTGCGGGAAAATCCGAGGTCGATCACGAACGGCGCGGTCATCGTGCCGGAGAAGGCATCGGTGAACTTGAACAGCACGACGAAGGCGAGCGCGGCGAGCGCGTCCTTGCGCGACAGGAATTCCGAGAAGGCCCCGATCGCCGCGTGCAGCACGCGCGCGAACGCCGTCTCGGTTTGTGTCGCAGCTTCCGCCCGCGCCGATTGCTCGGGCTCGGTCGCGGCCAGCGCGGTGATCGTGCCGATCAGCACCATCGCCGCCATCACCACGTAACCCCACATCCAGGCCGACGCGCGCGGAATGCCGGTACCCTCGAAGCCGGACACGATGAACAGCGCGCCCGCGGTCGAGACCAGCATGCCGATGCGATAGGCCGCGACATAGGAAGCCATTCCGGCGGCCTGCTCGCTCTCCGGCAGGCTCTCGACGCGGAAGGCGTCGACCACGATGTCCTGCGTCGAGGACGTCGTCGCGACCAGCAGCGCGCCGAGCGCGACGTAGAACGGCGAGCGCGCGGGATCGGTGAGTGCCAGCAGCAGGATCGCGATGATCAGCAGCAATTGCGAGAACAGCAGCCAGCCGCGCCGCCGCCCGAATGCGCGCGTGAACAGCGGCACATGCAGCGCATCCACCAGCGGCGCCCACAGGAATTTCAGCGTGTAGGGCGTGCCGACCAGCGCAAACAGCCCGATGGTCTTGAGGTCGACCCCGGCCTCGCGCATCCACACCAGGAGCGTCGAGCCCGACAGCGCCAGCGGCAGCCCAGACGAGAAGCCGAGGAACAGCACGATCAGCACCCGCGGTTGCAGGTACACGGCCAGGCCGTCGCGCCAGGAGGTGGGGGCCGTGTCGGGGCTGGCAGGGGAGGTCGCGTCGGGTGCGGTCATGGAGAGGTGTTAGCAGATTCTGGGGGCGCTGCCTCGTCTCCCTCTCCCCGTTCTTACGGGGAGAGGGCGGGGTGAGGGGCCTCTCTCCGCGCGCGAGATCGACGCGAGACCTGTACCCCCTCACCCGGATCGCAAGGGCGATCCGACCTCTCCCCGCAAGCGGGGAGAGGTGAACAACTCACTCCCCCGCCTGGAGCTTCCTCGGGAACAGGTCCGCGGCACCGGTTGCCACCAGATGTGGACCCTCCGGCGCATCGGTCTTGCTGAAATCGAGCTCCTCGATTCGCCCGGCGCGCTTCTCGATCTTGTCGGCGGAGATCAGCACCTGCCGCACGTCCTCGTTGGCGTCGGCAAAATGCTTCTGCAATTTCAGCACGCGGTCGCGCAGGCGTCCCAAATCGTCGCCGAGCTTGATCACCTCGGTGCGGATCTGGTCGGCGGCGTCGCGCATGCGCGCGTCCTTCATGATCTGCTGCATCACCTGGATCGCGAGCATCAGCAGCGAAGGCGACACCAGCACGACACGGGCGCGATAGGCCTTCTGGATCACGTCGTCGAAACCGTCATGGATCTCGGCGTAGACCGATTCCGACGGCACGAACATCAGCGCCATCTCCTGGGTCTCGCCGGCGACGAGATATTTGTCGGCGATGTCGCTGACATGCTTCATCACGTCGCCGCGCAGCCGCTGCGTGGCGATGCGCTTCTCCTCGTCGGTGCGCGCATCGTGCAGCGCGGTCATCGCCTCCAGCGGAAACTTTGCGTCGATGCAGAGCGGCCGCTGGTCGGGCAGGAACACCACGCAGTCCGGTCGCTTTCCCGTCGAGAGCGTGAACTGGAACTCGTAGGCGCCCTTCGGCAAACCATCCTGGACGATCGCCTCCATCCGCGCCTGGCCGAAGGCGCCGCGCGACTGCTTGTTGGCGAGCACGTCGCGCAAGGTCGTCACCTGCGTGGTGAGGTCGGTGAGGTTCTTGTGCGCGTTGTCGATGATGCCGAGCCGCTCGTGCAGGGCGCGCAGGCTCTCCATGGTGTTGCGGGTCGAGTGTTCCATCGACTGGCCAACCCGATGGGTCACCGAATCCAGCCGCTCGTTGACCGCGCGCGTCATGTCGGCCTGGCGGCCGGCCAGCGCCTGGGTCATGGCGTCGGCTCGGCCGGCGGCTTCGCTCTGGGCGTGCAGCACCTGGCTGAGGCGCTCCTCGAGCTCGTCCGCGCGGATGGCATTGGCCATGGCGAGTTCCGCCCCGCGCCGTCCGGAGCGCGCGATCACCACCGCGATCACCACCAGCAGGATGACGACGAGGGCGCCGAAGCCGATCAGCGCATCGATCGTGCGGACCGGCCAGTCGCCAGCCAGGAAAATGATCTCGTTCATGGCGGCCCTTGTAGCCGATTCGACACCCTCCGCGAACGAATAGCGAACGCTTATGGTTAATAGCCCCCTAATTTTTATGGTTAACGAAACCTGAAGTTTTATGGTTAGCGAAGGGTTAACGGAGTTCCTCGCCGCATTGACCGCATCCGGCATGCGGCTTAAATCGCGGCCATGGCCCTCAGAGAAATCATCATCCTGCCCGACAAGCAGCTGCGTCTGGTCTCCAAGCCGATCGAGAAGGTCACGACGGAGATCCGCAAGCTTGCCGACGACATGTTCGAGACCATGTACGACGCGCCCGGCATCGGGCTCGCGGCGATCCAGATCGCGCAGCCCTTGCGGCTGATCACCATGGACCTCGCCAAGCCTGACCCGGACGGCGAGACAAAGCCGGAGCCGCGTGTCTTCATCAACCCTGAAATTATCGCCTCCTCCGAGGATCTGTCGGTCTACGAGGAAGGCTGCCTCTCGATCCCCGAATATTACGAGGAGGTCGAAAGGCCTGCGAAGGTGCGCGTGCGCTTCACCGACCTCGACGGCAAGGTGCACGAGGAGGACGCCGAAGGCCTCTACGCCACCTGCATCCAGCACGAGATCGACCATCTCAACGGCGTGCTGTTCGTCGACTATCTGTCAAAGCTCAAGCGCGACCGCGTGATCAAGAAGTTCGAGAAAGCCGCCAAGCGCGCGGAGTAGCCACGTCCTCCGCCGTCATGCCCGGCCTTGTGCCGGGCATCCGCGTTCTTTGCCGCCGCGAGCAGCGAGAACGTGGATGGCCGGGACAAGCCCGGCCATGACGAGTAACTTGCTCGTTTCCGAGGATTGTCTCGCCACATGCCCCTCCGCCTCATCTTCATGGGCACGCCCGATTTCTCCGTGCCGACGCTGCTCGAGCTGGTCTCGCATGGCCACGAGATCGCGGCGGTCTATACGCGCGCGCCCAAGCCCGGCGGGCGGCGCGGCCTGCAATTGCAGCCGACCCCGGTCGAGGAAGCCGCGCGAAAGCTCGGCGTTCCCGTGCTGACGCCGAAGTCGTTGAAGACGCCCGAAGCGCTCGACGAGTTTCGCGCCTTTGACGCCGATGCCGCTGTCGTCGTCGCCTACGGCATGATCCTGCCGCAGGCGATCCTCGATGCGCCGAAGCTCGGCTGTTACAATCTGCACGCCTCGCTGCTGCCGCGCTGGCGCGGCGCCGCGCCGATCAACCGCGCCATCATGGCAGGCGATGCCGAGAGCGGCGTCATGGTGATGAAGATGGATGTCGGTCTCGACACCGGCGACGTCGCCATGGCCGAGCGTCTTGCGATCACGGACAACATGACCGCGGTCGATCTGCATGACCGTCTCTCCCGGCTCGGCGCCGATCTGATGGTGCGCGCGATGGCCGCGCTCGCCCGCGGCGGGCTCCAGCTCAAGAAGCAGAGCGAGGATGGCGTCACCTACGCCGCCAAGATCGACAAGGCCGAAGCGCGGATCGACTGGACCAGGCCCGCGCGCGCCGTGCTGCGCCACATCCACGGCCTGTCGCCGTTTCCCGGCGCCTGGGCCGAGCTTGAGAATGCGCGCGTAAAAATCCTGCGCTGCGAGTTGGCGAAGGGCTCCGGTGCACCCGGCGAGGTGCTCGACGACCAGCTCACGATTGCCTGCGGCGAGGGCGCGATCCGCATCCTCGAGCTCCAGCGCGAAGGCAAGGCGCGGATGCAGGCCACGGACTTTTTGCGCGGCGTGCCGGTGAAGCCGCCGATGCGGCTGGCCTGATGCCCCGCTACAAGCTCACCATCGAATATGACGGCGCGCCGTTCTTCGGCTGGCAGGTGCAGGACACGCTGCCTTCCGTGCAGGGCGCGTTAGAGGCGGCGGTGAAGGCGATGACCGGCGCGGATCTGCGCGTGCACGGTGCGGGCCGCACCGATGCCGGCGTGCATGCGCGCGGCCAGGTCGCGCATGTCGACATCGAGAAGCAGTTTCCGCCGGGCCGTTTTCGCGACGGGCTGAACGCGCATCTGCGCCCGCATCCGATCGCGGTGTTGGAGGCCGAGATCGTCCCTGACACCTTCGAGGCACGCTTCTCGGCCGTGAAGCGGCACTACCGCTACCGCGTCGTCAACACCCGCGCCAATCTCGCGCTCGATATCGGCCACGCCTGGCGCGTGCCGCGCCGGCTCGATGCCGATGCGATGCATGCGGCGGCACAACGCCTGCTCGGCAAGCACGATTTCACGACGTTTCGCGACACCGAGTGCCAGGCCAAGTCGCCGGAGAAAACGCTCGACCAGCTCGACGTGCACCGTGACGGCCGCGAGATCACAATTCTCACCTCGGCGCGCTCGTTCCTGCACAGCCAGGTGCGCTCGATGGTGGGATCGCTGGTCTGGGTCGGCGAGGGCCGCTGGACCGCGGACGATCTCTCAGCGGCACTCGCAGCCCGCAACCGCGCAGCGTGCGGCATCGTCGCACCGCCTGACGGGCTGTATCTGATGAAGGTGGATTATTAGCGCACCATGCCGCCACGGGCGTCATGGCCGGGCTTGTCCCGGCCATCCACGTGCGTCAACATGCAACCATGCATGGTGGATGGGTCTACATCCTTGCGAGCGCGCCAAACGGCATTTTGTATGTCGGTGTGACGAGCGACATTATTCGCCGCATCTATGAGCATCGAAACGGACTCGTTCCCGGCTTCACCAAGAAGTACGGCGTCAAGCTGCTGGTCTATTTCGAGCGCTATGAGGATATCCAAACCGCTATCCAGCGCGAACACAACATCAAGCATTGGTCGCGGACGTGGAAGGTGAGGTTGATCCTCAGGGATAATCCCGAATGGAAAGACCTCTACGACACGATCGCTCAGTGATACGGGCCCGGGCTCTCGCCACATCGTCATGGCCGGGCTCGTCCCGGCCATCCACGATCTTTCTTGTCAGGAGCGCCAAAGAACGTGGATGCCCGGGACAAGCCCGGGCATGACGGCGGTGGGTTGGGCGGCGATTAACGCCCTACCCAAAATACCGCGTCAAAATCCCCCGATACACCTGCGTCAATCTCTCCAGATCCACCACCGGCACGCGCTCGTCGACCTGGTGCATGGTCTGGCCGACCAGGCCGAACTCGATCACCGGGCAGTAGCTCGAGATGAAGCGCGCGTCCGAGGTGCCGCCTGAGGTCGACAGCTCGGGCTTGCGCCCCGTCACCTCTTCGATCGCGGAGACCGCGAGGTCGGTGAACGGGCCGGGCTTGGTCACGAACACATTCGAGTTCGAGGGCTCCCAGACGATGCGAGCCTTGATGCGGTTGCCGCAGGCTTTCGTCAGGCGCGCCTCGACCAGCTCGCGCAAGGATGCCTGGGTGTGGTTGTCGTTGTAGCGGATGTTGAATTTTGCGCGCGCCTCGCCGGGGATGACGTTGTTGGCCTTGTTGCCGACGTCCACCGAGGTGAATTCGAGATTGGAGGCCTGGAATTGCGCGCTGCCATGATCGAGCGGCTCGTCACTGATCGCCACGATCAGCCGCGAGATATCAGGCACCGGATTGGACGCGCGGTGCGGATAGGCGACATGGCCCTGCACGCCGTCGACATAGAGCGTGCCGGATTGCGAGCCGCGGCGGCCGACCTTGATGGTGTCGCCGAGCGTCTCGACGTTGGAGGGCTCGCCAAGCACGCAATGGTCGAACTTTTCGCCGCGCTCCGCGGCCCATTTCAGCAGCTTGATGGTGCCGTTGATGGAGACGTCTTCCTCGTCGCCGGTGATCAGGAACGAGATCGAGCCCTTTCCATCGGCGCGCGGCGTGCCGCCATTTGCGGCGAGATGCTCGAGCACGGCTGCCACCGAGCAGGCGATGCCACCCTTCATGTCGACGGCGCCGCGGCCGTGCAGGAAGCCGTCCTTCACCTCGCCCGAGAACGCGCCGACGCTCCAGGCGTTCTCGTCGCCCGGCGGCACCACGTCGGTGTGGCCGGCGAAGGTGATGTGCGGGCCTTCAGTGCCGATCCGCGCATAGAGATTGTCGACGTCGGCGGTGCCGGGTTCGGAGAAGGTCACGCGGTGGCAAGTGAAGCCGGCAGCGTTCAGGGCTTTCTCAAGCACGCCGAGCGCACCGGCATCGGCCGGAGTTACCGAGGGGCAGCGGATGAGATCGCGGGCAATCGAGAGAGCATCGGTCATGCGCCCCGCTTAACATGCATGCCGCCGGGTGGGCTAGCGCTGGGCGGCACCAATTCGAGCTCGCTTTGCTGGTCCCAGCTTTTTGCAGGGGACGAGCCGTCCTCGGTCTTGGCCAATGGATCAGGACCGAACCGGTTATCGCCGACGCTGCCTGATACGATGAACATCTCGACAAACCCCCACAGCCACAGGATGGACGCGACCAGCCAGAACGGAAGCATCCAGGTGGAGTTCGGCAGCAGGTCCGAGAACTGGCTGTACAGGCCAGGCAGGAAGAAGAACGGAACGAGCCACCAGCCACTCCTGTCGCGATCATGTAGCCGCTTGATCGCAGTCGCGAGATAGATCCAGAGGAACAGCGACAAGCCGAACGCCTTCAGGATCAGGTTGGTGCGATCAACGGGCGCCAGCGAGCGATAGGCCCGGGGATCGACCAGCTTGAAGAGGTCGTCGAGGCCGAAGTCGAAATCGAGTTTCAGGGATAGCTTCAACGCCCCCTCGGCGTTGATGAGGTGGATCACCTGAGCAATGATTCCCAGCAAGGCTGCCAGCACCGCGACGATCAGCAGCGCCTGCCACAGCAAGGCGCGATTGATGCGGCCGTCGAAGCGAAAAAGATACCAGGTCCAGTCCATGGCGAAGGTTCCGGGCAGCGGAGGCCGTCCGGTGATTGGTCGCGATGGAGTGATAGAGGGTTCGATAGGAAAGCCGCCGCGGGCTCGCTTCACCTCGCCCCGCTTGCGGGGAGAGGTCGGATCGCCTCGGCGATGCGAAGCATCGTCCGGTGCGATCCGGGTGAGGGGGTACCGGTCTCTCGAATATCTCGCGTGTGGAGAGAGGCCCCTCACCCCAACCCTCTCCCCGTAAGAACGGGGAGAGGGAGAGGAGAGAGTCTTAATCCCGCAGCAGCTCGTTGATGCTGGTCTTCGAGCGCGTGCGCTCGTCGACGCGCTTGACGATCACGGCGCAGGCCGTGCTCGGGCCGATCTGGCCGTTCTTCATGTGCTTGCCGGGCAGCGCGCCGGGCACAACCACCGAATACTCAGGCACCTCGCCGATGAAGATCTCGCCGGTCTCGCGGTCGACGATCTTGGTCGAGGCGCCCAGGAACACGCCCATCGCCAGCACCGCGCCCTTACGCACGATCACGCCTTCGGCGACCTCGCTGCGCGCGCCGATGAAGCAGTCGTCCTCGATGATCACGGGCTCGGCCTGCAGCGGCTCGAGCACGCCGCCGATGCCGGCGCCGCCGGAGATGTGCACGCGCTTGCCGATCTGCGCGCAGGAGCCGACGGTGGCCCAGGTGTCGACCATGGTGCTCTCATCGACATAGGCGCCGAGATTGACGAAGGACGGCATCAGCACGACGTTCTTGGCGATGAAGGCCGAGCGGCGGACGACCGAACCCGGCACCGCGCGAAAGCCGGCATCGCGAAAACGGTTCTCGCCCCAGCCCTCGAACTTCGAGGGCACCTTGTCCCACCAGGTCGCCTTGCCGGAACCGCCGGGAATGACGCCCATGTCGTTGAGACGGAAGGACAGCAGCACGGCCTTCTTCAGCCATTGATTGACCTTCCACTTGCCGTCAGCCCCGCGCTCGGCGACGCGCGCCTCGCCCTTGTCCAGGATCTCCAGCGCCTGGTCCACGGCCTCGCGCACTTCGCCCTTGGTCGAGGTCGAGATGCCGTCACGCGCGTCGAAGGCGCTGTTGATGGTGGATTCGAGGGCGGACAGGGACATCGGGATTTCCTCTGGGAAATGAGAATTTTGACGGATTGGGGCGCTTTTTCGGGATTTGGCGGGGAGGAGTCAAGGCATACTCCGCCGCCGTCCCGGGGCGCGCGAAGCGCGAGCCCGGGACCCATAGCCACAGGCAGTCATTTGGCGAGGACTCGGAGTTATCGATCTCGCGCCACAGCCACCCCTGTGGTTATGGTCCCGGGCTCGCTTCGCGCCCCGGGACGACGGCGGCTATTTGGGCGACAGCTTGCCCAAAAACCCCGTCAGATCATCCGTGACGTGGTCGACATGGGGCGCGTCCCGGCCCTCCAGTTCCCAGTCCTCCCGTACCACTTCCCTGGTGCCGTCAGGCACCACCAGCACGGTGGTCATGCCGAGCGCGTGCGGGACGGTGAGGTTGCGGGCGAGGTCCTCGAACATCGCGGCTTTGGTCGGATCGACCGCATGGTCGGCGAGGAATTTTTGATAGGTCTGCGGCGACGGTTTCGGTTCGAACCCGGCAGCGATGATGTCGAACACGCCGTCGAAATGCGAGGCGAGGCCGAGCCGCGCCAGCACGGCATCGACATGGTCGACAGAGCCGTTGGTCAGGATCAGCTTGCGCCCCGACAGTTTTGCGATGGCCCCGCCGAGCGCCGGGTTCGGCTCCAGCGGCGAGTGGTCGATCTTGTGGACATAGGCGAGGTAGTCGTCGGCGCGCACGCCATGCAGGGTCATCATGCCGCGCATGGTGGTGCCGTAGCGCTGATAATAATCCTTTTGGATCTTGCGCGCTTCCTCCGGACCGACGTTCAGCCAGTTGCAGACGAACTCCCCGATCCGCGCGTCGACCTGCTGCCACAGATTGACATGATGCGGGTAGAGCGTGTTGTCGAGGTCGAACACCCAGGTGTCGACATGGGCAAAGGTGCGGGGGAAGATCATATCAAATCTCTATCGGTTGGGTGCAAGCGCCGCCCCACTCTCCGCTGTCGTCCCGGACAAGCGTAAGCGCAGATCCGGGACCCATAACCACAGGGAGGAATCGTTTGCGGGATCGTAGTTACATCGTGCCCAACAACTGCGGCCTGTGGCTATGGGTCCCCGCGTTCGCGGGGACGACAGCGGAGTTTGTGGCGCGGTCTCACCCATCACGGCATCGCAAAGCGGAGCGTCTTGCCGCCGCTCGACATGTCCACCACGCCAAAACCCGTCGCCGCGAATCCGCGCGCGCCGCAATCGGCCTGCTCGTTGGTCTCGAACTTGGTCTCGCGCGTGCAGAGCTGCTTGTCGCCGCCCCAGTTCAGCGGCTTGTCCTTCAGCTTGATGACGCGGTTGTCGGCATCGATGGCCTCCGCGAAGCTGAAAATCTGCTTCGGCTGCCCGGTCACATCGGGGTGCAGGCACGTCTTGGGATCGATGCGGTACCAGCCGCGGCTCGTCACGGACTTGCCGTCGTCGGTGGCGACCGCCGCCATCACCTTGTGCGGCGTGTCGTTGCACCAGGTCAGGCCGGTTGCAGAAGGCGTCTGCACCGCATCGACCATGGTCTTGAAGAAGTTCGGCGACGACATGATGTCCGCCGCCAGTCCGCGGCTCTTCAGGAAGGCGGCAAGTGCTGCTTGCGTCTTCGGCCCGTCGACGCCGTCGATCGGCGCGGCGTCGTAGCCCGCGATCACCAGCAGCCGCTGGATGCCGGCGAGGCGGGCCTGCTCGTCGTCATATTCGGAATCCTCGGCGAGATAGGCCGTGAAATTGCCGTCCGCGGCTTGCGTCGGCATGATCTGGGTGAACGCGGCCTGGGTCTGGCCGCTGCGGCATTGCCGCGCCGCCGCGATGACGAAATTGTCCTGCGCCACGCACAGCATGTCGCTGCCGTTCTGCGGGATCGGCGAGGCGCCGTAAACGCCGAGCGCGCGGGCGTTGAGCAGGATGCGGTCGGCGGTCAGCGTGCCCTGCACCACGACGCGGCAGGTGGCGGGATCTATCCTGAACCAACCGCGCGTCGCGGTCGCCGCCTTGTCGTCGATGCCGATCGCGGCCTCGACGACATAGGACATGCGGTTACAGATCTTCAGGTCGGCCAGGGCGGGCGCGGAGGAGAAGAAGAACGAGACGGCCGCGGCGGGCAGCGTCATCAGGAAGCGGGTCAGGGTCGAGCGACGATGTCGCCGAGCCCTCAACTCGTTATGCCCGGCCTTGTGCCGGGCATCCACGTTCTTGGCGCGAGACGAAAGGTCGTGGATGGCCGGGACAAGCCCGGCCATGACGGCTTGCTTTGGCCCGCTCATCATCACTTATGGATCAGCGTTCCCGTGCCCGTGTTGGTGAAGAGCTCGAGCAGCACCGCGTGCTGCATCTTGCCGTCGATGATGACGACGCCCTCCACGCCCTGTTCGAGCGCGTAGATGCAGGTCTCGACCTTCGGAATCATGCCGCCGGAAATGGTGCCGTCGGCGATCAGCTTTCGCGCGTCCTTCACCGAAAGCTGCGGGATCAGCTTCTTCGACTTGTCGAGCACGCCCGGCACGTCGGTGAGCAGCAGCAGGCGCTTCGCCTTCAGCGCGCCGGCGACCGCGCCGGCAAAGGTGTCGGCGTTGACGTTGAGCGTCTGGCCTTCCTTGGAGGTCGCGAGCGGCGCGAGCACCGGGATCAGCTCGTAGCCGATCAGCTGGTTCAGCAGCGTGAGGTCGACCTTCTCGGGGTCGCCGACGAAGCCGAGATCGATCGCCTTCTCGATGTTCGAACCCGGATCGACGATGGTGCGCGTCGTCTTCGACGCCTTCACCATGTTGGCGTCCTTGCCCGACAGGCCCACGGCCTTGCCGCCGGCTTCGTTGATGTAGCCGACGATCTGCTTGTTGACGGAGCCGGCCAGCACCATCTCGACGATCTCGATGGTCGCGGCATCGGTGATGCGCAGGCCTGCTGCGAACTCCGACTGGATGCCGAGGCGCTTGAGCATGGTCGCGATCTGCGGCCCGCCGCCATGCACCACCACCGGGTTGATCGCGGTCTGCTCCAGCAGCACGATGTCGCGGGCAAAGTTCTTCGCGGTCTCCTCGTCGCCCATGGCATGGCCGCCATATTTGATGACGATGGTTTCCTCGTCATACTGCTGCATGTGCGGCAGCGCTTCGGACAGGATGCGGGCCTGGTCGAGCGGAGAGATGTCGGTCATGAGGCGGATCTCGCTGGCGGGACTGTCGGTGCGCGTTCTATCCGATTGGCGGGCGCGGCGCAAAGTGGGTGTTGCCTCTTACCCTCCCCTGGAGGGGGAGGGTCGATCGCGCGCAGCGCGAGCGGGGTGGGGTGACGGTCTCTCCGCGATGAGCAGTGCCCGAGTGGAGAGATCACCCCACCCCGGCTCACATTTCGCTACGCTCAATATGAGCCGACCCTCCCCCTCCAGGGGAGGGTAAGACGGAGCATCACTTCCGCGCCGCCACCGCCGCGAGCGTCACCGCCAGCCAGCTCAGGATCATCACCGTCCCACCCGTCGGCGCGGCATATGGAAACAGCGAGTGCCCCGCATATTGCCGCAAGGTCAGATCGCCCGCGAACAGCGCGGCGCCGATCACGAAGCCGAACGCCGCGACGAGGCCAATTCCGCCGTGCAGAAGGCCGCGCGCGAGCAGGGCGACGCCTGCGAGTATGGCAGTTGCGTGAAACAGCAGCATGGCGCTGGCGGAAGCGAGCCGGCTGGCGTCGGCGCCGTGGGCCGAGGCGGCGGCCAGCGCGACGCCGGCGGCGCCCATCAAACCGGCAAGCCCAATCAGCAGGCGGAATGCGAGCGTCACGAGGTTCGCTCTTCCAGCAGCTTCGCCATCGCGGCGCGCAGTTCGGCCATGCCGGTCGAGCTCCGTGACGAGGTCGCGAGCACGTTCGGAAACGCCGCCGGATGTTTTGCCAGCGCGGCCTCGGTCTCGGTGATGCGGGACTCAAGCTCGGACGCCTTCACCTGGTCGGCCTTGGTCAGCACGATCTGGTAGCTCACCGCGGAACGGTCGAGCGTCCCCAGGATTTCGAGGTCGACGTCCTTGAGGCCATGCCGCGCGTCGATCAGCACGTAGACGCGTGCGAGCGAGGCGCGCCCCAGCAGGAATTTGTGGATCAGCTCGGTCCAGGACGCGACTTGCGTCTTCGGCGCCTTGGCGTAGCCATAGCCGGGCATGTCGACGAGGCGCAGGTCCTTCTTGCCGGGGACCTCGAAGAAGATCAGTTCCTGGGTGCGGCCCGGCGTATGCGAGGTGCGCGCAAGCGCGTTGCGGCCGGTCAGCGCGTTGATCAGGCTGGACTTGCCGACATTGGAGCGGCCGGCAAAGGCGATCTCCAGCCCGTCCATCGGCGGCAGCGTCGCAATCGAGGGCGAGGCCCAGATGAACTGCCAGTCGCGGGTGAACAGCTTTCGCCCGGTCTCGATCAGCTTCGCATCTTTGTCGTCGGTCATGCGAAGATCTCACCTCTCGTCATGGCCGGGCTTGTCCCGGCCATCCACGTCTGTCCACACGGTACCCTCCAAAACGTGGATGCCCGGGACAAGCCCGGGCATGACGATGTGGAGGCATTTGCGCCCAACAATGACGGCGCTACGTCGCCTTCTTCGCGAACGTCGCCTTGAGATTGTCGAACAGCTCCACCTTCACGCCGTTGCGGCGCATGATGAAGCTCTGCTGGAGCACCGAGAGCGTGTTGTTCCAGGCCCAGTAGATCACGAGACCCGCCGGGAAGCCCGCCAGCATGAAGGTGAAGATCAGCGGCATCCAGTTGAAGATCAGCTGCTGGGTCGGATCCGGCGGCGTCGGGTTCAGCTTCATCTGGAACCACATCGTGATGCCCATGATGATCGGCCAGATGCCGAGCGCGAGGTAGTGACCGAACACCGGAATCGTCGTCGGATCGAACGGGATCAGGCCGAACAAGGTGAAGAGGTTGGTCGGATCGGGCGCGGAGAGATCCTTGATCCAGCCGAAGAACGGCGCGTGCCGCATCTCGATCGTGACGAACAGCACCTTGTAGAGCGAGAAGAACACCGGGATCTGGATCACCACGGGAAGACAGCCGGCGACCGGATTGATCTTCTCCTTGCGGTAGATCTCCATCATCTCCTGCTGCTGCTTCACCTTGTCGTCGGGAAAGCGCTCCTTCAGCGCCTGAAGCTGCGGCTGGACCGACTTCATCTTCGCCATCGAGGCGTAGGACTTGTTGGCCAGCGGGAAGAACAGCAGCTTGACGATCACGGTGACGAGCAGGATCGAGATGCCGAAATTGCCGAAGAAGCGATAGAAGAAGTCGAGGCCGAGGAACATCGGCTTGGTGATGAAGTAGAACCAGCCCCAGTCGATCAACAGATCGAAATGGTTGAGGCCGAGCTCCTTGTTGTAGCCGCCGAGACCGGCGAACGGGAACACGCCGACCACGCCGGCTTCCTTGGCGCCGGCGAACAGCCGCGCGTTCGCGGTCGCGGTGCCGCCGATCGCGACGGTGACGGGGTCGAGCAGATAATCGGTCTGGTAGGTGTGGACGTTGCCGACCGGGTTCGACGAGAAACGCGCCTGAAGCTGGGCACTGGTGTCGGGCAGCAGCGCCGAAGCCCAGTACTTGTCGGTGATGCCGAGCCAGCCATTGGTGGCCTTGAAGTTCACCGCCTTGGCTTCGTCGATCTTCTTGTAGGCGTATTCCTGCAAGCCATCGAGATAGCCGATCAGGCCTTCATGCAGGATGTAATAGCCGGAGACCTGCGGCGTGCCGTGGCGCGAGATCAGCGCGAACGGATAGAGCGTAACAGGCGCGTTGCCGACATTGCTCACCTCGTCCTTGAGCGTGAAGAGATAATGGTCGTCGACCGCGATGGTGCGGCGGAAGCTGAGGCCCTCGCCATTGTCCCATTTCAGCACCACCGGCGTCGTCGGCGTCAGGCTGCCGCTGCCGTCCTGCTGCCAGAGGGTCTGGGCGTCCGGCAGCTTGGCCGTCACGCCCGTCGCCGGCACCCAGCCGAACTCGGCGTAATAGGGTTCTGCGGTGCCCGAGGGCGAATAGAGCACGATCGGCGGCGACTTCGGGTCGACCGTCTCGCGGTATTGCACCAGCGCAATGTCGTCGATGCGGCCGCCCTTCAGCGAGATGCTGCCGGCAATTCGCGGCGTGTCGATCTTCACGCGCGGGCTGGCGGCAATCGCGCTTTCGCGGGAAACGACCGGCTGGGCCTGGTTCGCGGCCGGTGTTGCCGGCTGGGCCGCGCTGCCGGGCTGCGGCGCGGCGCCCGGCGTTGCGGAGGCCGTCGGCTGCGGCGTGTTCTTCTGGAGCTCGGCCTGCGCCTGCTGCTGGGCGCGCTGCTTCTCCATCGCCGGCACGTTGTAGAAATATTGCCAGGCGATCAGGACGAGGCCCGACAGAATGACGGCGAGGATGGTATTGCGATTGTCGGTCATCACTATTGTCTCGTCATCAATCCGGTTTGCGGCTGGTCGCAGGAGCGGGGCCGGGCCTTGAGCCGTCGGTTCTTGAGCCGCGTCCCTTGTGCGTATGCCGCGCAGGCTTCGTGAACGCTATGCGCAGATCGTCGAGCATGGTGGCGAAGTCGCGCGAGAGCGCGTCCCTTCGGCCGACCAGTACATAGTCATGATGGGGCTGCATCGACACCGGGTCGAGCCGCTTCACCAATTCGCGAAGCCGGCGCCGGATGCGATTGCGCTGGGGGGCGTTGCCGTTCTTTTTGGTAACGGTGAAGCCGATCCGGATCGGGCCGCTGTCGTCGCAGCGGCGGCTTTGCAGGACGAACGCGGGACTATTCGCCCGCGCGCCATTGGCAACGGCGAGGAAATCCGCTCGCTGCCTCAGCCGATCCATGATGAAATCCCAAAAATGGGGGTCCGGCTCAGGCGCTCAGACGCTTGCGGCCGCGGGCGCGGCGGGCGGCGAGAACCTTGCGGCCGCCGGCAGTGGCGAGACGGGCACGGAAGCCGTGACGGCGCTTGCGCACCAGTTTGCTGGGTTGATAAGTCCGCTTCACGGGTTTTTCTCCGCTGACCGGGCAATTTGCCTGTAGAATTGATGATAAAGTCCGGAAGATGCGGCCCAAAACGGGCCCTTTTCGGCCCCAAGAGAGCCGCTCCCGGCGTGCGCACCGGGTCATCGCGGACAATTTGCGCGGCTTATATGCGAGCGTCTTCTTTTCGTCAACGTCGCAAGAGCGCGCTGTTCCGGTGAATATCACTGTTTGTGCGGGGTTTTTAACCCTTGAGGTGGCGACTCGCGATATCAGAGCTTACATCCCACCTTGAGAGATTAGCGATCCGTAATTTGACCGGCCCCCGGCCGGGTCGCATCCTTCATCAGCCAGGCTCTATTACAAAGCCAACAGGGGCGAACTTCGTGGCAGCGACAGACCTCCAGCCGGTCCATGATACGGATCAGCCGGGCCAGCCGGCGATGCGGCCGCGTGGGCCCAGCGGGCTCGGGCTATCCGGCAAGCTGCTGCTGCTCACCGTCCCCCTGGTGATGATCGCCGCTGTCCTGCTCTACGTGCCCGCCATCGCCAACTTCTGGGTCAACCGGCTCAATGACCGCGTCGCGGCGGCTAACACCGCCGCGCTGGTGCTCGACGCCGCCCCGCTCGGCATGGTCCCCGAGTCGCTGTCGCGCGAGATCCTGAAAAGCATCAATGCGCGTGCCGTCGCCATCAAGATGGGGCAGCAGCGACGGCTGCTCGCCAGCGACAACCTTCCCACGGCCATCGAGCATGACATCGATCTGCGCGACATGACGGTGTGGGAGGCGATCACCGGCTCGTTCCGGATGATGCTGGAGACCGGCAACCAGGCCATCCGCATCGTCGGGCCCGGCGTCGGCAATGCCCAGTTCATCGAGATCGTGACCGATGAGCTGCCGCTGCGGCAGCAGATGTATCGCTTCTCCCGCAACGTCGTGGTGGTCGCGCTGATCATCGCGGTGCTGACCGCGGGCCTGGTCTATCTCGTGCTGCATTATCTCTTCGTGCGCCCGATGCGGCGGCTGACCGCGAGCCTGGTCGGCTTCCACGAAAACCCCGAAAGCTCGGCGCGGATCATTGTGCCGAGCCAGCGCAGCGATGAAATAGGCGTCGCCGAGCGCGAATTGTCGGACATGCAGCGCGACCTGATGTCGATGCTGCACCAGAAGAGCCGGCTCGCCGCCCTCGGCCTCGCCGTCTCCAAGATCAACCACGATCTGCGCAATCTGCTCGCGTCGGCCCAGCTCCTGTCCGACCAGCTCGCCAGCGTGCCGGATCCGCGGGTGCAGCGCTTTGCGCCGAAGCTGGTGCGCTCGCTCGAGCGCGCCATCGCCTTCTGTCAGTCGACGCTGTCCTACGGCCGCGCCCAGGAAGCGGCTCCCGACCGCCGCATGATCATGATCGAGCCCGTGGTGCTGGAGGTGCGCGAAACCGCGGGCCTCGCCACCGACGCCTCGATCGCCTGGGTGGCCGCGATCGAGCGCGGGCTCGCGGTCGATGCCGATCCCGACCAGCTCTTCCGCGTGCTGCTCAACCTCGTCCGCAACGCTGCCCAGGCGCTGGAAAGCCATTCGTCGGGCGATGGCGGGGCGCAGCAGATCCGGATCACGGGAAAGCGCGAAGGTGCCGTCGCCATCCTGGAGGTCTCCGACACCGGCCCCGGCGTCCCCCAGAAGACCCGGGACCATCTGTTCGAGGCGTTCCAGACCTCCGGCCGCCCCGGCGGCAGCGGGCTTGGTTTGGCCATCGCCGCCGAGCTGGTCCGCGCCCATGGCGGCGAGATCCATCTGGTCGAGGGCACCATCGGCGCCACCTTCCGGATCGTCATCCCCGACCGCCCCGTGGAACTCCTCTCCATCCGCAACGAGCGGCAGAGGGCGTAGTCGGCCAGCGACCCACCCGGGAAATCGTCACCTCCCTGTAAAATCTCCCCCTCCCGGACCTTGCCAATCGAGGCAAGAGCGGTTAGTCAGAGCGCTCTTTCGCACCCCTCCGGCGCTGTCCGGAGGCTGCCTGCGGGCCCAGCCCGCACTGTTTGCGAAAAACGCGCCCGTAGCTCAGCTGGATAGAGCATCAGACTACGAATCTGAGGGTCGGACGTTCGAATCGTTCCGGGCGCGCCATTCCGCTACAAAACTGGGCACTCCAAAACCTCCCATTTCTGCGCCGGGCGAGATCATCGCGCCGCTGCTCATGTTCGTCACCGCGTAAGCCTGGAGCTGGTGACGGCCTTTCCGGCCGGCCTCGGCGGAGCGAAAAATCGCGTGGCATCGCCGAATGTGCGGCCGGTGCGCTTGGTCGGCCGCAGCGTCATGGCACCACGGCGAAGCAGTCGTTCCCGTCTTTATCGGCCGTGTGGCGCCGGTTAGATTGAGGACTCGCCAGAGACGCCTGGACATGTCGGTGAATATGGAGATGACCCATGAAGCTCGCGCATGACGGAATCGAGCTGTCCTTCGACATTGCCGGCGCGGGACCGCTTCAATTCCTGTTCGTCCATGGCCTCGGCGGGGATCGCACGCATTTTGCGCCGCAGATGGAGTATTTCGCCCGTCAAGGTCGGGCATTGAATGCCGAGCTGCGGGGGCATGGTGAGAGCGACAAGCCGCAACAGGCGTATTCGATCGAAGGCTTCGCCGATGATCTCGTCTTTCTGTGCAACCGGCAGCAGATCACAAAGCCGATCATCGTGGGTCAAAGCATGGGTGGCAACATGGCGCTCGAAATCGCCGCCCGCTATCCGGACTTTCCTGCAGGCCTGGTGCTGCTCGACTCAGGGGTGCTCTTCCCTGCCTCGGCAGGGACGGTGTTCGCCGGGTATCTGGAGGGCTTAAGGGGCGCGAATTTTGCGGACGAGGTACGGAAAATCGTAGCGGACTCCTGTCTGCCGACCGACAGATGCCGCGCCCATGTTGAACAGACCTTTCTGGCGACGCCACAGCACGTGCTGGTGTCCACGTTTACAAGTCTGTTTCCCTGGGATGTGCATCGGGCGCGTGAATGCGCCCAGGCGTGCCGGGTCCCGGTGCTCTACATCGAAGCGGCCCATCGGCTCGCGGATCTGGATCGTTTTGCGGAGCTGTGCCCGCAGCTGGTCACGGCCAAGGCCGTCGGCTCCGGACATTTCCTGTCGCTGGAGGTGCCGGAGCAGATCAACCCGATGATCGACCGGTTTATCGCGCTCTACGTGCGAAGACCCGGGTAAGCTTCGCGAATATCTGCCGGGTAGGCTCGGCCCCCCGACGCCGGCGTCCATCGCGAAGATCACAATCGGGCAAGGACGAAACCCTTTGCAGGCCGGGTGAAGCCGGCCGGAAACAAACCAAGCCTAACCTTTCCCGAGCTTTCCCGTCCAACCCGATTCAAGGGAGGATTTTATGAAAGCAGCGCTCTTGGTCCTGCCGCTTCTTGGCCAGCCCACGATTCCGATTTCAGACCGTGTGCCCATCTTCAATGTGGAAGCCCTTTGCAGGGACGTTTCCGCTGACGACAAGGCCTCAGGGCTCACCCTGGCGCAGGACGCCGGCGAGTGCATGCGTGACGAGACAATTGCGCAGCAACAGCTGAGCTCGACCTGGCTGACTGTTCCGGGCCCCGCGCGCGATAGTTGCGAAGGCGAGGCTGCGGCAGGGGGAATAGAAAGCTATGTCGATCTGATCACCTGCCTGCAGATGGCAGGCTGGGCGAATCCGACTCCGCCGCCGAAGCCCCCGCTCAGGGGGGCGAGCAAGATGCGGAACGCCAAGAATGAGCTGCGGAACGAATTGAAGAATTAGCTGCGCAGGCGAGCGCGCTTACGCGCGCGTGCCGTCGATCGAGCGGCGGATCACCCGCTACACTTCCGCGCGTGCGCGTTCGCCGGCAGCGGGGTCCTGCGAGCGATGCGACGAAGTTCCGGGCGCCGTGTGGCGGTCGCCATCAATGATGGGCCGACACGCCCTTGACGCATTGGGTCAACAGATCACCGGTGGCGAATTGGCCGACATCGCCCAGGCTGATCATGCCGACCATCCGCCTGCTCTTGTTGATCACGGGCAGCCTGCGGATTTTCAGCGTCTCCATGTGATGCACGGCTTTCGCCAGATCGTCGTCTTCCCGGCAGCAATGGATGCCTTCGGTCATCACGTCCCGCGCGGTCGCGCGCGCGGCGTTGAAGTTCTTGCTCGCGAGGCCTTTGCAGACGATGTCGCGATCGGTCACCATCCCGATCAGATGGTCGTCATCGCCGATCGGAATGCAGCCGACGTCGTGCCCTTGCATCAACTTCGCGATCTCGGTGATCGGGGTGTCCGGGCTGACCCAATCGACACCCTTGTGCATCACGTCCTTGACCTTCATGAGGACCTCCGTTGCGAACGCAGCCCCCGTGACGCGATTATACTACGAACCGGGCGCGACCGCACGCGCGCCGCGACGAAGGCGCGGGGGAAATCATCCCGCCGCCATGCTGCGTCAACCGTGCGTGCTGAAGCGTCCATGCGGCGCATTGCCCGTCAGCCGTTCGAACTGTGCATGCGTCAGGTGAAGCAGCGTCTCATGGTCGCCGGCTTCGATATAGATCTCGGGCTGCGCCCGGATGCTGTCATCGACGATGAGATCGAGCCCGTAGCATCGGCCTACCGCCGGAACGGCTCCATGCGCGCAGTCCGCGAACAGCCTGTTGATCTCGGTTTCGTTCGCCATCACGAGATCCGCGCCGAGCTTCTCCTTCAAGTCCGGCAAGTTGAGACGGTGCGATGCCGGAACGATCGCGAGCATATAGCCGCCGTCATGGCGCAGCACGATGGCCTTGGCGAAACGATCGCCCGAGACGTGGCAGGCCTGCGCCGTGCGCGCGGATGACATGGTGAAAACGTGCGGGATCTCGACATACTGGATGTTCTCGGCAGCCAGGTATCGGTGGAGCGTGGGGGCAATGGTCATGGCGTAGCCTTTCGGATGGATATGCGAGCCATCCACCGTGATGCTGCCCCGCCGCACGATGGGCGGCCGCGTGATTGCCGGATGCCAGCATAGGCCTCGCGCTCGAACGCCGCAATCGGGGCGCGGGTTCGGATCGTTCCCGGCGCGCCTTTCCGCTTCGTTTGCGGCCGATCGATTGTGGGCCTTTGCTGCGCTTCTCGTGGCTCACGGGATCCTTGCGACAACGTTGGGCCGGTTCTCCCTGAGCCACGCGACGGCCTCGGGTCCATCGACGACGCACGCGAAGGTTTCCCAGGTCGGGTCCTCCAGGGACTCCGATTGCAGTCGCTTCGCCGCATACTCAACGAGGTCGTGCAAGCCCTCGTATCCTCGTCGGTGCTCGAGGGACTCTGCAATCGCCGTGCTGGTCCAGCCTCGTCGGGCCAGATCGACAATGCTCGGAGCGTCAGCCTCGCTGAACCAAGGTGTGGCATCGAACTCGATGCAGCGGACATTATCGGCGGTGTGGCAAGTGGCGTGGATCATGGGGTTCCTCCGTTCGCCGGCTCAGTTTCACATCGCTGCCTCGCACGCGCTCAGACTTTGACCAGATCCCCCAGCAGGTTCGCCGCCACCGTCAGCTTGGCAAGCGTCAGGCCGCTGGCGGCAATCTCCTCGACCGAGCGGCGGATGCGCGCCGCTTCGGGGTGAGCCGCGAGCCAGGTCTCGACGGCCTGCTGGCCGGACTGGCCGGTTGCCAGCATATCCGCGGCCAGTCTTCGTTCGGCGCCGGCGATCTGCTCAACGGCGCGATCGACCGCC
The DNA here is from genome assembly GCF_040547725.1 of Bradyrhizobium sp. LA2.1. Classification (NCBI taxonomy): domain Bacteria; kingdom Pseudomonadati; phylum Pseudomonadota; class Alphaproteobacteria; order Hyphomicrobiales; family Nitrobacteraceae; genus Bradyrhizobium; species Bradyrhizobium sp. LA2.1. The sequence continues at coordinate 373,194 of NZ_JBEPQI010000006.1, forward strand.
ATACGTTCGAAATAATCATTTGCCGGCACGCTGCGCGCGGCCGCGATGATGCGGTCGAGACGGAAATTGGCTTCCGCGGCGAAGAAGGTCGCGGCGGCATCACCGATGGCGCGGGAGGTGCGCTCGGCGACCGTCACGATATCGGGTGCCGCAATCAGAGGGTCGAGATCGGCGAGCTCGCCGGCGAGGCTGGCCGGGACGCCGGCATCGGTGAGCTCCTGGCGCCGCTTGCCGCGCGCGGCTTGCAGGTCCGGCGGCAGGTTGGTGTCGAGGGAGGCCGCGATTTCGCGGATACCCGGGCCAAAACGTCCGATCACCGCCTCGAGGCCGTCCTTGAAATCGACATTGCGCACGTACCAGACCAGGCGGGAAATCAAGAGGTCCTGGACCGTCGCGTAGAGGCCGAGCTGCAACTGCCCGTCGATGCGGGTGTCGAGCGCGTCGATCGCGTCATTGAGCCGCCTGAGCTCGTAGATCGCGTCCACCGCCACCTGCGCCATGACGATGGTGGAGACATCGGCGTCGGTCTCGTCGGTCAGGCGCACGATACACGCCGGGCCGCCGCGGTTGATCACGGCATTGACGAGACTGGTCGCGATGATCTCGCGTCGCAGGCGATGGAGCTCGACCGCGGCCGGAAATTTATCGGGAACCTCGCGCGGAAAATACAGGGACAGTCTGCGGGCGAGATAAGGATCATCAGGCACGCTGGTGGCGAGCAGGTCCTCGTAGAGCGTCAGCTTGGCGTAGGCGAGCAGCACGGCAAGCTCGGGCCGGGTGAGGGCCTGGCCGCGCCGTGTACGCTCGGTGAGCGCTGCGTCGTCGGGCAGGAACTCCACGGCGCGGCTGAGCAGGCCGCGCTGCTCGAGCGACTGCATCAGGCGGGTGAGGAAGCCGGTCTCGGCCACGCCCTTGCGCTCGGCGAGCGAGAGCGCCAGCGTCTGCAGATAGTTGTTGCGCAGCACCAGCGTGCCGACCTCGTCGGTCATCGCGGCCAGCAGGCTGTTGCGGTCGGCAAAGCTGAGGCGGCCCTCGCGTTCGGGGCGCGCCAGCGCGACCTTGATATTGACCTCGACGTCGGAGGTGTTGACGCCGGCCGAATTGTCGATGGCGTCGGTGTTGAGCTTGACGCCCTTCTGTGCCGCTTCGATGCGGCCGCGCTGGGTGACGCCGAGATTGGCGCCTTCGCCGATCACCCGGGCGCGAACGTCAGTGCCTGCGATGCGGATCGGATCGTTGGCGCGGTCGCCGGCCTGATCGTCGCTCTCTGCCGATGCGCGGATATAGGTGCCGATGCCGCCGAACCACAACAGGTCCGTGCGCGCTTTCAGGATCGCCGTCATCACCTCGAACGGCGTGGCCTGCTCCTTGTCGAGATCGAGCAGGCTGCGGACTTCCGGTGCGAGCGGGATCGCCTTGAGCGTGCGCGAGAACACGCCGCCGCCCTGCGAGATCAGCGACTTGTTGTAGTCCTGCCAGCTCGATCGCGGCAGGTCGAACAGACGCTTGCGCTCGGCGAAGCTGGTCGAAGGGTCGGGGGAGGGATCGATGAAGATGTCGCGGTGATCGAACGCGGCCACGAGCCTTGTCGCCGGCGAGAGCAGCATGCCGTTGCCGAAGACGTCGCCGGACATGTCGCCGACGCCGGCAGCGGTGAACGGCATGGTCTGAATGTCGGTGCCGAGCTCGCGGAAGTGGCGCTTGACCGCCTCCCAGGCGCCGCGCGCCGTGATCCCCATCTTCTTGTGGTCGTAGCCCTGGCTGCCGCCCGAGGCGAACGCATCGCCGAGCCAATGGTTCTTCTCGGCCGAGATCGCGTTGGCGACATCGGAGAAGGTGGCGGTGCCCTTGTCGGCGGCGACCACGAGGTAGGGGTCGTCGCCGTCATGGCGCATGGTGGAATCGGGCGGCACGACGGCGTCGCCGTCGAGATTGTCGGTGAGCTCGAGCAGCGAGCGCACGAAGATGCGATAGGCCTCGGTGCCTTCCGCGAGCCAGGCGTCGCGATTGGACGGCGGCGGCAGGCGCTTGGGCACGAAACCGCCCTTGGCGCCGACCGGCACGATCACGGCGTTCTTGACCTGCTGCGCCTTCACGAGACCCAGGATCTCGGTGCGGAAATCCTGCGGCCGGTCGGACCAGCGCAAGCCGCCGCGCGCGACCTTGCCGAAGCGCAGGTGAATGCCTTCGACCCGTGGCGAGGAGACGAAGATCTCGTAGAGAGGCCGCGGCGCCGGCAAATCGTCGATCCGCCGCGCGTCGAACTTGAAGGAGATGACCGGACGCGGATGTCCATCCTCGCCGATCTGCCACAGATTGGTGCGGATGGTTGACTGCACCAGATTGGTGAAGCGGCGCAGGATGCGGTCTTCATCGAGCGAGGCGACGGATTTGAGCTGCTCCTCGATCTCGGCAAGGAGTGCCGTCTCGCGCGCCGAACGCTCGCGATCGGTAAGCACGAGGCGTGGATCGAGGCGGGTCTGGAACAGTGCGACGAGGGTGGCCGTGATCGCGGCGTTCTTGCGCAAGGTCTCCCACATGTAATCCTGGGTGAACGGTGCGCGGATCTGGTGCAGGTAGCGCGACAGCGCCCGGATCGTCGAGACTTCGCGCCAGCCCAGCGCGGTGCGCAGGATCAGGGCGTTGTATCCGTCGGATTCGGCGCGATCTGTGACCACCGCCATGATCGAGGCTTCCAAGCGATGGCTGAATTCCGGGTTGATCTCGATCGGCTGGCCGTCGCTGGTCTCGATCGTCATCTCATGCAGCCAGACCGGCTCCGGCCGGTTGCCGGGCACGATCTGATAGGTGCGTTCGTCGACCACGCGCAGGCCGTGATTTTCGATCACCGGCACGCGGTAGGACAGCGATAGCGGTGCGGCGTCGGAGAACACCTTCAGGCCGAAGCGCCTGGGATCGTCCTCGCCCTTGTCGCGGTGCACCGAAATCGTCACCGGGCGGGCCGGCGTCAGCTTTTCGATGGTGGCGATATCGGCGATGGCCTGCTCCGCCGTGAAGACCTCGGTATAGCCGCCGCTAAAGGCCTGGGCATAACGATTGGCGATCATGCGCGCCCGCATGCCGTCGGTCGACGCGGTGAGCGCGGCCTTCAGCTTGTCGGTCCAGGTCGCGGCAATGGCGCTGATGCCGGCTTCGAGCGCGGCGCGCTCGACGACGGGCGTTTTGCCTTCATAGCGCCCGATGATGAAGTGGACGCGCGCAAGTGCGCCCTCGGGGAACGATACGTAGGACGCCGACAGGGTCCCCTTGTAGACCTGCGACAGGAAGGCTCCGACGCGCGTGCGGACGTCGGTGTCGTATTTGTCGCGCGGAATGAAGGTGAGAATGGAGACGAAGCGGTCGAACTTGTCGACCCGCGCCAGCGCCCGGACGCGCGGGCGCTCGTAGAGGATCAGGACCTCGATGACGAAATTGTAGAGCGTGTCGACGTCGATCTGGAACAGCTCGTCACGCGGATAATCTTCGAGGATATGCATGAGCGCCTTGCCCGAATGGCCGTTCGGGTCGAAGCCGGCGCGCTGCAGCACCCGCGCAACCTTGTGGCGCACATAAGGGATCTGCCGCACCGAGCGGGTATAGGCGCCGGAGGTAAACAGGCCGACGACGCGCAATTCGCCCTCGAGTCGGCCGTCAGGTGCATAGAGCTTGATACCCACATAATCCATTCGGATGCGCCGATGGACGAGGCTTGAGACATTGGCCTTGATGACGATCAGTAGCGTCGGCTCGTGCATGAACTCGCGGATTTCCGATGTCATCACCACCATTTCGTTGCCGCGGCGCAGGACCTTCACGTCGGGATCGCGCAGGATGCCGAGGCCTTCGCCGCTGGTGATGTCGTCGGACGCATCGCTGTCGGGCGAGAAGCGATATTCGCGCACGCCGAGGAAGGTGAAATTGTCCGCGCAGAGCCATTGCAGGAACTGATTGGCTTCGGCGACCTCGTCGATCGGCAGCGGCGGCGGATTGGAAGCGAACGTCTTGATTGCCTCCTCGACGCGGTCACGCATGGCGCGCCAGTCGGTGACGCAGGCGCGGACGTTGTTCAGCGCCCTGGTGAGTCCGTCGATCAGCTTCTGGCGATCGGCGTCGGCGTCCAGGCGGGTGATGTGGAGGTGAATCAGGCTTTCGCGCGCGCCTCTTGCGCCCTCCGGCAGTGCTTCGCCGTAGAACCGCAGTAGCTTGCCTTCGGCATCGCGCTCCACGGCGATGATCGGGTGGGCGACGAGGGTGACTTCGATGCCCTGCTCGGCGAGCTCCGCCATCGTGGAGTCGTACAGGAAAGGCATGTTGTCGTTGAGAATCTCGAGCACGGAAATCTCGCGCCCGTTCGGCAACGTCGGATTGACCACGCGGATATCGGCGCTGCCCGACGTGCGCCGCTGCACATGCTCCCAGGCTTGCTCCGCCAGGACGGCAAGCGAGGCGGCATCGTAATTGTCGAGATCCTCGATATTGCTGTAGCCGAACAAGGGCTCGGCAAAGGCCCGCGGGCTCTTGCCCGGCGGCACGCTGCCTGCTGCATCGCGGATCAGGGTTGCCCGGGCCTTGTCGTCACGCCACGCCATCATGTCCTCCATTTGCCGCGCCGTCCGACCGCAGTCGCGATCCTCAGCCTAATTCTGGAGTGCATCTCGTCGAGCGCCGCGATCGAGTGGATACGCAAGATCCCCGGTCTCGTGCGTCGGCAGCTTCCGACGACAATACTACGATCCCGGAGCGAAAGGCGCACGCTGTTGTGAGGCGTGCCGTAATTCCCTACGGCAGCGGCCCCCACGGCCGCCAAATCATAGAGGTGAGAAAATCACAAGCAATTTCAAATCTGTATGAGCTCGTGGTTTTATTCTGAATGGCGCGCCGGAACTCCGTTCCGATTGCGCTGCAGCGGGCTCTGGTGAGTGCGGGTCAGCTCCACGCCATCGACCACCATTTTCCATGTTCCCGCCTCCTGGTGAGGCGGCGTCGACACCTCGAATGTCGTCAAGAGGTATGCAATGCCGACGACGAAATGATCGCCCTCGAACCGCCGCAACGGGGCATTGATCGACGGCGTGGTGGTCGCGCCAGCCCGGTTCAACCGGACGCGCCGATGCAGCGCGGCGCATCGGCACGCGCGTTAACAGATCGTTCATTGACCACGGCGCGCCAGCCGTAACCGCCGGTTAACCATGGATATTTACGGTGTAGCAAGCCTCTGAACCGGGGCTGTCAGTTGATTTCGAGTCCAATCCTATGGCGTTCGGTCGAAGCGCATCTCCGCGAAGCATCGCCCCGACGGAGCCTGCGGCTTCGTGGGAAGGGCCGCGGGCTGCGACGGCGAAGCCTGACAGCGCTGCTCCTGCGCTGATCAAGGGATCGCTGACCGTCACCGGTGCGCTCTCCTTCCTGCGCGAGAATGGCCGGCGCATCCTGGCGCTGGCGCTGGCGCTGTTCGCCCTGGGCGTCATTGTCCTGATGGTCTTGCCGGTCCGGTATGCCGCGACGGCCCTGGTCGTCGTCGATCCCCGCGAGCTGCGCGTCACCTCGGAGCAGGACGTGTTGCCGGGCATCGGCCAGGATGCCGCGGCACTTCAGAGCCAGATCGAGATCGCCAAATCGGACGGCTTTCTCCGCCCCCTGATCGAGCAGCTCAAGATCGCCGAAGACCCCGACATCGCGGGCGGCTACACCGACATGACGCGCCTGCTCGAAAAATTCCGCAACCGTCTCGATATCTCGCGCCGCGGACTGACCTACCTCATTGCGATTTCATTCACCTCGAACAATGCGGAACGGGCCGCGCATTACGCCAATGCCATCGCCGAGGCGTTCGTCGCGAGCCAAGGTCGTGTCCGCACCGAGGCCACGGACGAGGCGGCCGACTGGCTCAAGGACCGGCTGAAGGCATTGAACGAGCGCCTGCGCGTATCGGAAGATGCCGTTGCCGCCTTCAGGTTCGAGCACAAGATCCTCAATGCCGGCAAGGATTCCACGACCCAGCAATTGCGGGTGACCGATCTCAACCAGCAGGTCTCCGCTGCTCGCGCGCGCACTGAGGAAGCCAAGGCGCGCTACGAGCAGGTGCAGCGCGATCTCAAGGCCAATGTCGAAGGTCCGGTGAAGCAGGACCTTCTGAGCATGCTGCGCGCGCAGCGCTCGACCCTGAACGATCAGATCGCGCAGAAGAAAGCGGTGTACGGCGACCGCCATCCCGACCTCGCGATCTCCTACAGCCAGCTGGCTGACATCAACAGGCAGATCGAGGTCGAGCGGAAGAAGAACATCGACACGGTGAAGTCCGAATATGAGGCTCAGCTGGAGCAGCAGAACGCGCTGGAAAAGCAGCTCAGGGCGGTCGAGACGCAGATGCTGGTCGACGGCCAGGCGCTCGTGAAGCTGCAGGAGCTGCAGCGTGACGCCGATGCCAACAAGAACATCTACGAGCAGTTCCTGTCGCGGTTCAAGACGACCAACGAGCAGCGCCAGCTGCAGAGCTCCCAGACCAAGATCGCCTCGCTCGCCATTCCGCCGATGCGCTCGACGCGTCCGCCCCTCGCCTTGCTGCTCGCGGCGCTCGCGATCGGCTCGATCCTGACCTCGACGGCGGCCGTTGCGGCGATGGGAAGCATGTCCGACGGGCCCGCGCCTGCCGAAGCTCCTGCTCAAACTCCTGCTCAAACTCTTGCGCGTGCGGAAGCGGCGGAGGCGCAAGTCCGGCGTCCGGCTCCGGCTGCGCGCCAGCCCGAAGCGATGCCGAACCTGCCTGTCTGGGCTCGCATTCCCGATCTGGCGCCTGGCGCCGTGGCCAACACTGTATGGCAAAGGCCGATCACTGCCTCGGCCGAGCTCGATCTCGGCGCTTATTTGCGTCCGCTTCTCGAGCGGATCGATCGCGCGCCGGTGCGTGGCTGCAAGGTCGCCCTCGTGTTGTCGGTCGGCAAAGGTGCCGGCGGCAACACCGTTGCGCGCTCGCTCAATCGCGCGGCAGTGAATCGGGGCATGATGAGCGTGCTGATCCGGCTCCAGCCGGAATTCGCCGGTGCCCAGCCTCCGGTGACCGAATGGCAGGACGGCTCCACCACGGCGGGGCTGCAGTCGATCGACGAGCTGTTGAGCGCCGGCAGAAAAGCCGATGCCCGGCCCGAGGACGATATTCGCTCGGAGTTCGATCTCATCGTCGTCCATGCGAGCAATCTCGCACTTCAGCCCGACGCCATCGCGCTGGCCGCGCACGCGGACCTCATCATCCCGGTGGTGCGCGCCGGCGAGCTCGGTTCGGCGGCGATGCGGCGGGTCACCGCTGCGCTGTCGAGGTACAACACCGTGCCGACCGGTCTCGTCGTCAATCACGCGCCCGCGGGCTCGGTGGCGCCTCACCCTGAGGGCAGCGCGTTGAGCAGGGCGGTTTGACGATGCCGACCGCTGGCAAGGCTGCGGCTCATGCCTGAGGCGCAGCACGCAAGCGCACCTGTAATCTGCTTCACACGCAAACGCGCCCAATGACGCTAGATGAACTAGGGCCCGCCTCCGCGCGGCCCGGTTCGGAGCTGGCGATGATGGCTGCACTGGCAAAGGCGATATCCCGCGCGACGAGAACCAACGTTGATGTCGAAACCCTAAAGGTGCTGGTGATCTTCTCGGGCGCGGGCTTGCTGCTCTCCCTCGTGGTCGCGATGATCTACGGACAGGCCGTCAGCGCCGCTTTGTTCTGAGATAGCGCGAGTTGATCCCCAGGAGCCCGCCCGAAGCGGGCGTCTCGAAGGTGTCGGCCTTGCATTCGAGCCGTCATTGACGCCGCGAGGCGGCGCCCGCAGGATGCAGCGTCTCCAATGCACGACTATCTCGGCTCGGGATTGCGGCGATGACCTGTCAAGCTCACTCCGTAACGCTGGTGCTCATTGCCCGCATACCGCCCGAGGGTATCGAGGCCTTCCGCGCCTACGAGGATGCCGTCTTGCCGCTACTCCCTTCGTTCAACGGGCGTGTGGAGCGTCGTCTTCGAAATCCGGATGGCACGATCGAGGTGCACATCGTCAGCTTCGCATCCGATGCGGACTTCCAGGACTATCGCAATGATCCCCGGCGCCTTGCGCAGGCCGGGTTGCTGGAAAAATCATCCGCGAAGCTGGAATTGCTTTCGATGGCGGACGTCTCGCAATGGCCGGTGACATCGGCGCAGGGATGGTCGACGGCGCAATGACCGAGATGTAACCGGGCGGGCCGGGCATCATCGAACTGTCATCGCTTCGTCATGCGCGCTCTATGGATCGCTGCTCCCTTCGCCGCGCATCGTGGGGGCTGATATGCATCTGACTGAGACAATGTCGTCCGACCGCCGGTCGATCCTGAAGGGCCTCGCGGCCGCAGCCGTCACGTCCCTGGCGGCACCGGCCATGGCAGCCGACGGTCTGCCGGCGCAGCCGACCGGAGCGGCGGCCGCCATCGCCACCGACAATGCCTATTGGGCGGCGGTGAAGGGGCTCTATTCAGTGACGCCGGATGTCGTCAATCTGGAGAACGGCTTTTGGGGCATCATGGCCGAGCCGGTGAGGCGCGAGTTCATTCGCCAGACCGATATGGTCAACTATCAAAACACCTACTACGCGCGGCAGCGCGCGGGTGCGGATTTCGAGGCCGTGCGCATCAAGGTGGCCCAGGCGGTCGGCGCGGCGCCCGAGGAGATCGCGCTCACCCGCGGCGCGACCGAAGCGCTGCAGCTCCTGATCGGCGGCTACAACAAGCTGAAGCCCGGCGACAGCGTGCTCTACGCCGACCTCGACTACGATTCGATGCAGTACGCGATGAACGCGCTTAAGGCGCGTCGCGGTGTCGACGTGGTCAGGTTCGATGTGCCGGAGCCGGCCACCCGCCAGGCCGTGCTCGACGCCTATGCCCGTGCCCTCGAGGCGAATCCGAAGGCTAGGCTTCTCCTCCTCACCCACGTCAGCCATCGCACCGGCCTCGTCATGCCGGTCGCCGAGATCGCTCGCATGGCCAGGGCCAAGGGCATCGACACCATCGTCGACGCCGCGCATTCCTGGGGGCAGATCGACTTCAGGGTGGGCGAGCTCGACGTCGATTTCGTCGGCTTCAACCTGCACAAATGGATCGGCGCGCCGCTCGGCGTGGGCTTCCTCTACATCAGGAAGGACCGTCTCGCCGACATCGACCGCGACATGGGCGACGAGGACTTTGCGGAGACCGATATCCGCTCGCGGGTGCACACCGGCACGGTCAATTTCGCTACGGTGCTGACGGTGCCCGCGGCGGTGGCGCTCCATCAGCAGATCGGCGCGGCGGCAAAGCAAGCCCGGCTGCGATATCTGCGCGACTACTGGGTCAGCCGCGTGCGGGGCTTCAAGGATATCGAGATCCTGACGCCGGATGAGGTCGGCTCATATGGCGCGATCACGTCCTTCCGTCTCGCCGGCAAGACCAGCAAGGCGGACAACGAGGCTATCGTCGTGAAGCTGAGGGACAGCCACAAGGTCATGACGGTGCGCCGGGCGGGCGTCGCCAAAGGTCAATGCATCCGTGTGACGCCGGCGCTCTTTACCGACGAGGCCGATCTCGATCGTTTCGTCGAGGCGCTCGCCGTCGTCACCGGTACGAAGACGGGGTAGGCCCGGGCTCGGGACTGACATCACCACGAATTCACGGGACTTCATCCTCCGCGCATCTGACAAATGTCAGATGCGGGGCGTCCATGAGCCTCGGCCGCCCCATTTTATCGGCCCACGGTCTGGTTTATCTCTGTCACTCCGGTGCCCTGCGCATGGAGGAGACGCGTGCTCGATCATATTCTCAGATTCATGACGCTCGGGACGATCATCGTCGGCATGACGGCGATCTACGTAGCGCTACACACCAACAATCGGCGTCTCGGCGCGGACATCTTCCTTCGATATTCCGACCGGGTCTCCGACCTGCGACGCCGCCTTCCGGTCGCGGCATTCCTCGAGCGAAGGGCTGCCGGCGACATTGAGATCACACCGGAAGAGCGCCGGGCGGTACACGAGATCATTCACGCGATCTTCGAGCTCTACGAGCTCAAGGTGCATGGCTTCTTTCCGCCGGCGATCTGGAAGATCAGGGAGCCCGATATCGAACGGTTGCTCTCGCTGCCGGTCTTCCAGCAGGAGCTGGCAGGCCTGGAGGGCCGATATACGAGACATCCGCGTTTGACAGCTTGGCTTGAGAAGATCAGGGGTCAGCAAGAGACGGCCTGACTTTCGCAGTGAACCGGTCGACGGTCTCACCGCCAGCCAAGCGCCGGCGCGACGTGCTTCAAGATCGCCTCGATCGCATGCGCACAATAGTCGACGCCGAGCTGGTTCGGGATCGTCAGCAGCAGCGTGTCGGCCTCGGCGATTGCCTCGTCCTGCTTGAGCTGCTCGATCAACGCGTCCGGCTCAGCGGCATAGGAGCGGCCGAAGATCGCGCGCGTTTGCGGATCGATGAAGCCGATCTGGTCCTCGCCTCCGCGCTCCCCGCCGAAATAGGCGCGGTCGCGATCGTTCATCAGCGCGAAGATGCTGCGGCTGACGGACACGCGGGGCTCGCGGGTGTGGCCTGCCTCCGTCCACGCGGCGCGATAGCTCCGGATCTGCGCCGCCTGCTGCACATGAAAGGCTTCGCCGGTCTCGTCGTTCTTCAGCGTCGAGCTTTGCAGATTCATGCCGAGCTTCGCCGCCCACACCGCGGTCGCGTTCGAGCCGGCGCCCCACCAGATCCGTTCGCGCAGGCCTGCCGCATGCGGTTCGAGGCGCAGCAGTCCCGGCGGATTGGGAAACATCGGCTGCGGATTGGGCTCGGCAAAACCTTCGCCGCGCAACAGGTCCAGAAAGACCTCCGCGTGGCGCCGGCCCATGTCGGCATCGCTCTGGCCGTCGGCCGGGCGATAGCCAAAGTAGCGCCAACCGTCGATCACCTGCTCCGGCGAGCCGCGGCTGATGCCGAGCTGGAGCCTCCCGCCGGCGATGAGATCGGCGCTGCCTGCATCCTCGATCATGTAAAGCGGGTTCTCGTAGCGCATGTCGATCACGGCCGTGCCGATCTCGATTGTGCTGGTTTTTGCGCCGACAGCGGCGAGCAGCGGGAAGGGCGAGGCCAGCTGGCGCGCGAAGTGATGCACGCGGAAATAGGCGCCATCCGCGCCGAGCTGTTCCGCCGCGACGGCCAGCTCAATGGATTGCAGCAGCGTGTCCGCCGCCGAGCGGGTCTGTGATTGCGGCGAGGGCGTCCAGTGTCCGAAGGACAGAAATCCGATCTTTTTCATGGGCGTCATTTAATGATGGCGGGGGCGGCGTCAACCGCCTGCGCCGGCGGTGCGGGTATGCGACGGGGCCGGCGCGAAATGCTCGGCGCGGTCGACCAGGAGATCCAGAAAGCTTCGCGCGCGCAGCGACATCCACTGCGTCTCCGGATAGACCGCGTGCAGGGGCAGCGCGGCGATGGTGTAGTCCGGAAGTACATGTTCGAGCTCGCCGCTGCGAAGGCCCTCCGCGGCATTCCATTCGGGCAGGATCGCGATGCCGAGATGCTGCATCGTCGCCTCCTGCATCGCATCGGCGTCGTCGACGTGAATGGGTCCGTTGATCGATGCGACGTGACGGCCATGCTCGGATTCGAAGGCCCATTGGTGCGCCGGCGACATCCGTGAATAGACGATGCACTGGTGCGAGCTGAGATCGTCAGGCGTCCGCGGCAGCGGGCGGCCGTGCAGATAGGTGGGTGTTGCAACCAGATGGCGCTGCACTGTCCCGAGCCGGCGGGCGACCAGCGTGCTCGCCTCCAGGTTTCCAATGCGCAGCGCCAATTCGATGCCTTCCTCCACCAGATTGACGAACCGCTCGCTGAAGCGGATGTCGACCCGCACCTCCGGATAATTCCGAACGTACTCGGCGATGACGGGCATCATGTAGCGCCGTCCGAACGACGACGGCACGCCGATCCGGAGCGTGCCGGTCGGACGGGGTGCGGCCTGTTCGACACTCGACCGCGCCATGTCGAAGCTGTCGAGGATCTGCCGCGCGAGATCGTAGATCCGGTGCGCCTCGGCCGTCGGCTTCAGTGTGCGCGTCGTGCGCGAAAACAGCTGCGTGCCGAATTCGCTTTCAAGCATAGCAATGCGCTTGCTGATCGCGGGCTGGCCGATCCCGAGCTCCTTGGCCGCAGCCGAGAAGCTGCCGCCCTCCAGGGCGCGAACGAAAGCGCGCAGGCAATCGATCCGGTCCATAATTCATTCCAATCTGGAATAAATTATATCCCATTTATTCCGTAGTGCGCAACTCGGCGGGTCGCTAGGCTCCCTCAAAACAAGCATTCACAGGGGAGGAGACGAAATTGGCACGCCATATCGGAATTGTCGGCGCCGGCATCGCCGGCCTGCATCTCGCGCTTTACCTGCAGAAGCACGGCGTGGACGCGACGATCATCACGGATCGACCGCCTGAGGAATACAAGAACATCCGCCTGCTCAACACCGTCGCGCATCACCACGTGACGATCGCGCGCGAGGACTATCTCGGCGTCAATCACTGGAGCGATCCGAAGGACCATTATTACTACCACGACCACGTCTTCAATTTTCCGCAGCCGCTGAGTTTTCGCGGTGATTTCTCGAAGCCGAGCCGCGCCGTCGACTATCGGATCTATCTTCCTGCCCTGATGCAGGATTTTGTCAGCCGCGGCGGCAAGATCGAATACCGCCGCATCGAAGAGCGCGACATTCGTCCGCTGGTCGCCCGCTTCGATCTCCTGGTCGTCTCGACCGGGAAGGGCCCGCTAGGCCAGCTCTTCACTTACCGGCCGGAACACACCCCCTATTCGCAGCCGCAGCGGCGTCTGTGCGTCGGGCTTTACACCGGCGTCCGGCAGCCCGATCCCATGAATGTCACGCTCTCGGTGTCTCCAGGACATGGCGAGATGATCGTGATCCCGACCATTACGTTCGGCGGTGTCGCCAACGCGCTGCTGATGGAGAACGTGCCCGGCGGCGACATGGAGGAACTGGCCACGCTCAGCTACGACGACAACCCGAAGCACTTCTTGAAGGTGCTGCTGGGCAAGCTCGAGAAGCATCACCCGACGACCTACGACCGCATCGACACCGCGCGCTTCGATCTCGCGCAGCCGCAGGACCTACTGCAAGGCGGCGTGGTCCCGACGGTGCGCAACACTGTGGTCGAGTTCGACGACGGCAAATGCGCGATCGCGCTTGGCGACGTCCATGCGATCGTCGATCCCATGATGGGCCAGGGCGCCAATGTCGCCTCCTATGCGGCCTTCGTGCTCGGCGAGGAGATCGTCAACGCGGACGCGCTCGACGTGCGCCTGTGCGAGAAGATCGAGCTGAAACGACAGGATCGCGTGCTGGCGGCCTCGCGCTGGACCAATGTGATGCTGCAGCCGCCGACGGAAGCGCTGGGCATGCTGATCGGCGCGATGAGCCAGAACCCGGCGCTGGCCAACGAGTTCACCGAGAATTTCAACTACCCGGACCGGCAGTGGGATCGCATCTGCACGCCGCAGCGCATCCAGGCCTGGATCGAGCGCATGTCGGCGCCGCCTGAGCCGGTCAGGGCGATTGCGTGAGGACCGATGCGAGCGGAGGCTGAGATGCCGCGCGCCAATCCGGCGTCATTCCGCGAAGCCGCGTCGCGCTTTGCGACGGGCGTCGCGGTGCTGACCGCGCTGGACGAGCACGGCCGCGTCTGCGGCATGACCGCGAACAGCTTTGTCACCGTCAGTCTGTCACCGCCGACCGTGCTGGTGTCGGTCATGCCAGGACGCATGCACCGGGCGATCTCGGCGACTGGACGCTACTGCGTCAACGTCCTGCCCGAGCACGGCCGGGACCTGTCGCGGCACTTCGCGAGCCAGCCGAACACCGGCGCGGCGCCGGATTACGACATCGTCGACGGCCTGCCGCGTCTGTCCGGCTGCATGGCCTGGTTCGCCTGCGAGGTCACACGTCACGTCGATGTCAGCGACCACACGCTGATCATCGCCGAAGTTTCGAGCTGCGACTATCGCGACACCACGCCGCTGGTGTTCTTCTCCAGCCGGTATCATCTCGGGCCGGGTGTGCCGGTGGATCGGTGAGGGTTGCAGCGGTCCGCGGCTTGAGCGGACCTGGTGTTTTTCTGGCTGCATCGGGGCGCTTTGGCGTTACCGCCGGGACTAGCTTGCCCGGGCGTTCTTTGCGCGAGGGGGCGTATCGTTGACGTTGTCGGCGCGCTTGGGATCGTCCGCGGCACGCCATTGTCGTGGCGTCATTCCGGTCCAGCGCCTGAAGGCGTGGGTGAATGCGCTGACTTCGCCATAGCCGAGCAGCCAGGCGGTTTGCGAAATCGGCAACTCGTCCTTTTTCAAATAGCTTTTGGCGAGGTCGATTTTCAGCTCGTCCATAATGCCGGTGAAGGTCAGTCCTTCCGACGCGAGGCGCCGCGCCAACGTGCGGTGGCTCATGCCGAGCCGGCGCGCGATCTCCTCAGCCCGTGCCTCGCGATGGGGAAGCAGTGGCGCGATGGCATTCTCGACGCTCGATCTGAGCGAAACTCCCCCAGGCTTCCGATGTGCAAGCGCCTCCTCGCAGAAGGTCACCAGCAGATCGTTCAAGTGGTGATCGGCACTTTCGATGGGCATCTGTCCCACGGACTGAGGGAAGGCGATCTCATCGACGTCTGATCCGAACTCGATCTCGCAACCAAGGAACGACCTGACCTCCGCGGGCATCGCTCGACGGCGATGGGCGACTTTGACACGGCTTGGCACCACGCGGCGGTTGGTCAGTGCGCGGTTGATTCGAATGATAGAGGTCACCCAGAATTCGATCTGGTGCCGATCCGACCGCCGCTCCACGCCCACATAGCTCAACGCAATCGCCATGTCCTTCGCGGCAAATCGCAGTGAAATTCCCTCGTTCGCGAGGCGGCAATAGCGCTCCGTCTTTGAAAAGGCTTCAGCGACTGTCCCGGATGAGGCCGCGACATAGTAGAGCAGGCCGATTTCACGAAGGTCGAAGTCCCGTGCCAGGTGAAATCCCAGGGCGTCGTCGTGCAGCGCCTCGGCACCAAGCTCCAGAAATTTGATCTGGCTTTCAACGCTCAGCCGCGCCTTGCGGTCTTGGATCTGCTCGAGGGTCAATCCGGCCTTGGACAGCAAGCCGTTCGCGTGAATGCCGGCTTCGCGCAGGCGAGCCCACACCAGGCGGGCGATGCCGCCGGTCGCACTGGGCATGGCTTGCAATTGGGGCGAACGGGCAGCAGCCACATCGAACCCTTTCGTCGTTGCCGCTGCGGCCTTGAGTCCTCGGCTCGCGCATCGGGATCGCGGCATGGAAAATCAAGTTATTGGCTCACGATAACAAGAAACCGGGTGTCATGTGACTTAAATCGGCGATCTGTCCCCCTAGGTGCGTCGTCTGTACTCGGGGGCGAACCCACCCCGAAAAAGCCCGAAGGCCTTGATGTCCAGCTGCGATGGCGCGCCGCCTATAAACGTGAAGATATTGCGAAGTTACGGAAAATTGCTCGGAATTCCTCATATCGCTCATGGCCCACGGACGGTTGCGCTTGAGCGCGTTGGCGATTGCGAGATCAACATGTTCGAAACGCTTGAAGCCGGTTCAGCTGCGGCGCCCCTGTTCTGGATGGAGCTGTTCGATCTTCGCGTTCACGCCTCGCGCGACAGCCGCGGATGCCACAACATGAGCGACGCAGTCGCAGCGTTCAACGATTTTGCTTCGCAGGCGAGCCGCCTGGCGGAGGTGCCGCCGTGCGACACCGGCGAAGCCGTAGGCTGACAATTGCCGCGTCCACCGAGAGTATCCCCAGCGGAAAACGCAGCGCTTCTGACGCGCGGCCAGATTCTTGGCTACGACACGGAGCGGATGGCGTTTCTGTTTACGATGACGTATGGCGCCAGCATCGTCGACTGCGAGATAAGCAGCGTCGCGCTGGACGACCTTCACGGCTCGAAGGGCACGCGTCCCGACGAAAGGGAGACCCAATTCAGGTGTCTCCGCGACGCGGTCGAGCGCCTTGCATCATACGCTTTCGAACAGCAGGGCAGGCGGCAGCGCGAGCGGCTCCGCATCTTCTCCAAGCACGTCAAGGTGCTCTGACGACCGCCAAAGCAAGGCCGCCGCCGCAACGGCAACGCATATGCAATTTGTGCCACGTGAGATGCTCGACATCTCCCTCTTAAACATTTCACTCGACCATGGTCTGCAAGACCGGGTTCCGCAGTTGTCGCCGGCTGGGTGTTGCCGCGCCGTGACATCCAGGCACGCTCAGCCGGTATAGACTGGTCGATATCCGGTGCCCCTTCCGTTGCCCGGATGGTGAGTTATCGCGCTCTTGCGTCCAGTTGTGAGTGTTGCCGGTGGTCCGGACGAGTCGCATCAGTGCTCCAGCAGTTTTGTTGGCTTTGTCGATCGCAGCAGTCCTGGGCGGCTGTGCAGGACGTCCGTCGCAGGGCGTGCTTGTTCCGACAGCGCAGGTCGCCCCCGGAAACACAAATGTCCCGATCTACGTCGTCACCAATCGCAAGCGATCCGACGTCGATCCCGGTGAGATGTTCAGCGGGGACCGTTCGGACGAGCTGTCCTTTGCCGAGGTGACTGTCTCGATCCCGCCCGATGCCGCGCGGAAGATCGGCGAAGTGCAGTGGCCCGCGAGCCTGCCCGGCGCCCCCCAACGGGATTTCACGACTGTGTCGGCCGACTATCTCGACAAGACGCATTTCGCTGCGTCTGTCGCCGCGGCGATGAAGCAGTCCGGTCGCAACAAGGTGCTTGTCTTCGTCCACGGCTTCAACAACCGCTTCGATGATGCGGTCTATCGCTTCGCGCAGATCGTGCACGACTCCAAAGTGCCGGTCGTTCCCGTGCTTTTCACCTGGCCATCGCGCGGCGAGCTGAGGCTGCGCGCGTATACCTATGACCGGGAAAGTGCAAATTTTTCGCGTGACGCGCTCGACAATCTGTTGAGCACGCTCGACGCCTCGCCTGCCGTCGGCGAAGTTTATCTTCTGGCTCATTCGATGGGCAATTGGATCGCACTGGAAGCACTGCGAACGCGGGCGATCCGCGCCCCGGCTGTCGCGTCGAAGCGCAGCAAGCTGAAGAATGTGATGCTGGTGGCACCCGACGTGGATGTCGATGTCTTCCGCTCGCAACTGAACCGGATGAACGGCGCGCGGCCCCCCATCTCGTTGTTCGTCTCGCGTGACGACGGCGCGCTCTCGCTGTCGAAGACGATCTGGGGAGACGTCGCCCGCCTGGGCGATATCGACCCGACCCAGGAGCCTTATCGAACTGAGCTCGCGCGCGACCGGATCGACGTCTACGACCTGACGAAACTGGCGGTCGCCGGCGACGACGCCCACGACCGGGCTTTCGAGCAGGTAGGCCCGGTTGTCGCAATGATCCGCCAACGCATGGCCCAGGGCCAAGCGCTGGGTGAACAGAAGGCGGCCGCGGGCCCGCTCGCGCGGCTTGCGGAGTAGCGCGAGAGGCAGGCCCTGCCTGGCTTTTTCATGGCGACGTGTCGACGAGGCCGTGACGTCTCAGGCGTAGGCGACCCAGCCGCGGAACGTGAAGCCGGTGTAGAACAGGGTTGGGACGGAGAAGCCTGCGTCGCGCAAAATTGCTTCGTCTCGCGCGGGCGCCAGGATGCTCAATTGCCCATCGACCGCTTTGCGGGCGGCGGCCGCCTTGTCGGGCTCGACTCCGGCAGCGGCGAGAAAGGCTGAATACCGCGAGAGCCAAAGCGGCCGTTCATCGTCGTCGCCGGGGATGCTGAAATGGGCCGCGACGAACGGCGCGCCGGGCTTGAGGCGGCGGCGGATTTCGGACGCTATTCGCAGCCGTTCCTCGACATCGACGAAATGCAGGGTCAACAGGCACGTCGCGCCATCGAACGGCCCCTCCGGCGCATCGTCGATATAGCCTTGATGCAGATGCGCGCGCGACGCGAGCGGGCCCAGCGTCTGCTTCGCGAGATTCAGCATCGCCGCGGACGGGTCCACGCCATCAAAGGTCCAGCGCGGCTGCGCTTGCGCAAAGGCATTCAGCTCCAGGCCGCCGCCGGCGCCAAGAACGAGTATTCGCGCATCTTCACGCGCACGCTCGCCCAAAAGGATCGCCGCCATGGACAGCATCGAATTGTAGCCGGGAACGAACCGTGGCGGCCCTTCGGTGTACTTCGCCACCATCTGCGGATCGGAGAACGCGTTTTGAATGTCGGTCACGATGTTGTCCTGCTGAGGGGAGTCGGTCACGCGTGATGCGCGCTCATGCTGTGAAGCTTTCGCGCACCCAGGCGCTTGCGCAGATCGTCGCTCAGCATCGCCAGCGTCACTTCGGCAAAGCGCGACAGCAACAACGCCTCTGCATCGTCAAAGGCCTGATCGAGCGCGGCATTGACGGCCTGCTCGACCAGGCAGCCAGGCGCCTCGGTCCGGTTGCCCATGGCCAGAATCGAGGGGCTGCCGAGCGCGGTGTAGACATCGCGCAGCGTCACCTTCGACAGATCGCAAGCCAGCGTCCAGCCGCCGCCGTGCCCCTTCTCGGAGCGGACGTAACCGAGGTCGCGCAGGCCCGCCATGATGCGGCGGATCACCACCGGGTTGGTGTCCATGGCCTTCGCCAGGGTCTCGGACGTGAACGGGCCAGGCTGCTGCGCCATGTGCAGCAGGACGTGGAGCACGCCTGATAATCGGCTGTCTCGCTTCATGTAACTTCATATGTTACATGATGGCGCCGAGGTCAACCCGTTTCGGTGCGAGCGTAAGGGGCGCGTTGCCATCCCGCGCCCGTTTTGCCCGACGGGTCAACGTCGCCGCAGACCGCCTAAGCCATTGATCCCGCTCATGCCGTCTACTGTGCATGGGGTTGTTTTCGACATTTTTGCTTTGGGGACACAACAGCCGCGGGCTGAACCGGATCTCATCCGGCTCTGCCGCTAC
Organism: Bradyrhizobium sp. LA2.1; assembly: GCF_040547725.1. Classification (NCBI taxonomy): domain Bacteria; kingdom Pseudomonadati; phylum Pseudomonadota; class Alphaproteobacteria; order Hyphomicrobiales; family Nitrobacteraceae; genus Bradyrhizobium; species Bradyrhizobium sp. LA2.1. The sequence goes on from NZ_JBEPQI010000006.1 coordinate 392,169, forward strand.
TTCATCACCCGCAGGCCCTTGGTCGTAAACCGCTGCGTCTTGCCGCCGGGGCGCACCGGTCGCCGTGTGCCGGCGGCCTTGCCGGTGCCGGGCGGCTGATGCGCGGGCACGAGCTGGTCGGGACGCGAGCCGATCAGGTCGCGGCGGCCCATCTCGATCAAGGCCTCGCGGAGCACCGGCCAATTGTCGGGGTCGTGATAGCGCAGGAAGGCCTTGTGCAGCCTTCGCTGGCGCAGGCCCTTGATCGCCTCGACCTTGTCGCTGCCGCCGCGGCGTACGCCGCGCAGCGGGTTGACGCCGGTGTGGTACATCGCGGTTGCGGTCGCCATCGGCGAGGGCAGGAAGGTCTGCACCTGATCGGCGCGATAGCGGTTCTTCTTGAGCCAGAGCGCGAGGTTCATCATGTCCTCGTCGGTCGTGCCCGGATGCGCCGCGATGAAATAGGGGATCAGGTAATATTTCTTGCCGGCCTGCTCGGCCGCGGCATCGAACATCCGCTTGAACTGGTTGTAGGCGCCGATGCCCGGCTTCATCATCTTGTCGAGCGGGCCGCGCTCGGTATGTTCAGGGGCGATCTTCAGATAGCCGCCGACGTGATGGGTGACGAGCTCCTTGATGTATTCGGGGCTCTCGACCGCGAGGTCGTAGCGCACGCCCGAAGCGACCATCACCTTCTTGATGCCCTTGGTCTCGCGCACCTTGCGATAGAGCCGGATCAGATCGTCATGCGAGGTGTTGAGGTTCGGGCAGATCTCCGGGAAGACGCAGGACGGCCGCCGGCACGCCGCCTCGACCTTCGGATCCTTGCACGCCATCCGGTACATGTTGGCCGTGGGGCCGCCGATGTCGGAGATCACGCCGGTGAAGCCCGGCGTCTTGTCGCGGATCTTCTCGATCTCACGCAGGATCGAGCCTTCCGAGCGGTTCTGGATGATGCGGCCCTCGTGCTCGGTGATCGAGCAGAAGGTGCAGCCGCCGAAGCAGCCGCGCATGATCGTGACCGAGAACTTGATCATGTCCCAGGCGGGGATTTTTGCTTCGCCATAGGACGGATGCGGCGCGCGCGCATAGGGCAGGTCGTAGACCGCGTCCATCTCGTCGCTGGTCAGCGGGATCGGCGGCGGGTTGAGCCAGAGATCGCGATCGCCGTGACGCTGCACCAGCGGGCGGGCATTGCCGGGATTGCTTTCACGATGCAGCACGCGCGAGGCGCGCGCATAGGCTTCCTTGTCCTGCTCGACTTGCTCCAGCGCCGGCAGCCGGATGACGGTCGCACCCTTCTGGCGCGTTGCGCCCTCGTCGGCGGAATCGAGATCGTCGGCGTGCAGTTCGCTGTAGTCCTCCGGGACGCGGCGGAACAGCGCGACGCCCCTGATGTCGCTGAGCTCGCGCGGTGCTTCGCCGGCGGCAAGACGGTTGGCCACCTCGACGACGGCACGCTCGGCATTGCCATAGAGCAGCAGGTCCGCCTTGGCGTCGGCCAGCACCGAGCGGCGCACCTTGTCGGACCAGTAATCGTAATGTGCGATCCGGCGCAGCGAGGCCTCGATGCCGCCGAGCACGATCGGGACATCCTTGAACGCCTCGCGGCAGCGCTGCGCGTAGACGACGGTGCAGCGGTCCGGCCGCTTGCCGCCTTCGCCGCCGGCCGTATAGGCGTCGTCGCTGCGGATGCGCCGGTCCGCGGTGTAGCGGTTCACCATGGAGTCCATGTTGCCGCCGGTGACGCCGAAAAACACTTTTGGCTTGCCGAGCGCCTTGAACGGATCGGCCGAATGCCAGTCGGGCTGGGAGATGATGCCGACCCGAAAGCCCTGCGCCTCCAGCAGCCGGCCGATGATGGCCATGCCAAAACTCGGATGGTCGACATAGGCATCGCCTGTCACCAGCACGATGTCGCAGGCATCCCAGCCGAGCGCGTCCATCTCGGCGCGGCTCATGGGAAGGAACGGCGCCGGCTTGCGCGGGCGCGCCTGCGCCATCAGGGGCTTTTCGGCGGTGATGATCTGGATGTCCATGGCGCCTACGCATAGGACTCCGGGCGTACGAATACAACCGACGGACGCGTGAAGATTTGCGGTTCCGCCAGGGGCTATCCGGCTTGCGGGAGTGCGTTAACCGTTCGCGAACCCTTGCCGGACCTCGGCAGTCGTGGCCGGCTCGCCGCCATGCTGGCGGACCATCCGCACGGCATTCCCGACGAGGCGGAGATTGGTCACCGTCGAGCCCGGCAGCGCCGCCTCGATCCAGACCTTGCGCAAGGCGAGCATCGCCTCGCCGCCCGCAACAGTGCGCGTGCCGCATATGCTCATGAGCGATCCCTCTTCCGGGTTCTCACCGCGGCCGACATCGGATATCCGATTGCTCCATGGGCAAGGAAACTTTTGACGGCGGTGATGACGCCGGCGCGGCGCCGTCCACCGAGGCCTGGCTCGGTGCGGTTGCGCTGATCGGCTTCATCCTGGTGGCGACCGCGCAGGCCTCAAATCAGATTCTGGCGCGCGGGCTTGCGGGCTCGGTCCCGCCCTTCGCGCTCGCCTTCTTCCGCTGGAGCATCGTTGCCATCGGGCTCGCGCCGATCGCGTTCGCCGAAATCCGCGCCGGCCGCGTGCCACTCGGCAAGAACATCTGGCCGATCCTCGCCGCCGGCTTCATGGGCATGTTCCTCTGCGGCGGTCCGGTCTACGCTGCCGGCATCTCGACGACGGCGATCCACATCGCGTTGATCATGGCGCTGTCGCCGATCACGGTGCTGATGATCTCTGCGGTGCTCGGCATCGAGCATGTCGGCCCGCTGCAATGGCTCGGCACAGCGCTTGCGCTCGCCGGCGCCTTGCTCATCATCTCCGGCGGTCATCCGGAGACCTTGTTCGCACTGGAGACCGCAGCGGGCGACGGCCTGGTCGTGATCGCGATGCTCGGCTGGTCCGGCTACACGCTGCTGCAATCGCGCGCGGCGCCCAAGGCGTCGCTGCTGGCGCGCATGAGCCTGTTCGCAGGCGCCGGCGCGCTGTTCTCGCTGCCGCAGGCGCTGATCGAGATGTGGACCATGCCGGCGCAGGTCTTCAGCACGAAAGCGGTGTCGGCTTACGTCTTCGCCGGGATCGTTCCCGGGCTGCTCGCCTATGCCGGCTTTGCCTGGCTCGGCGGCAAATTCGGTTCGGTCCGAACCTCGCTCGTGCTTTATCTCGGACCGATCGCGAGCGCCCTTCTGTCGTTCGCAATTCTCGGTGAACCGCCAAAACTGATCCATCTGTTCGGCGGTGTGCTGATCCTCGGCGGGGTCTGGGCCAGCCTGCGCAAATAGTTCCATTGATCGGAGTGGTGGTTCATTCGCAGGAACCAACCGCCTCCGCGAACATTCTGATCAAGGGACCGATGCGAGCCATGCTCGCGCGCGCCCCGACCATCCCGGCGCCAGTGCCGTAACCGGATTTTGCCTCGACGCTTCGTTCGGGGCGATGGGGGACTTGTGAGTACGGTCATAGAGAACTTGTTGTCACGGAAGCAGAAGCTTGTGGAACAGCTCGAGAAGGCGCAGTCGGTCGACGACCGCGACAAGATCGAGCACCAGCTCGAACAGATCAACACCGCGCTGGATTTTCTGGACAGGCCGGGATCGAAGGACGCGGGGTAGAAGCGCTCAGTCCACCTTCAGCGCCTCCACTTTCAAGGCCTCCACTTTCAAGGCCTTGGCGTAGACCAGGCCGGAATTGGTGATGTGCGTCGTCATCAGCGCTTCGAAGGCGGCGAACTCGCCGCGCGCGAACAGATCGAGCAGCTTGCGATGCTCGTCGAAGGACGAGCGGGTGCGCACGTCGATCGGCGACGTCAGATTGGTGCGCAGCGCGGCGACGCGGCCCGAGACGAGCTGGTAGGATTCGATGAGATAGCGGTTGCCGCAATGCGCGAACAACCCTTCGTGAAAGCTCGCATCGGCGCGGCCATAGGCGATGTTGTCCTTCGCCGCGATCGCCGGCTCCATCGCCGCGATTGCCTCGCTCATCGTCGCAATTGCGCCGTCGCGATCGTGACGAAACGCGAGCTCGGCGGCCTTGGGCTCGAGCGCGATCCGGAAGGTGCAGAGCGCAGTGATGTCGTCCGCGCTCGGCGTGAACACGAAGCTGCCGACCTGCGGCCGGATCACGACCAGGCCCTGCGCCTGCAACTGGCCCATCGCCTCGCGCACCGGCGTGCGGCTGACGCCGAAGGAATTCGCCACCATCTCCTCGGAGATGGCGGCGCCAAGCGCGAACTCGCCGTCGATGATGGCCTGGCGCAGCCGCAGCACCACCCGCTGCGACAGCGATTTCGGCGTATCGAGCTTGAGCGATCGCATCTGCTGTCTCAGATCACCTTGCCGGGATTGAGCAGGTGATCGGGATCGAGCGCGGCCTTCAGCGTCCGCATCAACGCGATCTCGGCTTCGCTCCTGGCATGGCCCAGCCACTTCTTCTTCAGCGTGCCGATGCCGTGCTCGGCGGAGACGCTGCCGCCCAGTTCACGGACCAGACCGTAGATGATCGCGTCCATCTCTTCCTTCGGCTGCTGCTCGACGGAAAGACCGGTGACCCAGGACACGAGATGCAGATTGCCGTCGCCGATATGGCCGTAATAGACGCTCTCGCACCCCTTGATGCCGGAGGCCAGCGCGGCCTTGCAGCGCGTGACGAACTCGTCCATCCGCGCCACCGCAAGCCCGATGTCGTAGGAGATGTGCGGGCCCAGCACCTGGCCGAACTCGGCGCAGATGTCGCGCACGCGCCAGAACGCCTGCGTCTGCGCCAGCGATTGCGCCACGGCGGCATCTGCGAGCAGCCCGCGCTCCATCAGCTCTTCGAGCCAGGCCTGGAAACGCGGTGCATCCAGGCTCTCGTCGGTGCCTTGGGCCTCGACGAGCACGTAGAGACCGTGGCCTGCGGCGACCGGCGGCTTCACCCCGGCGCGCGTCGTGATCACGTCCCAATAGTCCGGCCACATCACCTCGAACGCCGACAGCAACGGCCCGAGCCCGCTTCGCGCGGCATCGAGCAGGGCGATCACCGCGGCATAGTCCTTCAGCGCGCACAGCGCCGCCATGGTCGAGCGCGGTTTCGGGAACAGCCGCAACACCACGCGGGTGATGATGCCGAGCGTGCCTTCGGAGCCGATGAAGAGATGCTTGAGGTCATAGCCCGCGTTGTTCTTCATCAGCTTGTTGAGGCTGGTGATGATGGTGCCGTCGGGCAGCACCACCTCCAGGCCGAGCACCAGTTCGCGCGTCATGCCGTAGCGGATCACGCGGTTGCCGCCGGCATTGGTGGAGAGATTGCCGCCGATCGCGCAGGAGCCGCGCGAGCCGAGATCTAGCGGAAAGAAGAAATCGGCTTCGTCGGCGGCCTTCTGAATCGTCTCCAGCGGCGTGCCCGATTTCACCGTCATCGTCATTGACGCCCGATCGATCTCCTCGATGCCGGTCATGCGCTCGAGCGAGATCGCGACCCAGCCTGCTTCGGGCGATGCGCCGCGGCACAGCCCGGTCAATCCACCCTGCGGCACGAAGGGCAGCCGCGCCTGCCGGCAGGCCGCAATCGCATCGGCAACGCCTTGCGCATCGACCGGCCGGATCACCGCAAGCGGCGTTTGCGGCAGGCTCGCGCTCCAGTCGTTGCAATTGCGCGCGGGCACGTCGGTGCCAACAAGCACGGCGGCCGCGCCGAGCTTGTCGCGCAAGGCGCCAAGCAACTGATCGGGCCGCTCAATGGGGCTCACCATGTTCATGCGAGACCTCCTCGGAATCTGGCTGCGTCTCATGCGCGCCGTGATGGTGGAAAGGATTTGCGTCCGTCTTGTATGTAAGGTACAACATGAAAAGTAAAGCAAAAACAAGGCTCGGACAGCTTCCTAAGATCGTTCGAGATCAGAGGCTTAGTCCGGGACCGCAGCAATGGGTGGTGAGATGACGGAGGCAATTCGCGGGTTCTGGGTGGCGTCGGCGACGCCGCTGGCGACGGATGGCAGCGTGGACTCCGCCAAGCTCGCCGCTCACGCCAGGCAGCTCTTCGGCAAGGGCGTCGACGGCGTTGTGCTGTTCGGCACCACCGGCGAGGGCACCTCCTTCAATGTCACCGAGCGTGTCGCGACCATCGAGGCCGTGCTCAAGGCCGGCGTCGCGCCCGAGCGGATCGGCATCGGCGGCGGCTTTCCCGCCATCACCGACAGCATCGCGCTGACGCGCACCGTGCTCGGCCTCGGCCTGCGCCACGTGCTGTATCTGCCGCCCTATTTCGACCGCGGCGTCACGCCCGAAGGGATCGAAGACGCGTTTGCCGCGATCATCGACGGCGTCGCCGACGATCGCCTGCGCGCCTCGCTCTATCACATCCCGCAGGTCTCCGGCGTTGCGATCCCGACCGGTGTCGCGGCGAACCTGCGCAAGCGTTACGGCAAGGTGGTTGCGGGCCTGAAGGACTCCAGCGGCGACTTCAAGCAGTTCCAGGCGTTCCGTGCAGCTAGCCCCGATCTCGCCATCACCGTCGGCAACGAAACCGACATCACCCGCGCGATCGCCGCCGGCGGCGCCGGCACCATCTGCGGCATGGCCAACGTCGTGCCCGAGCTGGTCAAGGGCATGGTTGACGGCAAGGACGTCGAGGCGCGCATGCAAGCCGCGACCGATGTCGTGCTGAACACGCCGTCGTTCCTCGCGACGCTGAAGGCAATCCTCGCCGCACAGACGGGCGACGCAGGCTGGCTCCGCGTGCGCCCGCCGTTCCGTGCCTCGTCCGATGGCGCGGCGCTCAAGCGAAAGATTGACGAGCTGATTGCTCCTGCCATCGCGTGAGATGTGAAACCTTCGTGACACGTTGCCGCGGATTCGCGTGCAGCGTGTTGCGATCTCTGCGACGTCTATCGGTGATTGCTGTCCGGTGCGCTGATGCGCTTAGAACGATTCAACACTAGAGCGATTCAAGCTCGCCTACGGTTCTCTTCGATCCCGCCGACTGTTACAGGCGCACACTTCAATGTTCTTGACTTGAAGTGGAATGAAAGTGCGTGCCCCCGTGGATGGCCAACGCGTCAGCGGCCATCGTCATCGTGCCGGCAAGAGCCGTGCAGGTCTTCTCCTCGGCGCAGCGGTGCTGCTCGTCGAATCCCCATCGAACACGACGACCGCGCAGGCGCAGTCAGCGCTGCCGCCGGTGACAGTGGAAGCGCCGGTGCAGCGACCGAGGCCGGCCCGCGCGTCACAACAGTCCCAACGCCGCGCGCAAACCGTTGCGCGCCAGCGCAATGCCAATCCCGCACCCGCAGCACCGACAATATCGGAACGTGCAGCAGCCGCGGCCGCCGCGCAGCAGGCTGCCAAGCTCGGTTACCGCGCGATGCCGAGTTCGACCACGCTGCGCAGCGGCGCCTCGCCCCTCGATACCTCGCAGGCGGTCAACATCGTGCCTGAGCAGGTGTTGAAGGACCAGCTCCCGCGGAACATCGACGATGCGCTCATCAACGTCTCCGGCATCACTCAGACCAACACGCTCGCCGGCAGCCAGGACGCGGTGATCCGCCGCGGCTTCGGCGATAATCGTGACGGTTCGATCATGCGCAACGGCATGCCGCTGGTGCAGGGCCGCAGCTTCAATCCCGCGGTCGAAAGCGTCGAGGTGCTGAAGGGGCCGGCCTCGCTGCTCTACGGCATCATGGACCCCGGCGGCATCGTCAACACGATCAGCAAGCGCCCGGAGCTCTATCAGCACGGTTCGGTCACGCTGCTCGGCTCGGCATTCAGTGCCTCGAAAACCGGCGCCGACGGCCTGCTCGATGTTACCGGTCCGATCGGCGATCAGGGCCTTGCCTATCGTTTCATCGGCTACGGCGTCAGCGAGGATTACTGGCGCAATTTCGGCCGTCACCGCGAGATGCTGGTCGCACCGTCGCTGGCCTGGTACGGCCAGGACACCACGGTCCAGCTCAACTACGAGCATCGCGAGTTCATCTATCCGTTCGATCGCGGCACGGCGTTCAATCCGGTGACGAAAGCGCCGCTGGCGGTTCCCGCCGACCGCCGGCTCGACGAACCGTTCAACAACACATGGGGCACGTCGGACCTGTTGCAGGCCTCGGTCGAGCACCGCTTCAACCAGGACTGGAAGCTCTACGCTGGCTACAGCTACAACACCGAGACCTTCAGCGCCAACCAGCTCCGCATCACCGGCATCAACTTCACGACCGGTGCGGAGACGCGCAGCAATGACGGCACGCGCGGCTCGCTCAGCAATGTCAGCTACGGAACATCCTACGTCTCGGGCAGCTTCTGGCTCGGCAACATGCGCAACGAGGTGGTGTTCGGCGGCGACGGCCAGTATCGCACCATCTACCGCGATAGCCTGATCCGGCAAGCGACGCCCGCCATCAACATCTACAATCCGGTCTATGGGTTGGTCGGGCCGGGCACGACCCTGGTGCCCGGTGACAGCGCCCAGACCGACAAGCTCGGACAGTGGTCGCTGTTCGTCCAGGATACGCTGCATTTGACCGAGCGGTTCGCGCTGGTCGGCGGCGCGCGCTACATGGACTACGATCAGATCGCCGGGCGCGGGAAGGCACTGTTCTACACCAATACCAACGTGTCCCAGGACAAGGTGCTTCCCCTCGGCGGCGCCATCTTCAAGCTGACCGACGAGATCTCGCTATATGCGAGCTACACCGAATCGCTGAAGCCCAACTCGACCATCGCGCCGATCGGCATCGTGATCGATTCCAATGTCGCGCCCGAAGAAGGCGTGTCATACGAGACCGGCGTGAAGTTCGATCTGAACAAGCGTATCTCCGGTACACTGGCGCTCTACGATCTCGACAAGAAGAACGTGCAGACGACGAAGACGAACAGCGCTGGCGTGGTGGAACTCCATACCGTCGGCCGCGCCCGCTCGCGCGGCGTCGAGCTGGACGTGACCGGCAGGCTCACCGACAGCTGGGCCCTGATCGGCAGCTATGGCTATACCGACGCGCGGGTGACGGCATCCGAAGATCGGTCGCTCTACGGCATGAAGCTGCAGAACGTCGCGCTGAACACGGCCTCGCTCTATCTGGTCTACGACTTCGGCACGGCTCTGCCGGGACAGCTCCGCCTCGGCGGCGGCGCGCGCTATGTCGGCGACCGTCCCGGTGATGCGATCAACAGCTTCTTCTTGCCGTCCTATGTGGTCGCCGATATTTTCGCGACCTATGAGACGAAATACCAGAACACGCCGGTGATCTATCAGCTCAACGTCAAGAACCTGTTCGACACCGTCTATTATCCCTCCGCCGTCAACAATCTGAACGTCGCGATCGGCGATGCGCGCCGCGTGTCGCTGTCGGCAACGGTGAAGTTCTAGCGATGGCGGTGCGGCACAAAGCCATCGCGGTCCTGATCGCGGCGGCGTCTGCCTGCCTTGCTGCCACAGGTGCGAGCCGCGCCGAGGAGATCACGCTCTATTCGACCAGGGAGGTTGCCCTGGTCGAGCCTGTCGTTGCGGCCTTCACAGAAGCCAGCGGCGTCAGGGTGAATATCGTCTTCGTCGAGGACAGTCTCGTCAAGCGACTCGCGTCGGAAGGTGACGCGTCGCCTGCCGACCTATTGATGACGATCGGGCTGGACAAGACGACCCAGCTCTCCACCCGCGGTCTGACGCAAGCCTTCACGTCGTCGCGTCTCGACCAGGTCGTCCCTCCAAATCTTCGTGGTAACGGCGCGCAATGGCTTGCGCTTTCCGTCCGCCCGCGCGTTGCCTTTGTGCGCGAGGACAGCGATCTTGCTTCGATCGACTATGAAGACCTCTCCGATCCCAGATGGCGCGGCAAGCTCTGCATGCGCTCGCCGCTGCATCAGAATAATGTCGCGCTGGTTGCGGCCTATCTCGTCCATCACGGCGAGGCCGCGACGGAGGCCTGGCTCGCCGGCCTGAAGTCCAATCTCGCGCACAAGCCTGATGGCAAGGACAACGACGTGATCCGCGAGATCGCGCAAGGCACGTGCAAGATCGGCATCGGCAACACCGTGGCATTGGCGCAATTGCGCGACGGACGGGAAGGGGCCGACTGGCGTGCCTGGGCGATGGAGGTCAAGGCGGTGCCATCGACATTCAAGGGCGGCGGCACGCATGTGAACCTCACCGGCGCGGCCATCGCGAAACAGGCGCCGCATCCGGCGTCGGCGCGACAATTCCTCGAATTCCTCGTCACGCCGGCAGCGCAGCGGATCTTTGCCGCTGCCGAGTTGGAATACCCCGTGCTTGCAGCAGCGGAGCGTGCACCGATCGTTGCCGAAATGGGCACGTTCATCGCCGATGCAATTTCGATCGACCAGATCGCCGCACGTCAGCAGGCCGCGATCTCGCTTATCAAGAAGGTTGGCTTCGATGAGTAGGGTGGGGCATCACATCAAGGCCGCTCTGCACCAGATTCACTCGATCGCGGGCCTCGTGCTCGCGCTGCTGCTGGCCCTGATCGCGCTGACCGGCGCGATCATGAGCTTTGAGGACGAGATCGGCGACTATCTGAATAGCGGTATCATGCAGGTCGCGCCGCGCCAGGCGCCGGCGTTGATGCCGGACGAACTGGTGGCCCGGCTCAAGGCGGGGCAGGACCTCGGCAAGGTCTCGGCCGTCACGCTGTCGAGCGATCCGGCGGCGGCGGTGCGTGTCCGCTTCGCGCGCGACGAGCAGGGCGCGCGGCCGACATCGCTCTATGTCGATCCCTACGACGCGCACGTGCTGGGTACGCCGCGTGGTGAGGAGTTCTTCGCGACTGTGCGCAGGCTGCATCGATGGCTGTTGATCCCCGGCGATGCCAAGGGGTGGGGACGCCAGATCACCGGCGTCGCCGCGCTCGGCATGATCGTCATGCTCATCTCGGGCCTCGTGCTGCGCTGGCCGCGCCGCGCCGGCAGCGTGAGGATGTGGCTGAAACCCAATCTCAGACTCAGCGGGCGCGGACTGCACCGTTCGCTGCACGCGGTGATCGGCACGTGGGTGCTGCCGGTCTATCTGGTGATGACGCTGACCGGGCTGTGGTACTCGTTCGACTGGTACAAGGACGGCGTCGTCTGGCTGCTGTCGCGTCCAGAGGTCACTGCTGCGAAGATGCAGCCCAAGATGTCCGCAAAGGCGCCGCGCGCGGCCGACCGGGCCGAGCCGGCTCAGCCGGTCGGATTCGATCGTGCATGGACGACACTCCAGCATGAGGAGGGGAAACATTTCTCCAGAGCGTTGCTGACGCTGCCCGCCGGACCCGGCACGGTCATCCGGATCCGGTCGTGGCCGAAGGATTCGACGCTCGGTACCACGCGCGACGAATTCCGCGTGGATGCGGTCACGGGGCAGGTGATCTCAGCGGAGCGCTATGCCGACAAGACGTTTGGCGAGAAGATCATCGCGAACGTGCTCGACATCCATCGCGGCGCGTTCCTGGGCTGGCCGGGCAAGCTCGCCTTCATGATTGCAGCAGCGTTGATGCCGCTGTTCTCGGTCACCGGCATTTTGCTCTATCTGTCGCGCCGCAGGCTGCGGCGTCCCGCGCAGCCACCGCTCGGGCGGCTGGTTCCGGGCGAGTGAACGGTCGCGAAGGCTAGCCAAGCGCGCGGCAATCGTTCAAAAGCCCTTGGCCGTACTTGCCAGGGTTCACGCCATGAAACTCACGACCGTCACCCCCGCCGATATCCGCCGCGCGCTGCTGCTGCGCGAGGAGATCGCGCTGCTCGATCTCAGATATGAGGCCGGCTTCGCCACCGGCCATCCGCTGTTTGCCGCCAACATGGCCGTGGACCGGATCGCGATCGAGGCGGAGCTGCGGTTGCCGCGCAAGGACGTCGCGATCGTGCTCTATGATGATGGCGAGGGATTTGTTGCAACCGGCGCCGAGCGGCTTGCCGCGCTCGGCTACACCAATGTCAGCGCGCTCGACGGCGGGCTGAAGGCCTGGCGCGCGGCGGGCTATCAGGTGTTCGAGGACGTCAATTCCTATTCGAAAGCGTTCGGCGAGCTGGTCGAGGCGCGCCGCCACACGCCGTCGTTCAGCGCCGACGAGGTCGCCAAGCTCATCGCCGACAAGGCCAACATCGCGATCCTCGATGTTCGCCGCTTCGACGAATATGCGACCATGAACATTCCGGGCTCGGTCAGCGTGCCCGGTGCTGAGCTGGTGCTGCGGGCAGGGCAGGCCGCGCCCGATCCTGAGACCACCATCATCGTCAATTGCGCCGGCCGCACGCGCTCGATCATCGGCACGCAGTCGCTGATCAATGCCGGCGTGCCCAACAAGGTGCGGGCGCTGCGCAACGGTACCATCGGCTGGACGCTGGCGCGGCACACGCTCGATCATGGTGCCGACCGGCGTGGCGCGATCGGGCCGTTCGAGGGTGGCCCGGCCAATGCGCGCGATGTCGCCTATCGCGCCGGCGTTCGCCACATCGGCGCGAACGAGGCGAAAGCGCTCGCAGCGCAGACCGACCGCACGCTCTATCGTTTCGACGTGCGCGACGCAGAGGAATTTGCGGCCGGCCATCTCCCCGGCTTCCGCCATTATCCCGGTGGCCAGCTCGTCCAGGAAACCGACATGGCCGCGCCCGTGCGCGGCGCGCGTATCCTCCTGACCGACGACCAGGGCGTGCGTGCCGACATGACGGCATCCTGGCTCGCGCAGATGGGCTGGGAGGTCTACGTCCTGGAAGGCGGCTACGAGGGTGAGCTCGAGGTCAGCCCGCCGCGCGTGCTGCCCAAGCCCGACCCGGCACATCGTTACCGCCGGCCCTACGAAGGCACTGGCGTCGCCGAGCGCGCGATGCAGGCCTATCTCGACTGGGAATACGGTCTCGTCGAGCAACTCCGGCTCGACGGCACGCACGGGTTTTATGTGATTTAGATCCGTCACCCTGAGGCGGCCGCGCAGCGGCCCTCGAAGGGCGACGGCCCGGCTGTATATGGGGGCCGTTCATCCTTCGAGGCTCCCCACGCGACGCGCTGCGCCGCGTGGCTCGCACCTCAGGATGACGGAGCTAGTGGTGGTGGGATGCCAAGCACGCCTCCCCCGCCCCGCCATCTTCTCCCCATATCCAAACCCTATTGTGCTGCATCTCCCCCCGCGGTCTATGAGCTGCGGCAAAGCTGTGACCTACGGAGATTCCATGCCAGCCCCAGGCCAAAGCCCCGAGCGGAACGCGAAGGCGCTGTTGCTCGAAGGCGTCAATGACAGCGCTGTCGACCTGTTCCGGAGCGCGGGCTTCACCAATGTCGAGCGGTTGACCAAGGCGCTGGACGGCGAAGACCTGCGGCGCGCGCTGAAGGGCGTATCGCTGCTCGGCATCCGCTCGCGCACCCAGATCACCGACGAGGTGCTTGCGGCCGCGGACGGGCTTCTCGCGGTCGGCTGCTTCAGCGTCGGCACCAACCAGGTCGATCTCCTGGCGGCGCGGAAGCGCGGCATTCCCGTGTTCAACGCGCCGTTCTCCAACACGCGCAGCGTCGCCGAGCTCGTGATCGGCGAGATCGTGATGCTGCTGCGGCGCATCTTCCCGCGCTCGGTGTCGGCCCATGAGGGCGGCTGGGACAAGTCGGCGACCGGCAGCCGCGAGGTGCGCGGCCGCACGCTCGGCATCATCGGCTACGGCAATATCGGCTCGCAGCTCTCGACGCTGGCCGAAGCGATCGGCATGCGCGTGATCTATTTCGACCGCACCGACAAGCTCCGCCACGGCAACACCGAGCCGGTCGAGAAGCTGGAAGAGCTGCTGGCGCAGAGCGATGTCGTCAGCCTTCACGTGCCCGAGACGCCGGAGACCGCAGGCATGATCGGCGAGACGGAGCTGCGGGCGATGAAATCAGGCTCGTTCCTGATCAACAACAGCCGCGGCACCGTGGTCGATCTCGATGCGCTCGCGGGCGCCCTGCGCGACGGCCATCTCGCCGGCGCAGCCATTGACGTGTTTCCGGTCGAGCCGTCCTCGAACGCGGATCGCTTCAAGAGCCCAGTACAGGGCCTCGAGAACGTCATCCTCACCCCGCATATCGGCGGCTCGACCGAGGAAGCGCAGGAGCGCATCGGCGGCGAAGTCGCGCGAAAACTGGTCGACTATTTCATCACGGGATCGACCATGGGCGCGGTGAATTTCCCGGAGGTGCAACTGCACTTACGTCCCGCCGGTGCGCGCTTCAGCCATGTCCACCGCAACGTGCCGGGCATGCTGCGGCGGCTGAACGAGGTCTTCCTCCAGCGCGACATCAACATCGTCGCGCAATATCTGGAGACCGCCGGCGACCTCGGCTACGTCGTGCTCGACGCCGACCTCGGGGGCGAGGATTCAGGCGCGCTGCTTGCGCAGATCCGCGCGCTCGAGGGCACGGTCGGCGCACGGCTGGTATTCGAGCACTGAACCGCCCTACGTTCCGGTTGCATCTTGCGGTCACAGCTCCCACACTGCTGTCATCCTCGGCGTGCTACAATCACGTCGAATTTGAGCTTCAGTTGCGTGAGTGTCCGCCATGGAACGAGACGCCGTACTGATTGATCTCGCGCTTCAGGGCGGCGGTTCGCACGGCGCCTTCACTTGGGGTGTGCTCGACCGCCTCCTGGAAGAGAGATGGCTAGAGATCGCAGCGATCTCCGGAACCTCCGCAGGCGCGATGAACGCGGCCGTGCTGGCGGACGGCTGGACGGCCGGCGGCGCCGAGGGCGCGCGCGACGCGCTCGAAAAATACTGGCGCCGCGTCTCGAAGGCTGCCGCCTTTAGTCCGCTCCAGCGCTCGCCGCTCGATCGATTGATGGGGCGCTGGACGCTCGATACGTCGCCGGCCTACATCCTCACCGATTTGATGTCGCGGGTGCTTTCGCCCTATGATCTCAATCCGACCGGCTACAATCCTTTGCGGTCGGTGCTGTCCGAGAGCATCGATTTCGAGCGGCTGGCGAGTTCGCCGATCAAGCTGTTCATCACCGCGACGCGGGTGCGCACCGGCCGTGGACGGATCTTCCGCAATGCCGAGATCACGGCGGACGTGCTGTTGGCATCGGCCTGCCTGCCGACCATGTTCCGCGCGATCGAGATCGACGGCGAGCCCTATTGGGACGGCGGCTTCGCCGGCAACCCCACGATCACGCCGCTCATTCGCGAAAGCGATGCGCACGACACGATCCTGGTGCAGATCAATCCGACCGAAACGCTCGAAGAGCCGCGGACGGCTGCGGAGATTCTCAATCGATTGAACGAGATTTCGTTCAATTCGCCCCTGATGAAGGAATTGCGCATGATCGCGCTGCTGCGCCAGGCGGCCGACCCCGGCAGCGGCGAGGGCGCGCGCTGGGCAAAGATGCGGACCCACCGCGTCAAGAGCGACATGCTGGCGAAGTTCGGCGCGTCATCCAAGCTCAACGCCGAATGGGAGTTCGTCTCGATGCTGCGCGCCGAGGGGCGCCTGGCCGCGGACGCGTTTCTCGCTGCGCACGGTGCCGACATCGGCCGGCAATCGACCGCCGATCTCGACGTCCTGCTGTCGGAGTGCTGAGGCATGGGTCTTCTCGGCCTCCTCGTCGGGCTCGCCCTGCTCGTCCTGTTCGCTTTTCGCGGCTGGAGCGTGCTTCTGCTGGCGCCGTTCGCAGCGCTCGTTGCCGCGTTGTTCGGCGGCGAGCCGCTGCTTGCGAACCTGACCCAGGTGTTCATGGTGCATGCGGCGGGATTTCTGGCGCAGTTCTTCCCGATCTTCCTGCTTGGCGCGGTCTTCGGCAAGCTGATGGACGATAGCGGCGCGGTCACGTCGGTCGCCGCCTTCATGGCGGAGCGCCTCGGCGAGCGTCGCGTGATCCTGGCGGTGGTGCTCGCCGGTGCCGCGGTGACCTATGGCGGCGTCAGCCTGTTCGTTGCGTTTTTCGTCATCGTTCCCATGGCCCGCTCGCTGTTTCGCGCGGCTTCGATCCCGCGTCGCCTGATCCCGGCTGCGATCGTGCTGGGGACGTCGACCTTCACCATGTCGGCCTTGCCGGGCACGCCGTCGATCCAGAATGCGATCCCGATGCCGTTCTTCGGCACGACGCCGTTCGCGGCACCGGGTCTCGGCATCATCGCCTCCCTCATCATGCTCGTGACAGGGTTGTGGTGGCTGCACCGCGCTGAAGCCGCAGCGCGCCGTGCTGGAGAAGGCTATGGCGACGATATCGAGGGCGCGACCGAGCGCGCCGCCGCCGACGAGCTCGTGCGCGAGCGCGCCACGACCGCGCGCGAGTTCGATCCGGCGGAACTCCAGCACGGTCAGCGCAGCGAGCGGCCTTCGCCCGTGTGGAGTGCGATCGCGCCGTTGATCGTGGTCGTCATCGTGAATCTGGTGATGTCGCTCGTGGTGCTGCCGCGGCTCGATGTCAGCTATCTCGCCGAGCAGCGTTTTGGTGAAACGACGCTCGCTGCCGTCGCGGGCGTGTGGTCGGTCGCGGTCGCGCTGACTGCGGCCATCGTCACGACCATCGCGCTGAACCGGGCCCGCCTGCCGGCGCTTCGCCGCACCATGGACGCCGGAGCCAATGCATCCGTCCTGCCCGCATTCAGCGTCGCCAGCCTCGTCGGATTCGGCGCTGTCGTCGCCTCGCTGCCGGCGTTCACGATCGTGCGCGACTGGGTGCTTGCGATCGAAGGCGGACCGCTGGTCTCGCTAGCGGTCGCGACCAACATCCTGGCCGCTCTGACCGGCTCGGCGTCAGGCGGCCTGACCATTGCGCTGGACGCACTCGGCCAGACCTATGTCGAGCTCGCCGCTCGGACGGGCATCGCCCCTGCGTTGATGCATCGCGTCGCGGTGATCGGCTCGGGGACGCTGGACATCCTGCCGCACAATGGCGCGGTGGTCAGCCTGCTCGCGATCTGCGGCCTGACGCATCGCGACAGCTATTTCGACATCGTGATGGTCGGCATCGCGACGTCGCTGCTGGCGCTGGTCGCCGTGATCGCATTGGGTAGTGCGCTGGGATCGTTCTGACCAACGCGCAACCGCGGGCGGTTGCCTAGGCCGCCAGCCGGTCGAGTAGGGCCAGCATGACCGGCGCGTCCGGCATCGGCAGCACCGCGTCGATCCGCTCCAGCAGGCGCGACTGCAGCAACGCGTTGCGCGCCTTGCCGATGGTGCCGAGCGGCCCGCGAAAGCCGTGGTCCTCCCAGGCCATCTCGAGCAGGCTCTCGCTCATCAGCGCCTCGACGAGATCGTCGGCTTGGCGCTCGACGCTGATTAGCGGGTGAGCCGAGAACACCGTGGGCTGCGGATAGAGGATGACGGGTTTTGCGGGCGCGTTGGCCTCAAGCCGCTTCCAGCGTTCGGCGTCCTGGAGCACCCATTCGACGAGCTGGTTCTCGTAGCCGACGATCAGGGGCTGCGCGCCCGCGCCGCCGGCGACATAGTCGTCGAACAGCTTGCCCGAGGATGGCGGCTTGAAACCCATGCGGCGGAACACGGTGGCGACATCGCCGTCGATCTTGCTCAGCGTCTCTGGCATCACCACGTCGCCCGACAACAGGCTCGCCGCAAGGCCGGCGAACATGAAGCCGGAGTTGGATTTGTTCGGATCGGTGGAGACCACCCGGGCGCGACCGAACAGGTCTGCGATGCCGATCGACGACCACGTCTCGCCGGCAATGATCGCTTTGAGCAGTTTTGACAGGTCGACCGTGTAGCGCGGCCCGCCGGCCGATTGGGCGATGCCGCCCTTCACCAGACCGTCGGCGATGCGATCCCAGGAATAGAGCACGATCGGCGAGTTGAAGATCACCTGGTCGCGCGAGATCTTGACGCCCGAGGACCGCGCCACTTCGACCAGCACGGACGACGACGGCCAGAGGAATTGCGGCTTCTGGTCGAGCAGCGCGCGCTCGCGGACCATTTCGACCGAGCCCGCGCGGCGCCCGTCGAGGATCAGCCCGAAACGGCGCTCCAGCACGTTCTTCACGCGGGCGTTGGCGAGAAATCCCTCCTTCTCGCCGCCGGCAAAGCCGAACAGCCGCTTGGCTTCGCCGAAGCGGCCGGCGATTTCGGGATGCTCGCGCAGATAAACATAGCCGCCGGTCGCCGCCGCGCTCGCAGCGACGAGGCCGATGCCGAAGGCTCGGCGCGAGATAGCCATCAGGAGGTTCCTCTCTTGGTCTTGACCGGGGCCGCCGGCGGCGTCGGGCCGATGTCCTCGTCGAGCGAGCTTTTCAGCAGCTTCAGCTCGATATCAAGCTTGTCGAGGTCGGCATCCTGAAGATTGGCGGCGTAGCGCGTGAAGGCGCCGTCGAGCCGGTCGATCATGTCGCCCGTGGCCGCAAGGCGCGCGGTGTCGGGCACGGCGCTCTTCTCCAGCGCGCGGTATGCTTCGGCGATCTCGGCCGCGCGGGGCAGATAGTAGGTCAGGAACCGGCGCACCCGGTCGAGCCGCAGCGGATCACGCTCGATGGCTGCGAAGATGTCGCGCGCAATTTGCACCAGGTGGCGGATGCGATCGGCGACCGCGCGGGTGCGGATCGCCGATGCCGTATATTCCATCCGCTCGGCCAGCGGCTCTGCTTCGGCCAGCAGTTCGTTTGCGAACTCGATCTTGCCGCGTGCGACGCCGCTGGCCTCCAGTGCGGCAAACCGGTTTCGCGGCGCCAGCGCCACGACGATACCGCCCCCGGCGGCCGCGCTGATCGCGAGCGCGATCCAGAACGGCATGGCGAGCCCGATCGCGAGCGACGGCAGCAGCGCCGCGGCTGCCACTCCCCCGGCGATCCAGCCAAGCCCGGGCGGCATTGCGGCCATTCAGTTGTATCCTCGTACGGCGCGGAACGCATCGGTGAGGCTCTTGCTGCCGTCGAACACGCGGCCTCCGGTCAGCTTTGCCAGATTGTCGAGCTGGGCCCGATCGACCTCGGAACCGAATGTCACGCCGAACACCGGCACACGATGACCATCGGCGCGCCATGCGCTCTCGAACGTCGACATCGCCCCCTGGCTCTTGCCATCCGTCATGATGACGATGGCCGGGAGATGCTGGCCGTCCTGGAGCAGCGGCTTCATCAAGGCGAGCGCCTGCGCGCCGCAGGTATAGAAGTCGGTGCCGCCGTTGGCGCGCAATTCGAGCGCGCGTGCGAGCAGGCCGGCCTGCTCGTTGTCTTCACCGCTGGCGCGCGCCGTCCACAAGACGTGATCGCTGAACGGCATGATCAGGATCTGATCCGATTTGGTCCATTGCACCAGCATCTCGCGCGTGCGCGCCGGCGTGAGCAGGAAGCGCATGGCGTCGAGCAGCTGAGTCTCGCCCGGGCCCTGCATGCTGCCGGAGACGTCGAGGCAGAGCGCGGTCAGTGACGGCCGCCGCAACGCTTCCTGATAGATCAGCAGCGCCTTCTGGATCACCGCCGGCTCCGGCGGACGGATCACCGTCACCGGTCGCGATGGATCGAGATTCGTCTTCGGGTCGGCCGCAAGAGGCGTGGCACGGCCGATCTCGACGCGCCGGCCGGTCTTGGCGATCTTGCCCTGCGCGTCGCCGTTGAGCAGGAAGGCCTGCAGATCGGTGAAGAAGCCTTCGACGTCCTTGCCGCGGCCGCGATCGACGAAACCGAGCGGTGAGTCGGCGATCGCCACGCCATCGGCGGGATAGATCGCGTAGAGCGGCTCGTGGTTGTCGGCGATCAGCTTGTCGTTGGTTTCCTTGATGACGGCTTCGTAGTTCCAGATCGCCTGGTAATGCGCGCCGCTGCGCTCGCCGTCGCGATAGAGGTCGGCGAGCCAGCCGCTCGAGCCCGCGCTGCGCTCGACGCCTTTCAGCAATCCGCGCGCCGTCGCCAGCACCTCGGGCTTGTCGAGATCGCCGGCCTCGATCAGATCGGGCTTGCCGATGCCGGCCGCCAGCATCGCAAGATAGGCGGCTGCGCCAGAATTCGACTGCGTCGCCGACGTCATCAGGAATTTCAGCTTGCCGCCTTCGACGGCCGCGAGGATGTCCTTCGCCGTCACCTTGGCGCCGATCCAGCCCAGCGCCTGCGCCTTGGAGCGGCGCACGCCGAGAATGACCGGCATCTGCACGATCGACTTGACCATCTTCACGCGCCGCGTCGTGTCGAACATGTCGATCCAGATCGAGGCGGCCGGCCAGACGGCGTCGGCGCCGGGATCGCCGGCCTTCAGCGCGAGCGCGATGTCGAGCGAACCCTGATAGCGCATGGTGCAGGTCGCGTTACGCGACTTGCAGAACTCCTGCACCAGCGGCTCGAGGATGTCGTTCTCCGACCCCGAGAGAATGGTGAATTGCGGCCCCGGGCCGCCGCAGCCCGACAGCAGCGCGGCCATCAGCGGCACGGCCGCAAGCAGCACCAGCGGGCGCCGCAGGAAACGGAAAGTTCTCATGCGTGAGCCTTCATGCCGCAGTTCTTATGCAGACGCTTCATCGAGAAACCGTTGCGTGAGGCGCATCAAGGCGCGGCCTTGGAGATCGCGGACTTCAGTTCGTCCGTCAGCTGCGCCATCCGGTGCTCGATCTCGGCGCGCTTGTTGCGGCCCTCTTGCTGCACCGAGAGCACGCCCGCAATAGTGTCGATCAAATCCCGGTTGGTCGTCTCCAGGGTCTGGATGTCGACGATGCCGCGCTGCGACTGCTTCTCGATCTCGATCGCCTGCGTCTTCATCATCTCGGACGCCTGGCGCATCATCTCGTTGGTCGCGTCCGTGATGGTCTTTTGCAGCTCCAGCGCCGATTTTTGCCGGTTCAGGCCGAGCAGCAGAATCATTTTCTGCTTCCACACCGGGATCGTCAGCTCGGTCGTGGCCTGCAAATTCTCGATCAGCGTCTCGTCGCCGGACTGAACGATGCGGATCTGCGGCAGCTGCTGGATGCCGATCTGCCGCGCCTGCTGGAGATAGAAGACGCGCTTCTCCAGCCGGTCGAGCGCCTGGACCGCGTCCTGATAGGTTTGCGCGGCGAGCATGGCGTCGCTGCCGGCAGCTTGCGCTTTCGCGCTCCGCTCCATCTCGATGAGCTTGCCGCCGCGGAACTCTTCGGTGAAGGCCTTGCCGGCAGCGATATGTGCATCGAGCTGGCCGAGCGCGCCCCTTGTCTGTTCGTAGAGGTCGTCGAGCAGGGCGATGTCGCGGCGCAGGACTTCCTTGTTGCGGTCGAGATCGACGCAGACCCGGTCAATCTGCGAGGCGACGTCGTTGAACTGTTCGGTGAAGCGGCGCAGCCGTGTCTCGGCCGACGAGAACAGGCGCGTGAGAAAGCCCTTGTCCTTGAGATGGGCCGGATCGAGCCCGCGTGCCTTGCCAAGGATGTCGGTCAGGAGCTTTCCGGTGGCGCCGAGCTCACGGTTCTGGGTCTGGGCGAGAATGCGGTCGGCGAATTCGACCACCGAGCGCTGCGCGCGCTCGCCGAATGTCACGAGGCGCGACCGGTCCGACATGTCGATCTCGGACTTGATGCGTGCGACCACAGAGGCATCCGTCGGTAACGCCGGGACATTGATCGTTTCGCTCACCACTTGCTCCTTGTTCTGCACGGTCATGCATAGCATGCCGACGAGACAGGCAGCTAACCCCAGGTCGTATGACAGATTGATGACAGCCTGTGGATTGGCCGGCCGCGAGGCTTTCCGAGTTCGGGGCAGGGGCAAAATTTCCCATAGAATTCAGATCTCTATGGGCCCGTGGGGCGGCCGGGCTGGTGGGCAGGGGCGATGTTTCCGTTGATGGCGATCGCGGCGCGTGTCGCGGCGATTGACGGCCAGCAATCCGACGCATTGAATCGACCGTCTGAACGATAACAAGGCAGCAGGGATGGAAACGGTGGCGCGCAGGATTGCGAAGCTGAGTGTGTGGCTTGCCGGCGCCGTGGCCGCGATGAGCGCGAGCAGCGCGTTCGCCGCGACGCTGGCGGAGGATGCGGACACGGTCTGCAAAGGGCTCGTCGGCGGCGCCGACGCCGTGAAGATCGATGCCGCGACATTGCTGGCGCCAACACAACTGGCTGTTGCCGAACGCGGGCCGACCCCGTCGGGGCGCGTCACGCCGGCCAATCCCGCCTTCTGCAAGGTGATCGGCCATATCGATCCCATTGATCCCAAGGCGCCGCCGATCAAGTTTCAGGTCAACCTTCCCGTCGAATGGAACGGTCGCTCCGTGCAATATGGCGGTGGCGGCTTTAACGGCGTGCTGATCACCGGCCTTGGGCTGCCGCCGGCCTATCCGTTCGACAAGCCGTCGCCACTGGCACGCGGTTTTGTCACCTACGGCACCGATTCCGGCCATGAGTCCAAGCCGGGCGAGCCGCCGCAGGTCTTCGCGCTCAACGACGAAGCCTTCGAGAATTTCGCTCACCGCGCCTACAAGAAGGTGCGCGACGCTTCTGTCGCGCTGATGGAGCGCGCCTACGGCAAGAAGCCGGAAAAAATATACTTCATGGGCTCGTCCGAGGGGGGGCGCGAAGGCCTCACCATGGCCCAGCGCTACCCCGACGATTTCGACGGCATCTTCGCCCGCGTGCCCGTGATCAACTGGGTCGGCCTGCAGCATGCCGGTACGCGCTCGGGCCTTGTGACCATGGGCGAGGGCTGGATCAATCCGACGCAGGTCAAGCTCTTTGCCGATGCGGTGCGCACTGCCTGCGACAAGGCCGACGGCTCCGATAAGACGCTGGTGCACGATCCCGTGGCCTGCAAGGCCGTGTTCAAGGTCGAGACGTTGCGCTGCGAGGCCGGCAAGGCCGGCGATCAGTGCCTGACCGAGGCGCAGATCAAGGCAGTCAGCACGCTGCATGGGACCTACAAATTCCCGTTCGTGCTCGCCAATGACCTCGATGACTATCCGGGCTGGGGCGTCTCGGGCGAGGACACGCCGGCGATCGGTCCGACCGGCGGCTGGTCCGCGTGGTGGCTCGGCAGCGCGCCGCCGGCGCAGCCGCCCGCGCCCAACAACGGCATCGCCTGGATCTACGGCGCCGGCGGCATCCAATATGTGTTCGCCCGCGATCCCAAGCTCGACGTCACCACCTATAATGTGGAGGACCACAAGGCGCGGCTGCTCGAAGTCTCGGCGCTCATGGATTCCACCGATCCGGATCTCAGCCGTTTTCGCGGACGCGGCGGCCGGCTGATCATGCTCGAGCACATGGCCGACTATGCGCAGAGCCCCTATGCCGGCATCCGCTATTTCGAGAGCGTCGAGCGCAAGCTCGGCAAGGCCGAGACGGCGGAATTCGCGCGGCTCTACACCGCGCCCGGCGTCGACCATGTCGGCTCCGGCGCGCCGGCCAATGTCGACATGCTGAGCGCATTGGTCGACTGGGTCGAGAAGGGCAAAGCGCCCGGCGATCTGGAGGTCTCTGAGCAAAAGGTCGAGGCGCCGTCGTTTGCCGTGTTGCGCGCGATGCCGCTGTGCCGCTGGCCGTCCTGGCCGCGTTACAAGAGCGGCCCGGTCACGGAGACGTCCAGTTTCACCTGCGCGCCGTGAGGCGGCTCTTCACCTCTCCCCGCTTGCGGGGAGAGGTCGGATCGCTCTTGCGATCCGGGTGAGGGGGTACAGGTCCCTCGACGATCTCACGTGTGGAGAGAGGCCCCTCACCCCGACCCTCTCCCCGTAAGAACGGGGAGAGGGGGAAGAAGAGCCTAATGCGCCGGCCCACCGGCCGCCTTCACGCGCTGGGTCAGCACCACCGCGATCGCGGCGATCACCAGCACGATACCGATCACCGCAAACGCGTCGGAATAGCCCATCACCAGCGCCTGGCGCTTGACCGTCTTGCCGAGCGCGATGATGGCCTGCTCGCGCGCGGCGTGGGGGTCGGGCACGCCGTGGTTCATGAAGTAGTCCGTCATCTGCGCGATGCGGGTGCGGACTTCCTCGCGGCCGAGCGTGACCGACTGGCCGATGATGTTGGAGTGGAACTGCTCGCGCTTGGTGATGATGGTGGCGAGCGTCGCCGTGCCGATCGCGCCGCCGAGATTGCGGAACATGTTGCTGATGCCGGAGGCCGCGGCCGCGTCCTGCGGCGCGATGCCGCCCGTCAGCACCGAGGTCAGCGGCGTCAGCACCATGGCCTGTCCCACGGCACGCACGATGTTCGGAATCCAGAGCTGGTCGCCGGCATAGTCCGGCGACATCGCCGTGTTCATGAAGCAGCTATAGGCGAAGATCAGAAGGCCGGTAATGGCGATATAGCGCGTGTCGAAGCGCTGCATCAGCTTCGGGATCAGCGGGATCAGCACGAGCTGCGGCAGGCCGGTCCAGGCCAGCACGTTGCCGATCTGCTCGGCATTGTAGCCTTGCGCCTGGCCGAGATAGGCGGGCAGGATATAGACCGAGCCGAACAGCGCGAAGCCGACCATCGTCATCGCAATGGTACCGAAGCCGAAATTACGCTGTGTCAGCAGGCGCAGCCGGATCAGCGGCTTCTCGATCGTGAGCTCGATCGTGACGAACAGCGTCAGGCTGACGGCCGCGATCACGGCGAGCTTGACGATGAAAGGCGAGGAGAACCAGTCGTCCTTGTTGCCCTCTTCAAGCACCGCTTGCAGTGCCGACAGCCCGATCGCCATGGTGAAGATGCCGGCCCAGTCGCCTTCCCTTAAGAGACCGAGCTGCATCTTCTGCTTCTCCAGCGTCAGATAGAGCGCCGTCACCATCACCGCGGTCGGGATCACGTTGACGAAGAAGATGGTACGCCAGCCGTAGTTCTCCGTGAGATAGCCGCCGATGGTCGGTCCGATCGCGGGGGCGAAGGTGACGGACAGCGCGAAGATCGCAAGGCCCACCGGCTGCTGCGGCTTCGGCAGCTTGGTCAGCACCAGCGTGAACGCCATCGGGATCAGCACGCCGCCGGCAAAACCCTGCAGGCCGCGCATCGCGATCATCGACGGCAAATCATGGGTGAAGGCGCAGGCGACCGAGAACGCCGCGAACAGCGTCGCGCTCGCCAGCATGTAGCGGCGGAACGAGAACACGCGGCTCAAATAGTCGGTCAGCGGGATCACGATGATCTCGCCGATCAGATACGACGTCGAGATCCAGGAGCCGTTGTCGGCGCCGGTACCGATGCCACCCTCGATGTTGGCCAGCGAGGCGTTGGTGATCTGGATGTTCAGGATCGCCATGAACGAACCGATCATGGCGGCGAGCACGGCGATCCAGATCGCGGCACTCGCGCGGTTCGGGTCGGCTATCGCCGGATCAGGCGTCGCGACCGGTGTTGCTGGCGTCGAAAGTGAGAGGCTGTTTGACATGGCACGACCCTCCGGAAACGAGCTTCGCCTTTACGTTTGTCTTGGGCGTCACGGCCGCATTCGCGGTCGGCGCGGTCGAACGTGTTGCAATGGTCGGGATCACCGACATGCCCGGCCGCAGCGCGATCGCGGGACCGTGCGCGGCATCGAGCGCGATCTTGACGGGGATGCGCTGCACCACCTTGGTGAAATTGCCGGTGGCGTTGTCGGGCGGCAGCAGCGCGAACTCCTGGCCGCTCGCCGGCGCGATGGAATCGACGTGGCCGTGCACGACCTGGCCCGGGAAGGTGTCGACCTCGATATCGACGGCCTGGCCGGCCTGCACGTGGGTGAGCTGCGTCTCCTTGAAGTTGGCGACCACATAGGCGCCCTCGGCCGGCACGATGGCCATCAGCTGCGTGCCCGCCTGTACGAACTGGCCGACGCGCAAGGAGCGGTTGCCGACCACGCCGTCGATCGGGGAGACGATCGTGGTGTAGCCCAGATTGAGCTCGGCCTGACGCTGGAGTGCGGCCGCGCGTGCGGCGGCGGCCCTGGCTTGCAATATCTCAGCGTTGAGGAGATCGACCTGCTTCAAGGCGGAGGTGAGATTGGCGATATCGCGCTGGATCGCCGCGTCTGCGCCGGCGTCGCGCGCTTGCGCCTGCTGCGCGTTCTGCACGCTGCCGAAACCCGTTGCCGCGAGATCGGTGTAGCGCTTGTTCTCCTGCTTCGCGAAAACCTTCGCGGCATTGTCGACATCGATGGTCGCTCTTGCCGCCGCGATCACGGCTTGCTGGACCTCGAGCTGCGCTTGCTTGCTTGTCACCGTCGCATTCGCGGCGGCGACATCGGCCTTGGCCTGGTCGAGCGCGACGCGGAAGTCGCGATCGTCGATCCTGGCGAGCACCTGGCCGGCCCTCACATGCTCGTTATCGCCGACCAGGACGCGGTCGAGATAGCCGCTGACCTTCGGCGCGATCGTGGTGTTGTCGGCCTTCACATAGGCGTCATCGGTGGAGACGAGGTACTGCCCGACGGTCCAGTAGTCGTAGCCGTACCAGCTCGCGCCGGCCAGCGCGACGATCGCCGCTCCCATCAGCAACAGCTTGCGGAGATTGAGTTTTTGCCGGCGGACGCCGGTTGCCGTGGTGGGCAGGACGCCCTCCGGCACGGTTGCTGGAATAGCGATTTGGGTCGCAGCAGATGGGGTCGTGTGGACGGACATGGCCGGCTCCCCTGAATTAGGAAACTTGACGATTTCCAAAATGAGACTAGCTTTGGAATTGTCAATGGAATGACAGGCGTCATCTAAAAGCATGGCTCAGGCAAAACCTTCAGGTGAATGCCGCCCCCGCGGGCGGCCGCAACTGCGTAGCGACGAGGAGACGAGGCGGATCGTCTTCGACGCCGCACGCCACGCGTTTGCCGTCGACGGCTATGCCGCGACCAGCACCGAAGAGCTGGCACGCCGCGCCGGCATCTCGACCAAGACGCTCTATCGCCTGTTTCCGGGCAAGGCCGCGCTGTTCGAAGCGATGTGCGCGGACAGGCTCGAGCGGCTGCTCTCCGCCGTCGATCTGCAAGGAAGCGACAAGGTCGATATCGAGACGGGCCTGCGTGCCGCGCTGCTGGCCTGCGCCGATCTCGCGCTCGATCCTGAGGTCGTGGCGTTGCAGCGCATGGTGCTGCAGGAATCCGCCGCGTTCCCCGAGCTCGCCGCCAACTTCTACAACAACGGCATTTCCCGCACCGTCAGGACGCTCGCGGGCTGGCTGCGCGTCCAGGTCAAGCGCAAGCGCATCGCCATCGATGATGCGGAGGAAGTTGCCGGCATGCTGATCGGCATGGTCGCATCGACGCCGCAGCGCGCGGCGATCTATGGCGGCATGCCGCTGCCGTCACGCAAGCAGATCGAGCGCCGCGTGCAGACCTGCGCGGCCCTGTTCCTCGATGGCTGCCGCGCCCCCGTAGCCGTCTCCCTTTGACAATCCGGTTCGGTTCGGCTATCTATTTCGCATGCGAAATAAAGAAGCCGCAGCGAGGCATCATCGGCTGATTTACCTCCTGAACGTCGCGCAACGCCGCTTGCAGCGCTGGATGGCGGCGCAGCCGCAGAACGAGGTCACGCCGGCGCAGGCGGGGCTGTTGTTCATCCTCGGCAAGCAGGACGGCGTGCTGATGGGCGAGGCGGGCGCGGCGCTCGACATGGGGCCGGCCGGAATTTCCGGACTCGTCGATCGCAGTGCTGCGGCAAGGCTGGTCGAGCGGCGGGCCGATCGCGAGGATGGCCGGGCCTGGCGCGTATGGCTGACGCCGAAGGGGCGCACCGTGCTGACGCAGGCGAAGACGGACGCGGCGCAGATCAACGCCGCGCTGACGGACGGCTTTACCAGCGCGGAGATCGACATCGTCGCGCGCTGGCTGACCAGCATTCAGGACAAGTTTCCAAGACCTTCCGACGACTAAAGGAGAGACCCATGACCGAGCACGTCCGGATCGAGAACAACAACGGAATTCTCACCCTCACGCTGGCGCGCCCCGACAAGAAGAACGCGCTGACGGATGCGATGTACGGCAAGCTCGCCGACACCATCGAATCCGCCGAGTTCGATCCGTCCGCCCGCGTGATCCTGATCCGCGGCGAGGGTGACATGTTCACCGCCGGCAACGATGTCGGCGAATTCGCCGCCGTGGCAGCCGGCAAGTCCGAAGGCAGCCGCAACGTCGTGCGCTTCATCCAGTCGCTGGCGCGCTGCACCCGGCCGCTGGTCGCGGCGGTGCAGGGCCGCGCCGTCGGCGTCGGCACCACGATGCTGCTGCATTGCGACCTCGTCGTGCTCGCCGACAATGCGCAATTGTCGACGCCCTTCGTCAGCCTCGCGCTGGTGCCGGAGGCCGCCTCGAGCCTGCTGATGCCGGCGCGCATCGGCTACGCCCGCGCCTACGAGATGTTCGCGCTGGGCGAGACCGTACCGGCGAGGTCGGCGTTGGAATGGGGCCTTGCCAACCGTGTGGTGCCGCTCGACAAGCTCGATGCCGAGGCGCTCGCGCTGGCGCAGCGGCTCGCTCGCCAGCCGGCCGGCGCGCTTACTGCGACCAAGAAGTTGATGCGCAACGGCGAGGCGCTGGTCGCACAGATGCAGGCCGAAGGCGAGCAATTCGCGCAGCGTTTGCGCACGGCGGAAGCACGCGAGGCCTTCACCGCCTTCGCCGAGCGCCGGCCGCCGGATTTCACCAAGGTTGCCTGATTTCGCTAGTCTTAAAGCGCTTACAGACCGGGCACTTCCGGCAATTTGACTAAAACCTTAACCGATCCTTGGCATGTCGCGATGCAGGGTGGCCGGCAGTACAATGCAGGCCCCCTGACTCATGGCAATGTTTAAGAAATCGGTAAGCTCGCTTCTCCTGACCTTGATGGCCCTGCTGGCCGCCGGTGCGCTGGCCTCTACGGCGATCCAGATGTTCGGAGCGTTCGGTCGCTACAGCGACAGTCTCGAGACGGCGCGGCTCGCCGCTGCCGACAAGGCGATCTTCCATGGCGTGCTCGCGTTGCGCAACAATCGTGGCGATGCCCAGAGCGCCATCCTTGGCGAGGACGATCCCAAGGCAAAACTCGCTGAAGCCGAGAAGGCCGAGCAGGGCGGCTATGAAGGGATCAGCGCCGCGCTCGCGACCGTCGATTTCGCACGCCGCGACGAACTCGCCGGCACGCTGAAGCAGCGCTGGAACGAAGCCGCGCCGCAATTCCAGCTGTTCTACGACGAGGCCAGGCTTCCGCGCGCCGAGCGCAAGATGGAGCGAACCAATTCCTGGTACGATGCCGTCACCAAGGTCATCGACACTGCGAACCTCGCCTCCACCGCGGTGTCGAACCGCGCCTGGATGAACGATCCCTACATCGCCCGCATGATCCAGGTCCGCCGCTTCGCCTGGCAGGTGCGCGACCGCTATGGGGTCCATTGTTCGTCGCTTCGCTCGAACATCAACAGCAGCAAGCCGCTCGACGACGTTCAGAAGCGGTCGGTGGCGCAATGGGACGGCACGATCGCCTCCGGCTGGGCGGGCATGGCCGAGTTGCTGGCCGCGCCCGACGTGACGGCGGAGCTGGTGACGGCAGCGTCGGACGCGAAGACCAAGACCGATGGCGTCCTGAAGCAGATCGGCGATCTCACCAAGAATCTCGACGGCAGCGGCAAGCCCGCGATGCCCGCTTCGGAGTGGAATACGCTCTGCCAGTCGCCGTTCCCGCTCATTGTCGGGGTCGCGACCAAAGCGCTGGATCAGTCGATCGCGCGTTCCGAGGCCGTGCAGACCAAGGCGCTCACCAACCTCATCGTGCAGTCGCTCGCGTTTCTGCTCGCGCTCGCCGTGACCCTCGCCGGCGTCTACGTGGTGCGCAATCGCCTGATGCGCCCGGTCCGCGCCATCCTCGACGCCATCGCGCGAATCGGCGCCCTTGATTATGCGACGCCCGTGCCGCGATCCCGATATCCCGACGAGTTCGGCACCATGGCTGCCGCGCTCGAGAGCCTGCGCGAGAGCGCGGCGACCGCCGAGCGGCTGGGCCAGGAACGCGAATCGCAGCAGGCGCTGCAACTCGCCCGCTCCGGTACCGTGGACGATGCGTGCCGCAGCTTCGACGACACCGTGCAGGCGGTGATCCACAGCGTCGCTGCGTCGGCAAGGGAGCTCGATGCCACGGCGACCGATGTGCGCACGCTGGTATCAGAGTCGACCAGCCAGACCGCGGCAGTCTCCTCCGCGGCCGAGCAGGCCACCAACAATCTCGAGACCATCGCGGCCGCGACCGAGGAACTCTCCGCATCCGTCGGCGAGATCTCCGCACAGGTGCAGTTGAGCGCCCGCGAGGCGCGCGAGGCCGTCTCGCAGGCCGAGCGGACCAACGCGACGGTCGAGATCCTCGATCAGACCGCGAGCCGGATCGGCGAGGTTGTGAAGATGATCAACGCCATCGCCGGTCAGACCAATCTCCTGGCGCTGAACGCGACCATCGAAGCGGCGCGTGCGGGCGAGGCCGGCCGCGGCTTTGCCGTGGTCGCCGGTGAGGTCAAGAGCCTCGCCGCGCAGACCGCAACCGCAACCGAAGAAATCTCGCGCCAGGTCGAGGAGATCCAGGGCGCGACAGGCCAGGCCGTGACCGCCATCCGCTCGATCGGGGGCGCCATCAGCGGCATCGACGAGAAGATGACGGCGATCGCAGCCGCCGTCGAGGAGCAGCGCGCGGCCACCACCGAGATCTCGCGCAACTTCCAGCAGGCAGCCCAGGGCACCCGCGAGGTCACCGACACCATCGGCAGCGTCGCCAGGCTC
Source organism: Bradyrhizobium sp. LA2.1 (assembly GCF_040547725.1). NCBI lineage: Bacteria > Pseudomonadati > Pseudomonadota > Alphaproteobacteria > Hyphomicrobiales > Nitrobacteraceae > Bradyrhizobium > Bradyrhizobium sp. LA2.1. Next base: position 422,701 of record NZ_JBEPQI010000006.1, read on the forward strand.
AACCAGGAAACCGGCAACGCCGGCACGGTGCTGTCCGAATCCGTGAAGAAGATGTCGGGCGATGCCGATCGTCTTCGCGTCGCGGTCGAAGGCTTTTTGGGGGCCGTGAAGACCGCATAACTTCGATCGTCATCCGTCTAGGCGTCGCGCGAACGGCATTGCCGCCGCTTCACGTGGCGGGTACATCTGTGGCGCTGCGGGAGTGCAGCAACAGACGTATCAAGGATGGAGAGTTCGATGCCGGTCACCCCACACAACGCCCAGCGCCCCTATCGCGGCGTGTTCCCGGTCGCGCCCACCATCTTCGACGAGCGCGGCGAGCTCGACCTCGAGGGCCAGCGCCGCTGCATCGATTTCATGATCGATGCGGGCTCGAATGGTCTCTGCATCCTCGCCAATTTCTCCGAGCAGTTCGTGCTCACCGATGCCGAGCGCGAAACCGTGATGCATGCGGTGCTGGAGCATGTCGCGGGCCGGGTTCCCGTGATCGTCACCACCACGCATTTCAGCTCGGCCGTCTGCGCCGCGCGCAGCCAGCAGGCGGAGGCGGCGGGGGCCGCGATGGTGATGGTGATGCCGCCCTATCACGGCGCGACCTTCCGCGTGCCCGAGAAGGGCATCGTCGAGTTCTTCAAGGTGCTCTCGGGCGCGATCAACATTCCCGTCATGATTCAGGACGCGCCTGTCGCGGGCACGCCGCTGTCGGTCGAGCTGCTCGCGCGGCTGGCGCGCGACTTCGCCAACATCCGCTATTTCAAGATCGAGGTGCCGGGCGCGGCGGCAAAGCTGCGCAGCCTGATCGAGGCGGGCGGCAAGGATATCGAAGGCCCGTGGGATGGCGAAGAGGCCATCACGCTGCTCGCCGATCTCGACGCAGGCGCGACCGGCGCGATGACGGGCGGCGGCTATCCCGACGGCATCCGCCAGATCATCGATCCCTATTTCGCCGGCAAGCGCGAGGAGGCAAAGGCCGCCTACGAGCGCTGGCTGCCGCTGATCAACTACGAGAACCGCCAATGCGGCCTGATCGCCTGCAAGGCCATGATGCAGGCCGGCGGCGTGATCAAATCGGACGCCGTGCGGCATCCGCTCCAGCCGCTGCACCCGGCGACGCGGGCTGGGCTGCTGGAGCTCGCCAAGGAGCGGGATGCGCTGGCGTTGCGGTGGGGGAAGTAGCGCCGTACCCGCTCGGTTGTCGCCAGGTCTCTCGGCAGTCCCCGCCTTCGCGGGGGCGACGCCGAGTGTGAGGTGCGCGCTGGCCTGATCCCGCCGGCCTCCGTCTGGCTGAGGGCGTCGAATTGGCGCGGTTCGGGCGGTTTTCCGCACGCCGGCGATGACATATTGTACGCTCCTTGCACGCTCGCCAACCAGGTCCGCGGAGCTTCTCAAGACGTCACTGAGCAGCTCTTCATTATGCCGCTATTCCGAGCCAGGTTGGAGCGAGCCGACGAAACAGGGAGGCAGTGCCATGACGATGAGGCCGGATCCCACCTTTCACGCATCGCCCAAGCTGGCGATGGAAGCACCTGCAGAGAACTTTGCCTACACGCTGCTGCTCAGTCCGGATTTCTCAAAGCCGGATGCTCTCGCGGTCATCGACGTCAAGCCGGGATCGCCGACCTACAGCCAAATCGTCCACAGGGTGACGATGCCCAACAAGGGCGATGAGTTTCATCACTTCGGCTGGAACGCCTGCTCCTCCGCCTTGTCGCCGCTCGCCGGACATGCCTTCATCGAGCGGCGCTATCTCATCATCCCCGGGATACGCTCGTCGCGGATCTACATCATCGATACCAAGCCCGATCCGACCAAAGCCAAAATCCATAAGATCATCGAGCCCGAGGAAATCTTCAAGAAGACCGGCTACTCGCGGCCGCATACCATCCATTGCGGGCCGGACGGCGTCTATGTGAGCACGCTGGGCGGCGGCGGCAAGGACGGCACCAACGGGCCTCCAGGCGTCTTCATCATGGATTGCGAGACGTTCGAGGTCCTTGGGCGGTGGGAGATCGACCGCGGTCCGCAGACGCTGCACTATGATTTCTGGTGGAACCTGCCGCGCGACTACATGGTGACGAGCGAATGGGCGTTGCCGCCGCAGTTCGAGAACGGGATCGTCGCGGAAGATCTGCTGGCGAACAAATATGGCCATCGTCTCCACTTCTGGGATCTCCGCGCCCGTCGCAACGTGCAGACCATCGACCTCGGCGCCAATCATCAGATGGCGCTGGAGGTGCGGCCCGCGCACGATCCGGTTCGCGAATACGGCTTCGTTGGCGTTGTGGTCGACACCACCAACCTCGAAGCATCGATCTGGACCTGGTGGCGCGAAGGCGGAAAATTCCACGCGGAGAAGACGGCGACGATTCCGCCCGAACCCGCGCCAAAGGAAAAGCTCCCGCCGCTGCTGCAGGGATTTGGCGCCGTGCCGCCGCTGGTGACCGACATCGACCTGTCGATGGATGACCGGTTTCTCTATGTCTCGTGCTGGGGCACCGGTGAAATGCGCCAGTACGACGTGAGTGATCCGCGAAAGCCGAAGCTTGCGGGCTCGGTTCACATCGGCGGCATCGCGCGCCGCACCCCCCATCCGAACGGCAAGGCATTTGCGGCCGGTCCGCAGATGGTCGAGATCAGCCGCGACGGCAAGCGCGTGTACTGGACCAATTCGCTGTATTCCACCTGGGATGACCAGTTCTATCCCGATGGGGTTCCGGGTGTGGAAGTCATGGCCAATGTCGGTCGCGACGGCGGCCTCGAGCTCGCCAAGGACTATTTCGTGAGCTTCCCCGACGGATATCGTGCGCACCAGATCAGGCTGGAGGGCGGCGATTGTTCGACGGACTCCTTTTGCTACCCGTCGGCCTAGGCTGGCAGCACGGGAGTTGGCCGCTCGGCTGGCTGTGGCTCGCTCTTGTTGCGAGCGGTCTTTATCACGGGGTCAATCCGGGAATGGGATGGCCGCTCGCCGTGTCGGCCGGGCTCATGGACAAGAGCCCGCGCGCGCTGTTCCGCGCGTTGTGGGCTCTGGCGGCCGGACATCTCCTGGCAACACTTCTCGTGCTGCTGCCATTCGCGTTCCTGCTCGTGCTGGCCGAGTGGCAGCGTTCGATCCAGCTCGGCGCGAGTCTTCTCGTCATCGGCTTCGGCGTCTATCGGCTGATCGAGCGGCGCCATCCGCGCACGCTGGCACGAATTCCGCCAACGCAATTGGCGCTCTGGTCATTCGCCGTTGCCATTGCCCACGGCGCGGCTTTGATGCTCGTGCCGATCTATCTCGGGCTCTGCCAAGCCTTCGAGCTCGATGCCGGCCATGAGGCGGCGGGCGCGCTGATGAAGACAAGTCTCGGGATGGCGGTGCTGGTGTCCCTGGTGCACGTTGTCGCCATGGTCAGTGCCGGCGGATGTCTGGCGTGGCTGGTCTACCGTTATCTGGGATTGAGGTTCGTCGCGCGAAGCTGGTTCAATCTGGATGCAATCTGGGCGACCAGCCTCATTCTGGTTGGCGCCGTGGCGCTCGCCTTCAATCTCGCGAGCTGGCGCTGAGGTCTACTTCGCCAACGCCCACTCGCCGACAAAGCGGAAGCGCGCCCTGGCATCATCCTGCTTGAACAGCGCGATCCGGTCGATCGCCAGCGTCTCGAGACCAAGCGCCGCAAACCTCGCGCGCAGCATCTGCAGGATCGGCCCGCGCCGTTCCGCATCCAGCCGTCCCGTCAGCGTCATGTGGAAGCGGAATTCCTCCATCACGTACGGGTAACCCCAGCGGTCGAGATAGTCGCGCTGCCGCTCGGTGAGTTTGTCGGGCTTGCGCCGCGTGCGGTCTTCCGCCGTCATGGGCGCTCGGAAGTCGTCGAATTCACGGACGCAATCGGCGGCAAGTTGCTGGAGCGCGCCCACTGGCTCGGTCGGAATCACCGCAATGAAGCCGCTGATGGAGTCGACGACCGGACGGATTGACGGCATCGGCCGCGCCTTGCCGGCAAAGGCCGCGCAGGCTGCGACGAGCTCGGCTTCAGTCCTGTCGGGCGCCAGCGCCATCGGCGCCTTCAGCGTGCCGTGGAAACCGTATTTGCGGGGATCGGCCGTGACGTCGCGCCAGTCCGGCGCAACACGCGATGCGTCGGCAGGGAACGGCATCTCGTCGCCGGTGTAGACATCGTAGCCGAGCAGCTCGGCGCCGAAGCGGGTGAGGGCGCTGTCGGCGCCGGCGGCAAAATAGATCGCGTGGCGGGGAAAATCTGTCATCGTCCGAGCATAACCGGTTCAGGCCGCAACGACAGCCTCGCGCGGCGTCGCCGCAGCAGCGAGCAGTCGCGTCGCATCGGTGAGATGCACGAGCTTTCCGCCTGATACCACCGCGATCAGCCGCGGCCGCAGCGGCACGCTGTCGTCGACCAGCAGCATGTCGGCGCGGCGTCCTTCCGCGAGCACGCCGCGATCGGCAAGGCCGGTCGCGCGGGCCGGTCCCGCGGACACCAGGTTCCACGCCTCGGTCAGCGGCAGCACGCCGTCGGCGACGAGGCGGAACGCGGCAAGCAGCTGCGCGGGATAATAATAGTCCGACGCCAGCACCGAGCAGAGCCCCTTCGCGATCATGTCGGATGCTCGGGTCCAGCCGGTATGGCTGCCACCGCGCACGACATTCGGCGCACCGTAGACGATGGCATCGCCGGCGGACGCGGCCGCTCGCGCGGTCTCCTCGTTGATCGGAAACTCCGCGATGTCAGCGCCCAGCTCGCGAAACTCCTGCCGCATCGCCGGCGTCGCATCGTCATGCGAGAGCATCCGCACCTCGGCTGCGCGAGCAGTTGCGGCAAGCCGCGACACGGAAGCCGGCACTTCACTGGCCCGCGAAAGCACACGCTCGACCAGCCGGTCGAATTCCTCGCCCGAGAGGCCGGTGCGCTCGACCATGCGGTTGCGCTTGCGCGGCTTGGCCATGTCGGCAACGGTGCCGTCCATGTGGTCGTTGAAGGCGAACAGGTCGACGCGGCCCTCGGCGAGCCACTGGCCGATCTCGGCCTCTGCATCGAGATTGTAGGTCTCGTGCCGCAGGTGGAAACGGGTATCGGCGGCGAATTGCGGGCGCTGCCGCTCGATCGCCTCCATCAGGGCGCGCGCATTGCCGGCGCTGCGCAGGCCCGGCTCCCACGAACAGGTCGTGGCGTGAAACACCGTGGTGATGCCGTTGCTGATCGCCTGGCGGTCACTGTCGGCGAGCGCGACGTCGATCGGGAAGTCGACGCCGGCGCGCGGCATCATCTGCCGCTCGAAGGCATCGCCATGCAGATCGACGATGCCGGGCAGCACCAGCAGGTTGCGCGCATCGATCGCCAGCCGCGCACGGCCGCGAGAGGCATCGACCTGCGCAATGTCCGCGCCGGACACCAGAATGGAAGTTTCGACGAGCTCGGAGCCGATCAGGGCCCGGCCGCCCTCAAGGAAGATGTCTGTCAAGCGACCGCGCTTCGTTTGCTGGCAGGGGAACGGGTGAGGGAGCTTGCCCGTGCTTCATATGCCGAGAGGAAATCTTCAATCCCGAGCTTGCGGAAATCGGGCAGTGCTTCACGCAATTTGTCGTGATCCCAGTCCCACCAGGCGAGTCGGGCCAGCCGTCCGGCGACGTCTTCCGAGAACCGCCGCCGCACGATGCGCGCCGGATTGCCGGCGACGATGGTGTAGGCCGGCACGTCCTTGGTGACGATGGCGCCCGCCGCGATCACCGCGCCGGTGCCGATGTTGCGGCCCAGCAGCACGATCGCGCCATGGCCGATCCAGACGTCGTGGCCGATATGAACGTGATGCTGGCGCCGCCAGTCGAAGAACTCGGTGTCGTCGCTCTCGCCTTCGAAGTAGGCGCTGGAACGATAGGTGAAATGCGCCTGCGTGGCGCGATGCATCGGATGATTGCCGGGATTGATGCGCGTCATCGCCGCGATCGAGCAGAATTTTCCGATGGTGGTGTAGGTGATCTGGGCGTCGTTCACGACATAGGAGTAATCGCCCATCGTGACTTCAGTGAGGATCGTGCGCGCACCGACTTCGGTATAGGTGCCGAGCCTGGTCTCATGCAGCTTCGCCGAAGGGTCGATGGTCGGTTGAACCGAGAGCGTCTTGCCGGCCATGCTACATCCGATAGGTCGAGGGCGGGCGTACCTCTTCGAGCGGCCTGATGACAATGTCATGACGATGCGATGACAGGGGAAGAGGTGTGTAGGATCGCCGCACCGCAGCGCCGGTGTCACACAAGTGTCAAGCGCCAGCGTTAGCGGTGGCAGCCAGCTACTCTGGAGCCCTCTATGCTGGTGGTTGAAGGTCTGACGTGCCGCTTCGGCGCAAAAGCCGCGGTGGACGACGCTTCGTTTCAAATCTCCCCCGGCGGCTTCGTCGGTGTCATCGGGCGCTCCGGCGCCGGCAAGTCGACCATGCTGCGCATGATCAATCGCCTGGCGACGCCGACGCAGGGCCGCATCCTGTTCGACGGCCTCGACGTCACCGCGCTGCGCGGCAAGGAGCTGCGGCAGTGGCGGGCGCGCTCGGCGATGATTTTCCAGCAGTTCAACCTGGTCGGCCGGCTCGACGTGCTGACCAACGTGCTGATGGGGCGTCTTGCCACGATGCCGGCCTGGCGCTCGCTGACGCAGACCTGGCCCGAGCAGGACAAGGCGCTGGCGATGTCGGCGCTCGAACAGTTCGATATCGCCTCGCTCGCCGCCCAGCGTGCCGACCAGCTCTCCGGCGGCCAGCAGCAGCGTGTTGCGATCGCCCGAGCGCTGGTGCAGCAGCCCGACATCATCCTCGCCGACGAGCCGATCGCCTCGCTCGACCCGCGCAATACCAAGATCGTGATGGATGCGCTGTTGCGCATCAACAAGCATTTCGGCATCACCGTACTCTGCAATCTGCATTCGCTCGATCTCGCGCGCAGCTATTGCGACCGCCTGATCGGCATGGCGCAGGGGCGCGTGGTGTTCGACGGCGCGCCGGCCGAGTTGACCGACCACGTCGCGCGCGAGCTCTACGATCTCGAAGCCACCGACGTCATGGGCGGAATGCCTGTGCCGGCGCCTGAGGGTGTGCCGGCGCTCGGAACGGCCGCGGCCGCCTGAGCTGCGCCTGTAGTTGCCAATTTTTGCGTCAACCGACCCCAACCGATGAAGAGGGTATCATGATCACTCGCAGACTGGTTCTTGCCGGCGCCGCCGCGCTCGCGTTCACGACCTCGGCCTCCGCCGACGATTGGAAAGCCAAATATCCCGAACTGACCTTCGCGGTCATTCCGGCGGAAAACGCCTCGGGCGTGACCGAGCGCTGGGCGCCGTTCATGAACTATCTCTCCAAGGAATTGGGCGTGAAGGTCACGCTGCGCATCGCCAACGACTACGCCGCCGTCATCGAGGGCCAGCGCGCCGGCAACATCCATATCGCCAGCTACGGCTCGGCGTCGTTCGCCCGCGCCCGCCTGACCGGCGTCAAGACCGATGCCTTCGCCAACGACATCAACGCCGACGGTTCGACCGGCTACTACTCGGTGTTCTTCGTCAAGGCGAGCAGCCCCTACAAGAGCGTCGATCAGCTCAAGGGCAAGAACCTCGGCCTCGTCGATCCGAACTCGACCTCCGGCAACAACGTGCCGCGCTTCGAGCTCGACAAGATGGGCATCACGGATGCCGACACCTATTTCAGCAAGGTCGTCTTCACCGGCAGCCACGAGAACGCGATCCTGGCGCTGGCGCAGGGCACGGTCGACGTTGCGGCCAACCAGTGGACCAGCGATGACGATTCCACGCTGGCGCAGATGCTGACCAAGGGCATGCTGAAGAATGCCGACGGCTCGCCGATGAAGAAGGACGATTTCCGCATCATCCACAAGTCGGCACCGATCATCAACGGCCCCTACGCCTATAACTCCGACCTGCCGGAAGATGCCAAGGCGGCGATCGCCAAGGCGTTCTTCGACGCGCCGGCCAAGGACAAGGCGGCCTTCGATCGCCTCCAGGACGGCCAGAAGAAGGGTTTTCATCCCGCCACCACCAAGGACTGGGATGGCACGATCGAGCTGATCAAGTTCGTCGATGCACTGCGTAAGAAGAAGGCGTCCTGAGTTTCGGGACGATAGCACTGGAGCCGGGTCGATGGACCCGGCTCTTTCTCTTTGATCGACTACCTTCCCTGGCCAGATGACCGTCGCGGTTTCGATCCTCCCCGAGCAGCAGCTCGCCGTGCTCAACGCGGCCTATCGCCAGGCGGTCGCGCGCAAGCGGCTCCGACTCCTGTTGGGGGGCGCGATCTTTGCCGCAGCGCTGTTTCTTGCCGCGATCGGCGCGGAAGTGAACCTGCGCACCTTCTTTGCCCATTTCGGCAATTTCATCAGCTATTTCGACCGCATCCTCACGCTCGACAGCGGCCAGCGGGTCTGGACCGATGCCGGCGAGTGGCTGTGGGGCTGGCGCAAATGGCTGAAGATGCTGGGCGAGACGCTGCTGATCTCCTATGTCGGCACGCTGATCGGCGCGACCTTCGCCTTCGCCTTGAATTTCTTCGCGGCCGAGAACACCTCGCCGTCGCCCTGGCTGCGCTTCGTGGTGCGCCGCCTGCTCGAATTCGCCCGCACGGTGCCGGGCATCGTCTTCGCGCTGATCTTCGTGATCGCGTTCGGCCTCGGGCCGATGGCCGGCGTGCTCGCGATCGCGATCCACTCCACCGGCGCGCTCGGCAAGCTGTTCTCCGAGATCGTCGAGAATGCCGACATGAAGCCGGTCGAAGGCATCCGCTCGACCGGCGCGAGCTGGCTCTCCTGCATGCGCTTCGCCGTCGTGCCGCAGGTGACCGCGGGCTATGCCAGCTATGCGCTGCTGCGCTTCGAGATCAACGTCCGCGAGGCCTCGGTCATGGGCTTCGTCGGTGCCGGCGGCATCGGCCAGGAGCTCGTCGTCGCCATCCGCAAGTTCTATTACTCCGACGTCAGTGCCATCCTGCTCACCATCATCATCACGGTCTTCATCATCGACATCACCACGGGCTGGCTGCGCGGCCGTCTGTTCGGCAAGGAGGCACGGACGTGACGAGGCCGCAGGAGGTCGACACGCGAGAGCTTCGCGCGCGCTACCCCGATGTGTTCGACCGCCCCGCCTCGGCGCGGCTCGCGATGCCGGCGATGATCGTCGCGGCGTTTGCGATCCTGGTCTACGGCCTCGTCGATCTCGACTTCTCGCCGTCGCGATTCTTTGCAGGGCTGAGCCAGCTCGGCTGGATCAGCCTGATGATGATCCCGCCCGATCCCGGCACCTCGCTGCCGGTCTATCTGAAGGCGCTGGGCGAGACGCTGTCGATCGCGCTGCTCGGCACGACGCTGGCGGCGGTGTTCGCGCTTCCGGTCAGCCTGCTGGCCGCGCGCAACGTCATACCTTCGCAGATCCTGCGTTTTCCGGTCCGCCGTTTCCTGGATTCGATCCGCGGCGTCGACACCCTGATCTGGGCGCTGGTGTGGATTAACGTCGTCGGGCTTGGTCCGTTCGCCGGCGTGCTCGCCATCGCCGTGTCGGATTTCGGCGCGTTCGGAAAACTGTTCTCGGAGGCGATCGAGGGCGCCGACCAGAAGCAGGTCGAAGGCGTCCGCGCCTCCGGCGGCAGTGCTTTGCACGAAATCCGCTTCGGCCTGCTGCCGCAGGTGCTGCCCGTGATCGCCGGCCAGGTGCTCTATTTCATCGAATCCAACACGCGCTCGGCAACGATCATCGGCATCGTCGGCGCCGGCGGCATCGGCCTCCAGCTCGCCGAGCAGATCCGCGTGCTGGAATGGCAGCGGGTGTCGTTCCTGATCCTGATGATCCTGGTCGCCGTCGCCGCGATCGATTTCATCTCGAGCAAGCTGCGCTTTGCGATCATTGGGCGGCGAGCTGTCGCCTGATCGCCGGCGCCGTAGGGTGGGCAAAGCGAAGCGTGCCCACCACTTCTGCTTAGATATCGGGGAGAGATGGTGGGCACGGCGCAAGTGCGCCTTTGCCCACCCTACGAGCCCTGCGTGGTCGCCCGCTCACCCGTTCTCCACCAGAAACTCCACCCGCTCCGCTGCAAAGCGCGAGTGCTTGGTCACCAGCGGCTTGCCGGCGAGATCGTGGTCGGTCGCGTCAACCACCAAGATCGGCCGCCCCAGCGGCAGATCGAGCCGCGCAGCATCGGTTGCGTCCACGATGCCGGCGGTGATCCGGGTCGCGCCGCGGCTGTAGTCGCGGACGCCGTAATGCTCGAGCAGTTTCGTCATCGAGCGCGTCGCGGCGAACACCTCGCCCGCGCCCGGGAACAATTCCGCTGACAGCCAGGTGGTGGAGACGCAGATCGGCGTGCGGTCGGCGAGGCGGATCGCCTCGATCCGCACCAGCGGCGCGCCGGCCTTCAATCCCAGTTCGCGCGCCAGTTCGCGGGTCGCGACGTCGCCGGACGCCTCGATCAGCCGGCCATGCGGTTCGCGGCCATCGGCGCCGACGATCTCGGAGAAGCGAGTGCGCGAGCGCAAGGGATAAGCGAGGCGCTGCGCCTCGACATAGGTTCCGCTGCCGCGTTCGGCGCGCACGATGCCGCGCTCGGCAAGCGCGGCCAGCGCGCGCCGCACGGTGTGGCGGTTCACGCGATAGGTTTCGGCGATCTCCATCTCGCCCGGCAGCTTGTCGCCGGCCGCAAAGCGACCGTCGGCGATGCCGCGCTCGATGCCGTCGGCAACGAGGCGCCACAGCGCGACGCCCGAAGAGGCTGTGTCCTGCATGCTCATGTCGCCGAGAAGCCTACTTCAGAAATCACACGTTTGTCACGAAACAGTCATGGCGCTTCCGTATCAAGTTGTCTATTATCATAGACAACTTGGATTCGGCAAGTTCTGTCAAAAGCTCGGTGGATTTGGTGACCCAGCACAACAACCAGCAAGTCCAGCGCAAGGCCGCCATGGCCGTGCTGGCGCACGCGGAGGCGGGCGAGATCGCCGCTCGCCTCCGCGCTCTCGCCCTGCCGGCTCATCAGGAGCTGCGCGCGCCGGAAAACGGTCTCGTCATGCTGCGCGGCCGGGTCGGCGGCGACGGTGCGCCGTTCAATCTCGGTGAAGCTACGGTGTCCCGCGCGGCGGTCCGGCTCGCGAGCGGCGAGGTCGGCTTCGGCTACACGCTGGGGCGCGATGGCGAAAAGGCGCGGTTGATCGCGGTGTGCGACGCACTGGCGCAGTCCAGTGATTTCGGCGAGGCGGTGGAGCGTGACGTTATCGCGCCGTTGCGCGAGCAGCTTATGATCCAGCGCAAGCAGGCGGCCGCCGAGACCGCCGCGACGAAGGTTGATTTCTACACCATGGTGCGCGGTGAGGGGTGAGGCCATGACCACGATTGCGGAACTACCGCCGGGTTTCGTCGACAAGGTGTTGTCGGCGCAATCGACCTTTCGTTCCGTCATGGACGCGATGGCGCGGCCGGGCTCGGTCCAGCGCATCGTGCCGATGGCGGGAGCGCCCGAGCCAACGATGCGCGGCACTGCCGCGATCGCGCTGACGCTGTTCGATCACGACACGCCGCTCTGGCTCGATGCCCGGATGGCGGAGAGGTCGGACGTGGTGAAATGGATCAAGTTCCACACCGGCGCGCCGGTGGTGCAGGACTCTTCGATCGCGAGTTTCGCGCTGATCAGCGACGGCGCGGCGCTGCCGTCGCTCGATCGCTTCGCACTGGGCACGAATGAGTATCCCGATCGTTCGACCACGGTGATCCTTCAGGTCGAGAGCCTGGATTCGGGGCGCAGTTTCGAACTGCGTGGCCCCGGCATCGACGGTGTCGCGACGCTTCAGGCCTCGATCAGGCCTTTCGACCTGTTCGAACGGCTGCGGTTCAACGAGGCGCTGTTTCCGCGCGGCATCGATTTGGTGCTGGTCGCCGATGATGCCGTGGTTGCGATCCCGCGCACCACGCGTGTCGTGAACAAGGGAAGCTAGTCGCATGTATGTCGCAGTCAAAGGCGGCGAGCGCGCCATCGAGAACGCCCATCGCCTGCTCGCAAATGCGCGGCGTGGCGACCAGAGCGTTTCCGAGGTCACGCTGGATCAGATCTCGGAGCAGCTTGGCCTCGCCGTGGACCGCGTCATGAGCGAAGGGTCGCTCTACGACCGAGAGCTCGCGGCGCTCGCCATCAAGCAGGCGCGCGGGGATCTGATCGAGGCGATCTTCCTGGTCCGCGCCTTCCGCGCCACCCTGCCGCGCTTCGGCGCCAGCGAGCCGGTCGAGACCGGCGCGATGCGGGTGCAGAGGCGGGTGTCGGCGACCTTCAAGGACATTCCCGGCGGCCAGATCCTCGGGCCGACCTTCGACTACACGCATCGTTTGCTCGATCCCTCGCTTGGCCAGGGCTTTGTGCCTGAAGTGCCGGCGACGGCCGAAGCTTCGACGGCGCCCACGCCGCGTGTGACCGATATCCTGGGCCGCGACGGGCTGATCGAATCCTCGCCGCGGGCCGAAGACGGCGCCAGCGTCGGCGATCTCACGCGCGAACCGCTGAACTTCCCGGCCGATCGCGACCTGCGCCTGCAAAACCTCGCGCGCGGTGACGAAGGCTTTCTGCTGGCCATGGGGTATTCCACCCAGCGCGGTTACGGCCGCAACCATCCCTTCGTCGGCGAGATCCGCTTCGGCGAGGTCGAGGTCGAATTTTTCGCGGAAGACGTCGGCTTCGCCGTGCCGCTCGGCTCCATCGAGCTCACCGAGTGCCAGATGGTGAATCAATTCAAGGGTTCGGCGACGGAAGCGCCGTGTTTCACCCGCGGCTATGGTCTCGCCTTCGGCCAGAGCGAGCGCAAGACCATGTCGATGGCGCTGGTCGACCGGGCGCTGCGTGCCCGCGAGCTCGGTGAAGAGGCCGTGGCCCCCGCGCAAGATGAAGAATTCGTGATGTCGCATTCGGACAACGTCCAGGCGACCGGCTTCGTCGAGCATCTGAAGCTGCCGCATTATGTCGACTTCCAGTCCGAGCTCGGCCTCCTGCGCAAGCTGCGCAGGGAATTTGCCGAGGCCAACGCGCCCGATGCCATGAAGGAGGCCGCGGAATGAACGCGCCCGCCTACAATTTCGCCTATCTCGACGAGCAGACCAAGCGGATGATCCGCCGCGCGATCCTCAAGGCGATCGCTATTCCGGGTTATCAGGTGCCGTTCGCCAGCCGTGAAATGCCGATGCCCTACGGTTGGGGCACCGGTGGCGTGCAGGTGACCGCGGCGATCCTGGGGCCGCAGGACGTGCTGAAGGTGATCGACCAGGGCTCGGACGACACGACGAATGCGATCTCGATCCGCAAATTCTTCGCCAAGACCGCGGGCGTCGCCACGACCACGGCGACCGAAGATGCGACCGTGATCCAGACCCGTCACCGCATCCCGGAGACGTCGCTGCACGCGAACCAGGTGCTGGTCTATCAGGTGCCGATCCCGGAACCGCTGCGATTCCTCGAGCCGCGCGAGACCGAGACGCGGCGCATGCATGCGCTCGCCGAATACGGCCTGATGCACGTAAAACTCTACGAGGACATCGCCCGCTTCGGCCACATCGCCACCGCCTACGCCTATCCGGTGAAGGTCAACGCGCGCTACGTGATGGACCCGTCGCCGACGCCGAAATTCGACAATCCCAAGATGGACAATTGCCCGGCGCTGCAATTGTTCGGCGCCGGTCGCGAGAAGCGCATCTATGCGATCCCGCCCTATACGCAGGTGGTGTCGCTCGATTTCGAGGATCACCCGTTCGAGCCGTACCGCTTCAACGCGCCCTGCGCGCTGTGCGCGGCCGAGAATTCTTATCTCGACGAGATCGTCACCGACGACAAGGGCGGGCGCATGTTCGTGTGCTCGGACACCGACTATTGCGAGGGCCGCCAGGCCGCCGGCCATCACGGCAGCCTCAGCGCCGCGCCATACAAGGACAAGGCGGGCTCACATGGCTGATCAAGACATGGCTGATCTCGATAAGCTCGAAAACGATCAGCCGCTGCTGGTCGCGGAGTCGCTCAGCAAGTCCTATGGCCGCATCGCCGCGTGCCGCGACGTCTCCTTCTCGCTCTACCCCGGCGAGGTGCTGGCGATCGTCGGCGAGTCCGGCTCGGGCAAGTCGACGCTGCTGCAAATGCTGTCGGGCCAGCTCGCGCCGAGCGCCGGCCAGGTGTCGTACCGGATGCGCGACGGCATCACCCGCGATCTCACGAGCCTCGGCGAAGCCGAGCGGCGCTTCCTGTTCCGCACCGACTGGGGCTATGTGCACCAGGATCCCGCGCAGGGCCTGCGCATGGCGGTCTCGGCCGGCGCCAATGTCGGCGAACGGCTGATGGCGGTGGGCTGGAATCACTACGGCCGCATCCGCGATACCGCGTCGGACTGGCTCACCCGCGTCGAGATCGACATCGCGCGCATCGACGATGCGCCGCGCACCTATTCCGGCGGCATGCGCCAGCGTCTCCAGATCGCGCGCAACCTCGTCACCGAGCCGCGGCTGGTGTTCATGGACGAGCCGACCGGTGGCCTCGATGTCTCCGTGCAGGCGCGCCTGCTCGACCTCGTGCGCAGCCTCGTCGCCGAGCTGCACCTTGCCGTCATCATCGTCACCCACGATCTCGCGGTGGCGCGACTGCTGTCGCATCGCGTGATGGTGATGAAGGGCGGCCGTGTCATCGAGACCGGTCTCACCGACCAGGTGCTCGATGACCCCCGCGAGCCCTATACCCAGCTCCTCGTCTCCTCGATTTTGCCGCCATAAGCCTTCCAAGATGAGTTTTCCGATGACCGCCATGATCGACATCGCCGCCGCGAAAAAGACCTTTACGATGCACCTGCAGGGCGGCATCGAGCTGCCTGTCGTCAGCGGCGTGACCTTCCACGTCGACCCGGGCGAATGCGTCGTGCTCTCTGGCCCGTCCGGTGCCGGCAAGTCGTCGATCCTGAAGATGATTTTTGGCAACTACCGCTGCGACTCCGGCCGCATCGGCATTCGCCATCGCGGCGCGGTGGTCGATCTCGCCACCGCCGAGCCGCGGCAGGTTCTCAACATCCGCCGCTCCACGATCGGCTATGTCAGCCAGTTTTTGCGGGCGGTGCCGCGTGTTGCGACCATCGACGTCGTCGCGGAGCCACTGATCGTGAACGGCACGGCCCGAGCCGACGCACAGGCCCGCGCCGGCGAGTTGCTGCACCGCCTCAACATTCCTGAAAGACTCTGGCAGCTGCCGCCCGCGACTTTCTCCGGCGGCGAGCAGCAGCGCGTCAACATCGCGCGCGGCTTCATCTCGGACCTGCCGATCCTGCTGCTGGACGAGCCGACCGCTTCGCTCGATGCCGCCAACCGCGCCGTCGTGGTCGATCTGGTCGCCGAGAAGAAGCGCCAGGGCGTCGCCATGGTCGCCATTGTCCACGACGACGAAATCCGCCATTTGATTGCCGACCGAATTGTTGACGTCACCAGCTTTGCCGCCGCGGCCTGAAGGAAATGGAAATGAACGCCAAGCCGAAGGACACATTGATCGCCAACGCCAGGATCGTGCTGGTTGACCGGGTGATCGAGCAGGGCTGGCTTGCTCTTGCCGACGGACGCATCGCCGAGATCGGCGAGGGCAGGGCGCCCGCAGGCGCCGAGGATGCCGGCGGCGACCTCATCATGCCCGGCCTGATCGAGCTCCACACCGATCATCTCGAAGCGCATTACGTGCCGCGCCCAAAAGTGTTCTGGAATCCGGTCGCCGCCGTCATCTCCTATGACGGCCAGCTTGCGACCTCAGGCATCACCACCGTGTTCGACTCGCTCCGGGTCTGGCGCGAGGACGGCGCCGAGGAAGTCGATGGCCGCGCCGGCGTGCTCGCCGCCGCGATCACGACCGCGCGCGATGCCGACCTGCTGCGCGCCGACCACTTCCTGCATCTGCGCTGCGAAATCCCGATGCCGAGCGTGGTGGAGGAAGCAAAGGAGCTGATCGACCGTCCCGACGTCAAGCTGATGTCGCTGATGGACCACACACCCGGCCAGCGCCAGTTCCGCGACGAGGTCAAGCTGCGCGACTATTATCGCGGCAAGGGCGGCGGCAAGACCGATGCCGAGCTCGACGAGCTGTTCGCGAAGCGCTTCGAGTATCAGAAGCTCTATGCAGCGGCCAACATGCGCGAGATCGTGTCGCTGGCGCACAAATACAACATTCCGCTGGCGAGCCACGACGACACCACCGAGGAGAACGTCGTGGACGCCGTGCGTGATCGCGTGTCGGTGGCGGAATTCCCGACCACGCTGGAGGCCGCGCGCGGCCTGCATCAGGCCGGCATCGACATCCTGATGGGTGCGCCGAACGTCGTGCGCGGCGGCTCGCACTCTGGCAACATCGCCGCGGTCGATCTCGCCCGCGAGGGCCTGCTCGACATCCTGTCGTCGGACTACATCCCGTCCAGCCTCCTGATGGCCGCGCTGCAATTGCCGGAGCATGTGCCCGCGATCAGCCTTCCGGCGGCGGTTCGCACCGTGACGAAGGCGCCGGCCGAAGCGGTTGGCCTGTCGGATCGTGGCGAGGTCGCGATCGGCAAGCGGGCCGACCTGATCCGCGTGCATGTCGCGGGCGACGTCCCCGTGGTCCGCAGCGTCTGGCGCGAAGGAAACCGCGTCGCATGAGCGAGACCGCGACCATGGCACACGATGAGGCCAGCGGGATCGGACCCGGGCGGCTCGTGCTCGTGGTCGGCCCCAGCGGTGCCGGCAAGGACACGCTGTTGCGGCTCGCGCAGGCGGCCTGCGTCGACGAGCACGACATCGTCTTTCCGCGCCGTGTCGTGACGCGCGAATCCTCCGAAGCCGAAGACAATATGGCGATGAGCCAGGAGGAATTCCGCCGCGCGCGCGAGCACGGCGATTTCGCCGTGCACTGGGAAGCGCATGGTCATTCCTACGCTCTTCCGCTCGAAATCAACGATGACATCCTCGCTGGCCGGGCCGTCGTCGCCAATGTCTCGCGCACGGTGATCGGCGCGCTCCGCCAGGCCTATACCAACGTCGTCGTGGTCGCGATCACGGCGCCGCCTGACGTGCTGGCGCAGCGGCTTGCTGCCCGGGCCCGGCACAGCGACGGCAATATCGCGGATCGCCTCGCGCGCAGCGTCGACGACGCATCGGCCAATGCCGATGTCACCATCCTCAACGCGGGCAGCGCGGACTATCACAGCCGCCAGCTCGTGCGTGTGATCAGGAACGAAGGCTGGCACGAATAGCCGGCGCAACAAGGAGAACGGAATGTCGGTGATTGAAACGGTCGAACAGCTGGAGGCCATCTACGGTGCCGTTGGTGATGCCTCGACCGTGAAAGTCGCCGACCACGTCACCCCGCTCTACCGCATCTTCATCGAGAAGGCGCCGTTTGCCGCGCTCGCCACCATCGGGCCGGAAGGCATCGACTGCTCGCCGCGCGGCGATCTCCCCGGCTTCGTCCGCATCCATGATCCGAAGACGCTGATGCTCCCGGATCGCCGCGGCAACAACCGGGTCGACTCCTTGCGCAACATCGTGCGCGATCCCAGGGTGTCGCTGATGTTTCTGATCCCCGGTTCCGGCAACGCGGTGCGGGCCAACGGCCGCGCTTGTCTCTCCGTCGATCCCGAGCTGCTCGCCTCGTTCAAGGTCGAGGGCAAGGCGCCGCGCAGCGTCATGGTGATGAATGTGGACGAAATCTATTTCCAGTGCGCCCGCGCCATCGTCCGCTCCGACCTCTGGAATCCCGACAAGCGGATCGATCCGAAAACGCTGCCGACGCCGGGCCAGATCCTCGCCGAGATGAGCGAGAACAAGGTCGGCGGCGCGGAGTATGACCGGATCTGGCCCGAGCGGGCTGCGGCGACGATGTGGTGATGTTTTCTCACCTCTCCCCTTGTGGGACGGGTGGCTCGCCGCGAAGCGGCGAGACGGGTGAGGGGTATCTCTCCGCGAGTCCGGAATCGTAGGGTGGGCAAAGGCGCACTTGCGCCGTGCCCACCACCCATCCAGCACCGCGATAGAAATGGTGCCCACCCTACGGCTCACGAAGAGCGGCGTGCGCGGAGAGATACCCCTCATCCGGCGCTTCGCGCCACCTTCTCCCACAAGGGGAGAAGGAAAGGCGGCACCATCTTCGCTCCTAGTTAAACGCCATGCCTCCACTCAGCGCGATGGTCTGCCCGGTCATGTAGGCATTGTCGACCAGCAGCATCACGGCTTTCGCCACCTCATCGGCCGTGCCGAAGCGGCCGAGCGGGATGCGGCTGACGAGCCCGGGCTGGCCAGTCATCATGTCGGTCTCGATCAGTGACGGCGCTACCGCGTTGACGGTGATGCCTTCCTTCACCAGCCGCGCCGCATAGCCGCGCGTGAGGCCCTCCATGCCGGCCTTGGACGCGTTGTAGTGCGGGCCGATCGAGCCGGCACCGCGCGCGGCGCCGGAGGAAATGTTCACGATGCGGCCCCATTTCCGCGCGCGCATCTCCGGCAGCACCGCCTGTGTGCAAAGGAAGACCGATTTCAGGTTGACCAGGATGGTGCGGTCGAAATCGTCCTCGGTGAGATCATCGACGCCGCGCGTGATCGCGATGCCGGCATTGTTGACGAGGATGTCGATCGGTCCGAGCCCGGCCGTGACGCGCTCGACCATTGTAGCCACGGCGTCGCGCTGCGAGACGTCGGCGGCAACGACAATGGCACGGCCGCCTTGCTTGCCGATCTCGCCTGCCAGCTTTTCGGCCTGCCCGATCTGCTCCCGGCAGTTGATCGCCACCGCCGCGCCTGATGCGGCCAGGGCGCGACAGACGGCTGCGCCAATCCCGCGCGAGCCGCCGGTGACGAGCGCGGTGCGCCCCTTCAGATCATCCGCCATGTCCGGATCTCCCAAATTGTCTGTTTTGACGTTGCGCGAGCGTACCATGCCCGCCGCCCGCGCCTGTTGAACTCATCGCGAGATGAATCCGTCTGTCGGTGCTTGCGGCGGGAGAAGCGCGCCAGCGCGCTCGTGCCAAATATGGATAGCCATTTCATTGACCGAACGCGCCAATCGCTCGATATTCGCAGCATCGAAACTGCTCCTCGAGCTTGATGCCGCGATATGAGAACCGATCACCAGCGTAACCTTGACGACATGCACGCGTGCATGACGCGGCGCTGTTTCTCGGCGGCAACAGGCGCCTGTTGTTGTTGCTGATCGCGTCCTAGCAACCTCCCACAGCACAAATCCCACGACAGGAACGCCGAGATTCCGGCGAACGAGCAGTCATGTCCCAAATCCAGTCCAACGCCTACATCATTGAAATCCACGACCGCGCCGCCGGCATCATCACAAGAGATGAGCGCGGCTTCCGCTTCTTCTCCTCGGAGCGCCTGTTCGACAGTCTCGAAGGTCGCCAGTTCCGTTCGGCGCGCGAGGCCGAACGAGCCGCGCGTGCTGTGTTTTCGGAGCGGAGCCGCCGTGCCAATTCCCCACTCTTCGCCAACTGAACCTGACGCAAAGGACCGCAACATGATTGCACGACGACATATCCTGACCGCAGCGCTTCTCCTCGCAACCGCCCTGGCCGCACCCGCACGCGCCGAGGACAAGCCGGCGGAAATCCGCATCGGCACCCAGAAGGGCGGCTTCTTCCCGGCCGTGCGCCAGCGTCAAACGCTCGAAAACGCCTTCAGGCCGCTCGGCATCGAAGTCAGATGGATCGACTTCCAGTTCGGTCCGCCGCTGCTGGAGGCCATCAACGTCGGCAGCGTCGATTTCGGCTTCGTCGGCGACACGCCGCCGATCTTCGCGCAAGCCGGCGGCGCAAAAATAAAATATGTCGCGGCGGTGAAGTCCGAGGGCGACAACCAGGCGATCATCGTGCCGAAGGATTCGCCGATCAAGACGCTGGCTGATCTCAGAGGCAAGCGCGTCGCCTTCGGCAAGGGATCGAGCGCGCACAATCTCCTGGTCGCCTCGCTCGAAAAGGCCGGCCTGTCCTGGTCCGACATCACGCCCGCGCCGCTGGCGCCGGCCGATGCGACGGCGGCCTTCGTGAAGGGCTCGGTCGACGCCTGGTCGATCTGGGACCCCTATCTCGCGCTCGCCGAATTGAAGGAGAGCGCGCGCGTTCTCGTCTTCGACAAGGACGTGCACAAGCCGAACGCCTACTACATCGCCAACACCGACTTCGTCGAGAAATATCCGTCGCTGGTCGCGAAGCTCAATACGACCTTCGCCTCCGAAGGCAAGTGGGCGGAGCAGCATCACGAGGAGGTCGCAAAGGCGCAGGCCGAGGCGACCGGCGTCGACATCGAAGCTGTCAGGCGCTTCGTCAACCGCTCGGTCTACAGCGTGGTGCCGCTCGACGCCGAGGTGATCAGGACGCAGCAGGCCGTGGCCGACCGTTTTGCAAAGCTCGGCCTGATCCCGAAGCCGGTCAATGTCTCCGATATCGTCTGGAAGTGGACGCCGGGGTCCTGAGCGGGAATACTTGAGAGACGTCGTCATGCCCGGGCTTGTCCCGGGCATCCACGGTCTTCCTTTCGCGCCGCCAGGCGTGGATGGCCGGGACGAGCCCGGCCATGACGCCCGTGGAAGCTCCTGCGCCCGAAAAGCTTAGCCCCTCAACGCCGCCAGCAATTCATCCGGGCGCTCGGCCATGATCATGTGGCCTGCGCCCGGCACCACGACGGTCTTCGCATGCGGGATCGCCGCGGCTAGCGCCTTACCCGCCTTCGCCGGTGTCATCATGTCGCGTTCGCCGAGGATGAGCGTCGTCGGCACTTTCACGCTCGCAGCAGCGACAAGCGCGTTCGCGTAAGCATTGCAGGCCGACAAATCCCTGAAGAGCACGCCCGGCTCGCAAGACTTCAGCACCGCCTGCGCGCCGCCATGCATCCACAGGCCCGGAGCGAGGCTGCCGCCAAGCTCGGCGTTGAAGCCGAGACCCCAGATCGACACCATGTCGTTGGCGTCCTGCGAGTTGGCCTCGGCCGCTTTCAGGAGATCGGGGCCGACTGACATGGTCGCGGCGGTGCCGATCAGGCTCAGCGCGGACACCTTGTCGGGGTGACGCGCCGCCGTCTCCAGCGAGATCAGCGATCCCATGGAGTGGCCGATCAGGTGCGCCTTTGCCACGCCGGCCGCAGCGAGCAATGCCGCCGTCCAGTCCGCCATCTCGGCGATGGTTGACAGCGAAGGTCCAGCAGAGCGGCCGTGGCCGGGCAGGTCGGGCGCCAGCACGCCATAACCGTGATGGGCGAACCAGCGCGTATGCAGCGCCCAGGTCGAGTGATCGAAGCCGGCGCCGTGGATGAAGACGACCGTGGGCAGGGACTTGTCGAATTCGCGGCCACCGTTTGCGACAAACACCTCGGCGCCGTTGACGGAAAGCTTCATGGTGTCAGACCTTTTGCGAGATGCGCAGCGCTTGGGCGAGATCGTCGATGATGTCGCTTGCCGTCTCGATGCCGACCGACAGGCGCACCAGCTCTTCGCCGATGCCGGCGGTCTTGAGCTGTTCGGCATCCATCTGCTGATGCGTGGTCGAGGCGGGGTGGATCACCAGCGTCTTGGCGTCGCCGACATTGGCGAGATGGCTGATCATGCGCAGCGATTCGATGAATTTTCGGCCGGCGGGTCGCCCGCCCTTGATGCCGAAGGAGACGATCGAGCCGGCGCCGCGCGGCAGCAGCGTTTTTGCGAGCTGATAGTCGGTGTGGTCCTCCAGTGAGGGATGCAGCACCCAATCGACGGCCTTGTTCGACTTCAGCGCCTCCAGCACCAGATGTGTGTTCTGGATGTGGCGATCCATGCGCACGCCGAGCGTCTCCACGCCCTGCAAGAGCTGGAACGCGTTGGTCGGGGACAGGCAGGCGCCGAAATCGCGCAGGCCCTCGGTGCGCGCACGCATGATGAAGGCGCTCGTGCCGAACTGTTCGTCGAAGACGATGCCGTGATAACCGCCATAGGGCTCGGTCAGCACGCCGAATTTGCCGGAGCTGCGCCAGTCGAACCGGCCGCCGTCGACGATGGCGCCGCCGATCGCGATGCCGTGGCCGCCGATCCACTTGGTGGCCGAGTGCATGACGATGTCGGCACCAAGCTCGATCGGGCGGCTGAGATAGGGCGTGGCAAAGGTGTTGTCGATCAGCAGCGGAATCTTTGCCTCATGCGCGATTCCCGCGACCTTCGGGATATCAAGCACCTCGAGCCCGGGATTGCCGATGGTCTCGCCGATCACGAGCCTGGTGTTCGGCTTGATCGCCGCGCGGAACGCGTCGAGGTCGCGCGGCTTGACGAAGGTCGTGGTGATGCCGAAGCGCGGCAACGTGTGGGCCAGAAGATTGATGGTGCCGCCATAGAGCGAGCTCGACGCCACGATATGGTCGCCGGCATTCAAGAGCGTCGCGATGGCCAGATGCAGCGCGGCCATGCCACTCGCGGTGCAGATCGCGCCGACGCCGCCTTCGAGCGCCGCGAGCCGCTCTTCCAGCACACCGGTGGTCGGATTGGAGATGCGCGTATAGATGTGGCCGGCGCGCTCCAGATTGAACAGCGCGGCGGCGTGGTCGGAATCCTGGAACACGTAGGACGTGGTCTGGTAGATCGGCACCGCGCGGGCGCCGGTCGCGGGATCCGGATGCTGGCCCGCATGCAGGCTCAGGGTCTCGAAGGCAGGCGGTTTCGGCGCGGGCATGCGTGGCCTCGTTGGTCGATCGGCGGAGGCGGCCGTTGTGCCACAAAATGGTGCGGCACGTCAGCCCATTGACAGCGCCGGGCGGCGGCTCGGAGTGCGCAGTGTGATGCGAGCCGTGGCCGCAGCGTCAGTGCGCTCCCTCTCCCCGTTCTTACGGGGAGAGGGTTGGGGTGAGGGGCCTCTCTCCGCACGAGAGGTCGCCGCGGGACTTGTACCCCCTTGTAAGTCGAAGCGCCGCAGGTCTGCTATTGTAGACGTTGCGGTGACGGACGGGAGCCCGCAAACCCCCAGGTCGTTGCAGGCCGTGGGT